>DASRSR010000031.1:0-32486 GCA_035656355.1 Edaphobacter sp.
TCTTCGATCGCGCACATCGTGGTCCTTGCGTACCAATCCACGCTGCGCCGCTCGTTCTACCAGTCCAACAACCGAGTTGTGCCGCTCCTGCAGAAATTCTGCCAGTTCCGATACTGTCGCTGTGCCCCGGCCTGTGTATCCAGCCACCCCCAGCATCAATTGATGCTGCTGCGGAGTCACGCCACACTGCCGCGCTGCTTTCTCGCTGAATCGCAAGAACTTGCGCAGATTGTAACGAAACCATGCCAGATTCCGAATCGGGGCGTCAGCCTGAGTTGAAACCGGATCGGAGGAAAGCGCCTGAGAAGAAGATTGCGCAGTCATAAAGATAGTATATCGCAACAGGATTGAATTTACATCTTACTGTGAGCTAATCTGGGTTCCCTTACGAACATGGCCTATTCCGCGCTTTCTCTTGAAAAATCAGCACGCAAGGCAAAACATTTGTTACCTTGGGAAGGATTAAATCCTTCGATTTTGGATACATTTGATGGCTCGAACGAAATCTGCGGTAAAGCGGTACTACCCGACACCAGCGCTTGAAAAAGGCCTAGACATCCTGGAGTTGTTCGCCAGCACCCCCGACGGCCTTACCGTGAGTGAAGTAGCCCGGCGGCTGAACCGCACCGTCTCGGAGATATTTCGTATGCTGCTCTGCCTGGAACAACGCGGCTATCTTGCGCAGTCCGCAAACAAGGAGCGCTATCAACTCACCCTTCGGCTCTTTCGGCTGGCGCAGGAGCATCCTCCCACCAAACGCCTCATCACCGAAGCGCTGCCCGTGATGCACTGGGTCGCGCATGAGTTGCGCCAGTCGTGCCATCTTGGTGTGCTCGATGGTGGACAGGTCGTCATTATTGCGCAAGTCGATTCCCCCGAGTCACCTGGCCTATCGGTAAAGGTTGGCTCCAAGGTGGATCTGATGCATGCTGCTACCGGTCATGTGATTCTTGCGCATCAGGACGCGGACACCTGCCAGAGAACAGTAGACGAGTGGGCCCTTGAAACAAAGAAGAAGAAGCCTGCTGACCTGGAGGAGCATCTTGCCAAAATTCGTTCTCGCGGATATGAGCGTCGCGCCAGCTACGAGATCAATGGCGTTATCAATATCAGCTATCCCATTCTCAGCGCGCATGGAAACGCCGTGGCAGGCCTCACCGTTCCTTATGTAAAACGCATGGAAGACAATATCGGAGTACAGGAAGCCATCGCTACACTACGCAAAGCGAGTCAGCAAATATCCGAGGCCACCGGTGCACGCCTTGCGGCAGAAGAAGAGGCGCAGCCGAAGCCAACACGTACAAGAGCAAAAAAATAAGGCCCCGCCTGAGTGGTATCGTGGCGAAGCCTGGAGGTTACAACTCTTGCGTTGAGCAATTCTCCTGTTTATGTCTCGGACTGACTTTGGGCATGTGGTCGTTTTCTTTCACGGAAAACGGCACTCCTCAGAATCTTCCAATCCCCGGTAACAGGAGAATTGCATTTAGACACCGGCGCGCGGCTTCTCCCGGCGTACAAAGTCGGTGTCCTGCACTGGCTCGCTCTCGCACTCCAACACAAGCGTGGTGACCGGCGAATCGGGAGCCTCCATCGGCAACCCGACCAGGTGGACCCGATAGGGATCCTGAGTAAACTTCACACTCTGCTTGTTCTTAAGAAAATGGGCCGACTTCACCTTCGTCCTCAATCCTGAGATCGCAACGTCGCCCCCTGGCCAGAAGTGCACATGCATAAACAGCGTATTGCCCGTCCGGGTAAAGCTCGCATAGGAAGACCGGTGCGGCTGGCAGATGTCAGACTTATAGATCGTCTCACCATTCGTGTCCATCCACTTGCCTACCTCATTCAGCACCTCAACCGACTCTACTGGTACCGATCCGTCCGGCTTCGGTCCGATGTTCAGTAAGTAGTTTCCACCACCGCTGGCGCACTTGATCAGATTGCGAACAATCGTCTTTGATGACTTCCAGTTATCATCGGCACGCTGATAGCCCCAGCTATCGTTCAGTGTCATACAGCTCTCCCACGCGCGACCACCTGTCTCTGCAACAATCTTCTGCTCAGGAGTGGAGAAGTCTCCCGGCAGCTTGTTCCGGTTGTTCACAATGATGTCTGGCTGCAACTCAAACACCATCTTGTTCATGCGCTCAGACTCCCAGCCCTTCGCGTCCAAAGGCCACGCGACGTCGTACCACAGCACATCGATCTTGCCGTAATTCGTCATCAGCTCGCGAATCAGGCCATGCGTATATTCGACGAAGCGCTTGCGTGCTGCTTCATCCGTTGCACAACGAGCACCATCGGGATGGTGCCAATCCATTAATGAGTAATAGAATCCGACGTGCAGCCCTTCTGCTCGTGCCGCTTCGACATATTCCTTTACGAGGTCGCGCTTCGGCCCCTGCTTTGTTGCGCAATAATCGGTCAGTTTCGTATCGAAATTACAGAAGCCTTCATGGTGCTTGGTCGTCATCACCATGTACTTCATCCCCGCCCTCTTGGCCAGCTTCGCCCATTCGCGAGCAAAGCCTGGCTTGGGATTGAATCTTGGCGCAAGCGCCTGGTATTCCCCAATAGGAATTGCCTCATTCTCCATCGCCCACTCATGACGCGCATGAAGGCTGTAAAGACCAAAGTGAATGAACATGCCGAACTTTGCCGCATGCCACCACTGCATTCGGCGAATCTGGTCTGGAGTGGCCGCCGGAGCCGCATCGGGTGGATCTGCTGTCTTCGTCTGTGCCTGTCCATTTACGGCAAGCGCCGCCAATGACGCGCCGGTACCCAAAAGCATATTTCGCCGGCTGATCTTCAATGAATCCATCTGTCTTCGATCCTGTCTTGTGTCGGGAAACGCGACTACAACCTCTTCGCTAACAGCCCTTTTACTGATGCGAAATAGCAATTGTCAAGAATAAAATTACTTTTTCACGGAAAGAATTCCAGACTTCTCGCAGGGCTCGTGTTCTCTTGGGCAATTATTGATTGCAAGTAAAAATTATATTTCGCATACAAAAGCCAACTATGCGTCGAATATGGTAAAAATGCTGCGTGCAAAGTAAATATTCTCTATCTGCTCTCCAAAGCTGCCTTGCCACGCTTGCCCTCTGCTCGACATTGCTCTGCGCTTCATCGGCAATGGCACAGGTCTATGTCTCTCCCCATGGAAACGACACTGCTTCCGGTACAGCTAAGCATCCGGTTCGCACCTTGGCACACGCCCGCGATCTGGCACGCGCACAACAGCAAAATAAGATACTGCTCGCCGGAGGCGTCTATCGTCTTACCCAGCCACTGGTGCTCTCGCCTGAAGACTCCGGGATTAGCTTTACTGCGAATGGTTCAGAGCGGCCCATCATCAGCGGCGCCGTGCAGATCACCGGTTGGACGCTCATCGATGCAAAGCGGAACCTATGGAAAGCGCACACACCAGCCGCTCTCGCCAATAGCCGTCAGCTCTACGTCAATGGTGTTCGCGCCCAGCGCACCCGTGGGCTTGTGCCTGTATCTCTACACATGACGCCGACAGGCTACCTTGCCAGTGATCCGACTATGAGCCACTGGAAGAACATCTCCGACATCGAGTTCGTCTACACCGGCGGAAACGCCATCTGGAACACTCCATCAGAAGGCCTCGGTTCCTGGACGGAACCTCGCTGCCCCATTGCATCCATCAGCGGAACCACCATCACCATGGCGCAGCCCTGCTGGGACAACTCCACCAAACGAGTCATGCTGCCCAGTGGAGAGCGCACCGCAAATCTCGTCGGGCCTATGAGCGTCGGCAAGCAGCCTGTGTATGTCGAGAATGCATATGAGCTTCTGGGAACGCCGGGGCAGTGGTACTTCGATCGCCCCGCATCTACCATCTACTATGTTCCGCGTCGCGGAGAAGACCTCACGCATGCGGATGTCGAAGTCCCTGTGCTCCAATCTCTCGTTGAGATCAAGGGCACGGCATCGAACCCTATTCACGATGTAATTTTCTCGGGCGTCCAATTCTCCTACGCAACCTGGCTTGGCCCCAGCACTCCGACTGGATTTTCAGAAATTCAGGCAAATTACCAGGTCACCGGCAAAGATGGTTATGCAAAGCAGGGCCTCTGCAAACTCGTCCCGGGCGGCGCATGTCCTTACGCCAACTGGACCAAAGCCCCAGGAAACATCAGCGTCGCTTTCGATCGGCACATTCAGTTTTTGAATGACGTCTTCACTCACCTTGGTGCAGCAGGTCTGGACTTCGCCACCGGTTCTCAACAAAACGTAGTTGAGGGATCGATCTTCACCGATATCTCCGGCAATGGTCTCCAACTCGGAGGAGTAGAAGCTCCTCTGGCTTCTATCTCCAGCTTCACGAACGACAACCGAATCGCAAACAATCTCTTCCGCAATATCGGCGCTGAATATCGCGGAGGCATCGGCATCGTCGTCGGCTATGCCAGAAACACGGTTATCACGCACAATGAGTTCGATCATCTGCCCTACGCAGCCATCTCCATTGGCTGGGGAGGCTGGCCCGACAAGATCAGGCTGCCCGGTCAGGCCAACAACTCTGCCAATAACGTCATCTCCGACAACTCCATCCACGACTTCATGCTCGTCCTCTCCGATGGCGGAGGCATCTACACCCAGGGCCGTACTGGAAAAGACCTCGCCGACGGCGAAAAGATTACCGGCAATGTTATCCGCGATCAATATAGCTCAGGCCATGGCATCTATACCGATAACGGTTCGGCGATGATCACCATCCGCAACAATGTTGTCTTTCATACGGAGCACGACAACATCAACTCCCGTCATCGCGACTACTACGACGGCCAGCATGGCGAAAATTTCAATCCTCTCGACATCAGTAACAACTGGTGGCAGCAAGGTGATCCCGACTCTGATAAAGAACAGGTGCGCGTCGAAGGCAACCGTATCATCGCCGCACTTTCAGAAGCTCCAGCCGCGCTTCGCAGCAATGCATGCCTGCAGCCACAGTACAGCGGGCTAACACGTAAGCAGTTCAGCGCGCCCGCTGCTCCGGAACCACCGAGTCGCGTCGGTTCCTTCGGCATTGACGGCGCAGCTTATGTCACATGGAACCCATCGGTCTTCCAAGGAACTTCGCCCGTTACGTCCTATACTGTCACCGCATCGAACGGCCGTAGCACGACAATCTCCGCTGCAGAGTTCATGAAGAAGACTTATGTAAAGTTTGACGGACTTACCAATGGCAGACCTTACACTTTTACCGTCAGCGCAACCAATGCCCACGGAAGCAGCGCGCCCTCACTGCCATCGCCTGCAATCATGCCGACCGATCAGAAGTTTGAACTTCCCGGCCCTCCGCTCTCGGTCAAGGCCTACATCGACCACAGCAACGCCAGTATCCATTTCGGAACTCCGGCGTCCAGCTTGCCGAAGGCGCAGCAGGCTCCCATCGTCGCCTATGCCGTCACTATCCAGCCGTCAGGCCGGAAGGTCTATTTCACTGGAAGAAATGTCCTCGCGCTACAAGGCACAAAACATGTCACCTTTGATGTCATCGGCGGCCTTAAACCCGGACAGACGTATAGTTTTAGCGTGTCTGCTGTCAATGTAGCCGGAGAAAGCAAGCCGTCCACTACAGAGGCTATCCCGGTTTCGAAATGAACCTGAAAATATCTTCACAGACCGTACAGCATTCGATCGCTACCATTGCCATATTCGCCGACATTGCAATGGCTAGTCCGCCCTCTGCACCGCATAGCCAATGGGTGCACTTCGACCATTCGGGCAAGCTCGTTTATAAACACTCCAAAACCGGCGACAGGATCATCGACTTTTCCTACGCCGGATACATGGGTGGCGGTGTAGCCATTCCTACGGTGCCTGCAAAAGAGAGAATCTCGCCTTCTGGCAAAGACGATACTGCCGCGATTCAAACCGCTATCGATGCGGTATCAAGCCTTCCCATTGTCGATGGTTCCCGCGGTGCAGTTCTCTTGAAACCTGGCCACTATCATTGCAGCGCTCCCTTGCAGATCAAGGCCAGCGGCATTGTTCTGCGCGGCAGCGGAGCAGGCGAGACCGGCACTGTCATCGAGCTTACTGGCTCTCCACATCTCGGTATCGCAATCTCGGGTGCAAGCCAGACAAGTGCCGTCGCGGCTCCTGTTCCCATCGCCGATGCATACGTCCCGTCCGGAACAATGTCCTTCCATGTCCACGATGCCTCCAGTTTCAAACCAGGCGACACCATTCAGATCGTCCGCCCTGTCACTCCACAGTGGCTTCACTTTATGGGAATGGACACGCTTGTTCGCAATGGCAAAAAAGAAACCTGGGTCTCAGGGGGTCTCACTACGCTGCGCACAATCGTCTCCATTGACGGAAATACCCTGCATCTTGATGTACCGCTCACCGACTCTTACGATGCAAAGTATCTCGCGCCTGCCGGAGCGACGGTAATCAAGGTCCAACACACCGGACAGATTGAACAGGTGGGCATCGAGGATCTGCGCATTGTCGCACCTGCATTGAAATCCACGCTGTCAGGACACCACTTCAATGCAATCCAAATGCGATCTGCGAAAGATAGCTGGGTACGTAATCTCGATATCGTGGATACGACGGAAGCCGTAAGTGCCGGCAAGGACACGCAGCGCATCACCATCGACCGCGTCAACGTCACGCAAAGCGTCCCCATCGAGGGCCATGCAAAGCCCGCAGACTTCTCCATCAATGGCACGCAGATTCTCATCAACCGCTGCACCGCAATTGGCGACAATGTCTTCTACGTCGCAACAGGCGCTCATGAACAGGGTCCCAACGTTGTGCTGAACTGCATCTTCCATGGCGATGGTCACGTGCAGCCGCACCAGCGCTGGGCAACCGGCCTGCTCGTTGATAGCACGCAGGTACCCGATGGCGGCATCGATTTCATGAACCGCGGAGAGATGGGTTCAGGCCACGGCTGGGCAATCGGATGGGGAGTGGCATGGAATAATTCCGCCAAATCGTACCTTATTCAGATGCCACCCGGATCGGCAAACTGGTCCGTTGGAAATCGTGGAGAGCAGACGAAGCGCGCCATGCCCACCTTCAATCCCGGGCCGCCTCTGCCAATGCTCCCTCAGGGAATCATCGAGTCGCAGAACCGGCCAGTCGTTCCCGCCAGCCTCTATCTTGAGCAGCTTCGTGAACGGCTCGGGCCGGAGGCGCTTAAGAACATCGGCTATTGACCAAGAGTTTTAGGCAGCCCTCTTGGTCTCGGTCTCATTGATGCGATCCGAAGGTGTACGATCGCTCATCCACGCTCCGTGAATGCCGCCAGATGCCGCTGAAATCATGCCGAGAACCAAAGCTGCAAAGAGCCAGTATCCACCCTTCATAAGCATATCGGCGAGACCGGATGGGCTGGTGTATGCCGCGATAGCAGTGGCGCCTCCCACGGTGTTACCCATCGCCAGCGGAGCAATCAAAATCGAAGCAAAGATACACATCCCAAACGTGACCAGCCCCGCATACATGCCGATATTACGTGTGACTGCTCCCGAGAGTTTACTTGCCAGCTTGCCGGCAAAGTAAAGGGCAATAATGGAAAGGACTACCATCCATATTCCCGCTCCGATGCTGATGCCCGGTCCAACTGGAGTGGCCGCGTTCGGATTCGTAGCGGTCGCAAAGATAGCAACCCCTAATATGCTGAACGTGGCTTCGATGGCGAGAAACAGAAATGTCCCCGCAAAGATGCCTGACCAGGAGAAAGACCGATTTGCGGAAATAACCAGGGTAGGAGTAGTCGGATAAGTTATAGGTTGAGTGGCCATAATACCTCCTCATTTCATGAGAATCACCCTGCCACAATTTGGTTGTCGTTCCGCCTCTTCTCAAGCATCTTCTTGGGATTACATCGCATCGCAGCTCTACTTCCTGCCAGCTCAACATCCCGCCTGTCCGCTCTCAGTCTCCCTTGTTTTGTTGCACTTCGCGTTTGGAACAGCTGATAAATTCTCACCAAATAGCTGATCAGCAAAAATGGCGCGGAGGAAACTCCGCGCCATTTGAGCTAAGTAGTTATGAGCTTAGAAAACCAGCTTTGCAGCGAACTGGAGCAAACGTGCATCGCTCGCCGTACCTGTAATCGTTCCAAAAGCACCTTTCGCAGCATTGACCGATGCGTTCGGTGTACCCAAAACCGTATGGTTCAGTACGTTGAATGCTTCAGCGCGGAACTCCGCATGAAGGTTATCTTTAATCGGGAACTGACGGAACACCGAAAAATCCACGTTATAGAAGTTCTGGCTTTGCATGTTGTTGCGTCCGCTGTTGCCAGTTCCAATCGTTGGGTCTTCGCTGACATTTCCATTCTTATCAACGGTTGCATACGGAAGGCCGAACGCCGCCGTATTGAACCATTCATTTGCCGATGGGTTATTGATCTTCGGATTCCCGAGCACCAATCCGCGAACATACGTATTTCCATTTCCGGTATTGGCAATATCTCCGGAAGCAGTAATCGTATAGTTCTGGCCGGACCGGGCCTGCAGAACAGTATTGACCTGCCA
The DNA here is from genome assembly GCA_035656355.1 of Edaphobacter sp. Taxonomy (GTDB): domain Bacteria; phylum Acidobacteriota; class Terriglobia; order Terriglobales; family Acidobacteriaceae; genus Edaphobacter. Next base: position 8,535 of record DASRSR010000031.1, read on the forward strand.
ATTGCCAAGAACGTAATCCGCCACTCCGTTTCCGGTAGACCAGCGCCGGTTCTTTCCAATCGGCAGATCGTAGTTCACACTCACCGACAGGAACTGAGGAATGTTATAGGCAGCCACGCTCCGGCTCTCGCGAATGTTGTAAGGATTGTGAAGCTGGTTTCCTTCCACTCCGAAGTAGCCCGACTGGCCTTCATCAATTGCTTTGCTCCAGGTGTAAGAGGCCGTATACGCCAGACCGCCGCTCATGCTCTTTGAGAACGATGCCTGCAGGGCGTTGTAGTTGCCGTTGCCAATCGAGCGGTCCCACGACTTCACTGCGGGCATATAACCATAGAGTTGGCCATTCTGCTGCGGTCCATTCGGTCCAACCTGGTTAGCGCGACGCTTGTCATACATTGGGTACGGAGAAGGCATACCCGTGTTGTAGTAACCCCCAATGTCCAGCCGATGTGACTGCGATCCGACATAGTTCAACGAAAAGACTGTACTCGTGCCGAACTGCTGCTGGATACCCAGGTTATATTGCTCCGAGTAAGGATTCTTTACCTTGGGATCGACATAGTAATTATTCGTGCCTAGCACCAGCTTGCCCGTTTTGGGATCGGTGTAGTTGAAAGGCGTCGGTGGTGGCAGCTGCGCTGCGGTCGTGCCAAATGGATTGTGCGGATCGGTGTACTGCTGCCCTTTGGCGTTGATCTGCCCTGTATCCAGCGTCGCGACGTCGGGCCACGATCCTTGATAGTTCTGCGTCAACTGAATTGCCGCAGCCCAGTTGTCATAGAAGATTCCGAAAGCGCCGCGAATCGCCATCTTGTCGTTGACGCGGTACGCCAATCCAAACCGCGGTCCCCAGTTGGTCGTTGTGTCATGCAGAATCTTTTTATTTGGGCTGACCACAACATGCTCCGGCAATCCGGCAGGAAGGCATGGCGCATGACCTCTCTCGTCACATGAAGGAGGCGCAACCTGCAGAATATAAGTCCCGTTATTGAAGTCGTAATCGCCCGTCTCAATGCTTCCCTGCTGTCCTACCGTGTTCTCCTTGCCGTAGGCAGGGATGAACGTGCGGTCATAACGCAGGCCATAGCTTGCCGTCAGGCGAGATGTAACCTTCCAGCTGTCCTGCACATAGAAGCTCATGATTCCGCCCGGCCGCTCGGTAATATTGATATTCCTCTTATTGGCATCGTTTGGATATCCAAGCAGAAATGAGGCCGAGGCATCGCCCGTCGAAGCAACTTTGGTCTTCGGATCGACGCCTGAGGTCTGAGCAGCGCCAAATGTGATAGTTCCACTGCGTAGAATCGCGCCATAGTTGATCTGATCCCAGCTTCCGCCCGCTTGAAGCTGATGGCTACCCAGTGTCTTCGAGAATGTAGCCTTGTATTGATGAACACTCGAAAGGTTTGCCGAAGGGTTCGAGTTCTCTCCACCAGAGAAATATCCCGAAACATTGAGGTTTGGCATCAGCGTGAGCCCTTTGATGAAGCTGGAAAGCGATGGGTCCACACCATAAATACCGATGACATTCTTAATGTCAAACGCCGCCGCTGAATTCAATTCCACATGCGCCCGCCCATACTGCACCTGCAGGCTCGTCGTCGGATTGAACATGTGCACCCAACTCGCACCGTACTGCTGGGAAGGCAATTGGCTGGTATTGAACAAGTGCAGCAGTGAAGCCGGCGAAGAAGAATCAATCTCCTGCCCTGAGTACCGGAAGAAGATGAAGTCCTTGGTTCCGACATTCTGGTCAATTCGTCCGCTGTAATTCCACTGCGTCGTCCTCGTCGCGCCAGAGTTCTGCGCGTTATGGGTTGGATCGCCCGGAATCACGATCGGAGCAGGCAATACCGCCTTCGCATAAGCGACAGCGGCAGGGTCCAGCATGGACTTGCCATTTTCATCTACCAGTTGATTGTTGGGAAATGGCTGGCCAGTCTTTGGGTTATACAGTTGTCCCTTTCCTCCCGGCATTGCCAGCAAAGCGCTGTAGTCGCCGTTCAACTCTTCTGGAGTTGGAACATTGAACTTCGAGGTCTGCGCCTTGGAATAGCGGAAGCCTTCAGCGGCAACAAAGAAGAACGTCTTATCTCGCCCGTTGTATAGCTTCGGAATCCATACCGGTCCGCCCAGGGTGCCGCCAAACTGGTTTTGATGATATGGCGTCACCGTGGTTTGGAAATGATCTCTTGCATCAAACGCATTGTTGCGAATGTACTCCCATGCCGAACCGTGAAACGCGTTTGTGCCGGCCTTGGTTGCCACATTGATTACACCGCCGCTTACCTGGCCGAACTGCGCATCGTTGTGCGAATTAACCTTGAACTCCTGAATTGAATCGATAATCGGCGCGACCGCATAGGTGTTGTACCAGGCCTGCTGGTCATTCATGCCGTCAACCATGAAATAGTTCTCGCGATTTCCCTGTCCGTTTACTGAGGGAAACGTAAAGTCCGACCCCGGAGTTACCGCCGTATTGCTCGCCGTACGATTCTGGCCAACACTAATCGGAATAACGCCAGGTGTTAGCGTCAGCAACTGCGTAAAATTGCGCCCGTTGAGCGGCAGATCATGCACCTGCTTCTGCGCAATGACGGAGCCAAGCTCCGAGGTTGAACTCTCCACAGAGGCGCCTTCCGCTTCCACCGACACCGAGGTGTCAACGCTGCCTACATTCAGCGTTCCCTCCAGTGTCACCGTCTGGTTGACGTTCAGATCAAACGGATTGATCTTGACCGACTGAAATCCTTTCGCCGAAAACTCAAGCGTGTAACGGCCCGGAGGTACGTTCAGAAAGGTGTAGTTACCGGAGCCATTCGACGTCGTCTGCCGCAGCACATTGGTCTCAACGTTGTTCAACTTCACCTGCGCGCCCGCGATATTCGCCCCAGTCGAGTCCTTTACCAGACCTGTAACTGACGCCGAGGACTGCTGCGCTCTGCCTGCGGCTGTCATAAGAAGCGTGCATAACATTACCAAGCTGCTCAAGATCGCCGCTTTTAGTGCGGTCTTATTACAAATTGCATAAAACTTGTCCATCGAATATCTCCTGTCCGGCCTCTGGGAATGTAGCGAAGGTGACTGATGCATCCTATAGAGGCAGAAAAATCGCTGTCAAGAAATTTTTTACTAATCACTATTTTTTTTCATACATTGAAATAAATTTAAGGGAGCCCAGTCCGAGCAAACGCTTGGATTGCTGGACAGACCATTTGGTTCGCCGGAAAAGCCCTCACAGATCAGATCTTATTTTTCTATATTGAAAAATATGGTTTTATTCTCAACAAATCATCCGGCCACTGAACTGGTCATACCACACGATAAGGCGGACCTTGAGGAGCCCAAGTTCGTTCGTGGCTATTTTCCGGATGAGGCTGGCTTTACATTCGTGATGCGCAGCACAACAGGATTCGGCCAGCGGTTATTGTCCTGCAATCTCTGCGCTCGCATCGCATGGATGTGCAGTCCATCGGCCTTCATCTCCCAGGTTGGCTTGGGATCAACGCCCGGATGATACTCCAGGACCTTTCCGCTCTCCCCCAGAACGGTGATCTCCGTCTTCGCAGTTGCACTCACGGAGTGCAGCACAATATCTTGCCACCTGCCCAGCGGCCATGCCTTGTCCGAATCCACCATGGCATAAACGGTGTCTTCATTCTTCTTCTTCGTAAACCAGATGTCGCCTTCATTGGTTACTACCCAGGGGCGCACGCCATAGATAGCCTCTCCGTTGACGAACATCCAAAGCCCAATCTCGCGCAGCCGGTCTTCTTCCTGAATCGGAAGTTCCCCGTTCGGCTTCGGCCCAACATCCAACAATAGGTTGCCGCCCTTGGCGCGAGTATGAATCAGCATCCGAATCAGCTCCCGGCCCGATTTGTAGTTATCGTTCTGCGGCTGATACTGCCATGCGTCGCCAATCGTAACGCACGACTCCCACGGGCCTTCAGGCGCTACACCTGGCAGACGCTGCTCCGGAGTCTCCATTGCGCCACGCGTCACTACAATATTCGGTTGTAGCTTCCAGGCCAGCTCGCGCAAGCCCGTAAACCCTCCATCCAGAAAAAGCAGATCGATCGGTCCATACTTGGTCAGCAGTTCCCGAAGTTGCGCCTTGTCATAGGCCATCAATCCGGGATTATTCACCGGCTGCACCTCTGGCACCTCGCGCTCAATCACTTTGCCGTGTGTATGCAGCCAGTAAAAATCGTCAGGAGAAAAATAAACTCCGGGAGCAATTCCCTGCTGACGAAAAGCCTTGAAGACCTCAGCCGTAATATCGCGATGAAACGGCGTATGCATCACACCAAACGAAGTCGTCGCGGTGTCGTACATTGCAAAGCCTGAGTGGTGCTTGGTCGTGAACATCACATAACGCACACCTGCAACCTTGGCCAACCGCGCCCACGCCTGAGGATTGAACTGCTCCGGATCGAACGTCTTCGGCAGATCATTGAAAAACCGATTCGTGTAATCGTCAGAGGCTCCCACCAGCGAATGACTGATGGTTGCGCCAAGCTGGCTGTCGACACTCCAATGGATAAACAGACCAAAGCCCTGGTCGCGAAACCACTCAATCCGTGCCGCTTTATTCAGCGATCCCACCGCAGGATCGGGATTCTCTTTGGCTACCGCCTGCGTTCGGACACAAAAAAACACAGCAGCGCAGAATACTGCTGCAACGATCGCTCGAATACGCACACAATAGTTCATGAATGGTTTCCTGTTCTTTTATAGAAACACATTCAGTTTTAAATATGAAGACATACCTCAAAGAATGCTGAAGAAGCCGATTTCATTAAGGACGTGGCTTACAGGCTGCGGAAAAAGGTTATGTTTTGAAAGGGGGGACTTCAGTCCCGCCGTAAATCTAATCGCTTCATCAGTGTGGCTTTAACCACCGAGGGCATCTCATCGAGCAACAAACGGGGGTTGTTCCGCACCTGTTTAGCTCGCCGAGGTACATCTTTCTTTCCATTGCTTCTAGCGAAGCTGCTTATCCAGATACTTCTCTACTGCCTGCGCCCACAGCTGCCCATGCAATTTCAACCCAGCATCGTTGAAGTGGACTCCCTTCCCATTTTGCTGCCGGTATTGCATGGTCAATGCATCCGTGTCTGGCCCCTCAAACGCAACTCCGTTCTCCCACAGCGCCCGCTGCGCCGCTCGGAGCGAAGGGCACGACATATCTGTTGGAGAGTGATAGCTTGCCTCTGCGACAAACCACGGAATATTCCATCCCGCTTGCTTTCGTGTCGCCTGAATGACCTGCTTCAACATCTGCTCATATACCGCAGCTGAAATCTCATGACCAGCCGGTTGGTGACAATCTGATTCGCCCTGATGCCATAGCACTGCACGAAATCCATGCCCTCCAGGCTCCGCATCCAGCTCGCCGATGCGCTCCATCATGCCATCGAACAACGTACCATCACTCACCAGCACACCATCCTTGCGTCGCGTTACAAACCATTCTTTGGTCGGCATCACCTCAACCGGAGCGCCTTTGGGCAGCCACTGACGCACACTCGTGGAACCATGGCCCACCGATGCAACTCCGATCGGCACTCCATATTTGCGAAACATTGCATCGCCAAATGCGGGAATAAAGCTTCCCTTATTGCTTTTGTCCTGTACTCCCGGCTGCGGGTCGTTCGCCAGCCGCCACGCTTTGCCGCTAAAAGTCGAAACCATGCCTGTCGCTATGGTCTGCCGAACCTCGCCATAATTGGTAGAGTTCGATTGGCCGGAGATAACAAAAACCTCTCCGACTCCTACATGCGGCACTGCTGCCTGGGCCACCTCACGCTTACCCGCCATCGCCCTTACGTCAATTTCGTAATAGCCGCCAGCAACCCCCACCAGCCTTGTATTGAAGTCACCCGCCTTTCCATTAAGCGAGATTTTCTTCCACTTCCCCGGAAGCGGCCCCAGCAGCGACTTCCCTGTTACCCGCACTTCAATGTGATCGGCGGGGACCGCGACGTGTCCTTTCAGGACAATCGTTCCTCGCAACCGGCTCTGCCGCTGAAACACCTGATAGTCCATCGGCGAAGTAATACTTATAGCCTGTGGCACCGTCGCCTGTTGCGCTCTACCAAAAACCTGAAATCCCAGGAGCAATACCGCACATCCCGCTAGCTTCCACAACCTTACCCAGCAGCCAATCCGCCTAGCCATTCCATCTCCGTCAAAGTATGCAAAAGACAGTCTACTTTGCCCTGGAGGCCTTTGCCCGCATCTTTACCACGCAGGGAGCGTTGCGCATCTGCTCGTTCATAATCAGAAACGCGCCCAGGCCATGGTCGTCGTTCGTCTTGCGCGGACGGTCCAGATAGAACTGCAAATTCCCCACGTTCGTCCCAATGCAGATATTGGCAATGTCTACGCCGCCATCCGCATTCGGCGAAAGCTCGCTCAGCACGCCACGATAGCCTTTGCAGGCAACCTTCTCATATTTCTTTGAAACGTAACCGCGTTCCACCGCTTTTGAAATCGTGTAGACATACATTGACGAGGCCGAAGTCTCTAGCCAGTTTCCCGGCTCCTTCGGCATATTCACTACGTTGTACCAAAGCCCTGTCTTCGGGTCCTGATATCGCGCATACGCATGCACCAGTTGCCGGACGAGAGCGATCAATTTCGGACGATTCGGATGGTCCGCCGGCATCTTCTCCAGCACATCGATCAGCGCCATGCCATACCATCCAATCGAACGCGCCCAAAAGATAGAGGAATGATGCGTCACCGGATCGGCCCACTTCTGCGCTCCCGACTCGTCGTAGGCATGGAACAGCAGCCCCGACTTCGGATCGTTCAGGTGGCTTGCATAGATCAATAACTGCTTCGACGCCTCATCATAGGCGTACTTCTCTTTTCCGAATGCCTCGCCGTAATGCACCATAAACGGCAGCGCCATATAGGTCCCATCCAGCCATAACTGATGCTGCCGGACCGTTGCATGCCAGAACCCGCCATCTTTCGTTCGCGGATAGTCTGTCGTTAGTGTGTCCCAAATCTCTGTTGCGGCTGCCTTGTACTTCGCTTCTCCTGTCTCGTGATACAGAATCAGCATCAGATTTCCCGGCAACATGTAATCCAGCGCAATAATCTTCCGGTTGATCTTCCCCTGAGCGTCGATATTCGCGTCTGCCCAGCTTTTGATGTAAGCCAGATACCGCGGATCGTGTGTCCGCTCATAAACCAGGTACTCGCCATAAAGATAAAGCGCCTGCGCGTAGCCCCACTTACCCAGCTCTGCCGCATTGGGATGCGTGCGCATCGTCGTCTCAACCACCGCCTTGGAAAGGTCGGCAGGAAGGCTTGCAATATGCTTTGCGGAGATATCCACTGCACTCTGCTGCTGTTGCTGCGCACTCGCAGAAATCGCAAGACCCATCACCACAATCAGCGCCACCCAACGGCCACGACGCACCATTAACTTTATAAAATTCATTTTGTTGCACTCCCGAACGAATTCAACCCTTATATCTGTAACCCGTTACATCTGGCAAGCGCGGATCAGAACTTCAGTGCTTTTTCTCGCTTTCTAAACGCCAATAGACACCGCCATCCTGAGCGAAGCGCAGGGCGCGAAGTCGAAGGATCCCTGTATTGTTTTCCTCGGCTTTAAGACTTTCCTATTTTTGTCAGAGACACTACTTCAACAGTTCGCGATAATCCTCGCGTACCGGCGTAAATACGTCCAGTACCTCCGAGTCCTCCAGCGCCCACGCCTGATGCTCTACCCCGCCATCCACTACAAAGCTGTCTCCGGCACGCGCCTCAAAGATGTCGCCGCCCACCTCGATCTTCAATGCTCCGCGCACCACATACACAAGCTGATGATGAGGATGGCTGTGCCTCGCACCCTCCCACCCCTTCTCAAAGTAGTGGCGTATCAGCATCAACTGGTCGGTATGGGCCAGCACCTGCCGCGTCATTCCCTCTTCCGGCGCAAAGCTGCGCGCGTCCTGCCCTCGAACCAGGCTCATCTCTTTCCTTACAGATTTAAATTAGGTGCAACTATGATCAGTGCTCGACAATCAATGTTTGATTAGCCACATCAGCCAGCTTGCCGCAATCGTCCCCAGCACAAACAGAACAAAGCAGAATGCGCCAAACCGTACCATCATCTTCGGCTCTGCGCGCTGTGTAATGCCGAACACCACCGAGGTTAGCAGCGCGAACAGCAACACCGCATTGAAGTGCGAAATCGTCACGAAGCCTTCCTCCCAGTTGCCAGCGAGTGCGCGTCCACTGCTGCAATCACATTCAGCAGACCGGCCACAACGATGAACTTCGTTCCATAATCAGCGGAAACCGTCAGCACCGACGACGCTCCAAGACTGAATACCCTGGCGACCAGATACATCAGGCCATTCCCCAGATCACCAGCAAAATTCAGAATATCGAGCAACTGGCCTGTACTTGGCGACGAAATCTCGCCCTTCAGCGCCAGTCCAATGCTGAACATCAGCACTAATGACGCAAACAACAGCAGCCCACGTATCCACTTCCCCAGCAGAAAGTGTCCCGCCCCGGGAACCAGCCATCCGGCAATCAACACCAGAAGCGCTTTTGAAGAAGATTGCCCAACGCGCTGCGCCGGGACCTGTGCCGTGTTCGCCATTTCAGTTGCCATCATAGCAGCTACACCCGAACCAGCTCGGTTTGCACACGCCCTGTCACCTCAGCCCGTCCCGACCGCGTCATCATATTCACCTCGCTACGCACTCCGAACTCACCGGGAAAATAAACTCCCGGCTCGACGGAAAAGCACGTGTTCTGCAGAATCAGCCGCTCATCATGCGTCTCCAGATTGTCCAGGTTCGCCCCATTTCCATGCAGTTCCACCCCAATATTGTGGCCCGTCCGATGCGTAAACCACTCGCCCAACCCCGCTCCGCGAATCACCGCTCGCGCCGCATCGTCCGCCTGCCAGCCGGCCAGAGGCTTGCCCGACGCAAATGCACTCTCAACCGACCTGATAGCCGCATCGCGCGCATCGCGTACTGTTGCAAATACCGCCTGCTCCCGCTCCGTCGGCTCCCGGTCCACCACACCTGTCCATGTAATGTCGTAGTAACAGGCATCGGCCCTGTCCAGCTTCGCCCAGATATCAATCAGCACAAAATCCCCGCGGAGAATTGGCTTCGAATTTGCCGCAGTCGGTTCATAGTGTGAATCAGCGGAATTCGGCCCGACGCTTACATTCGGCCCGTGCTCCCACGCCAGGCCCTCTTTTCGCATCGCCTCAGCCAGATACTCCACCATGGCAAACTCATCGGTCCCGCTCCCACGCACGCGGCGGCCTATCTCTTTCCAGCCTTCTTCAAGAATACGGTCGAGCTTCTTCTGTGCTGCAAAGTGTGTAGCAATCTGTTCCTCTGTCAGCACCGCATCAAACTGGCTCACCAAATTGGCAGAGCTGACAATCTCTTTGCCCATCTCCCGCAGCAGCTCCACCGTTCCCGCGTCCACCAGCGAAACGTACATGATCGCGTTCCGTGGCGAGTACTGCATGGCAACCCGGCGGCTCCCGCCCAGCATTGCTTCCAACCGGCTCTCCAGTTCCTGCCACGACGAATACACCATCTTCTCGCCCGGCAGTGCATCCAGCCGCCCAGACTCAATACGATGGACCAGCTTCTTCGGCTCTCCCTGCGCAGGTACAAGGTAAAACCACCGCCGCGTCACATGCATTCCTTCGCCCAGTCCAAGAATGCGATACGCCAACGGGTCCCGATGATGATGGTCATAAAACAACCACCCATCGAACTTCTGTTCCCTTAACGCCGCCTGAATTGCAGCAATGTCCATGCCGGCCATCCTACCCGCTTCACCCAGCGTCGACTAGCTATACTTCAGCCAGCGCAGAATTTCCGGCAGGGTCGGCTTCTTCCCATACATCAAAATACCCACTCGATAGATACGGCTGGCGATCCATAATATTCCGTAAATCGTCGCAATCATCAATGCAATCGACAACCCGATCTGCCATGCCGGAGGTACCGGCACCAAACAAATGCGCAGATACATAATCAGCGGTGTCATAAACGGAATCAGCGAAAGAATCGTCGAAAGTACCGAGCTCGGATTCGAAATGATGATGCCCATCGCGAAGAAGCACGCCGCCAGCGGCATTACGAGAAACATATTGAGCTGCTGAAGTTCCTGCTCGGAGTTCGTCATCGCTCCCAGCGCCGCGGCGATGCTCGCATACAGCAGGAAGCCGAGCACAAAGAAGACGACGAAAAACACGATCTGCATCGCGTTCAGCGAGACATGCGCGTTGCCGCCTGCCAGCGAGGCCACCAGCGGTGTGCTGGTCAACAGCACCGCTGTCAGCAGCCAGATGAACACCTGTGTCAGCCCGACAGAACCCACCCCGATCATCTTGCCGGCCATCATCTCTTCGGGCTTGATCGTCGCCAGCAACACCTCAAACACGCGCGAGGTCTTCTCTTCGATAATTGAACGCGCTACGTTCATGCCGTACAGCATGATGACCATATACATCAGGAAGAACAGAACATAGATAGCCACGTAGGTCGAGGTCGTATCTGCGTTCTTGCCCGCCTGCGTCGTATCCACTTTGACGGGCTGCATCAGCGCGGTCACATCGGCAGAGACAATACCTTCATGCGCCAGTCCTTCGCGCACCAACACCGAGCGCAACGCCGCAGTAATGGCCTCCTTGGTTGCCTTGTCGCCCGTCGACCGCGGCGTGTAGGCAAATGAGGGACGCTCGTTCGGATGGCTCGCCGGCGTGATCCACAGATAGCCATCGAGCGCCTTGTCCGCCAGCTCGCCATCAAGAACGTTACGTGTGTCATTCGCTGGTGGCGAAATCACGTCCACCGTCATCTTGATATCCCTGCCGCTCTCCAGCTCCGCTTGCAGGTCTGTCGCCAGCTGCTGGTCCTGCGAGACGACTGCGATATGCGAGGCCGAGCGCGAGTGCGAGCTCGTCATCACTGCGACAACAATGCCCCCGGTCATCAGAACTGGAATCAGCACCGTTGAAAAGATGAAGGACCGAGTGCGTACACGCTCCAGATATTCGCGCTTTGCAATGAGCCAGACGTTACGCATCGACCTTGCCTCCAACCTTTTCGATAAAGATCTCTTCCAGCGTAGGCTCCTTTACCTCGAACCGATTGATGCGCGTACCTCGCTGCACAGCATCGGCCAGCAGCGGCTGCGCGTCGGGCGCTGTCCCATTCAGGGAGTGCAGCTTGATCTCCGCGCGTCCGCCATACACCTTCGCATCTTCAATCGAAGGATGCTGCAGAAAGCCCGAGTCTCCCTCGAAAAACATCTCCACGCGGTTGCGCGGATAGTGCGACTTGATCTCACGCATCGGCCCCGAAAGCACCAGGTTGCCGTTATGAATCAGGCAAATCGCATCGCACAGCTTCTCAATCTGGTCCATGCGGTGGGTCGAAAACAGGATCGTCCGTCCCTTACTGCGCAGATCAACCAAAGTGTCCTGCAGAATCGTCGCATTCACCGGATCGAGCCCGCTGAAAGGCTCATCCATAATGATCAGCTCCGGCTCATGCAGCAACGTCGAGATGAACTGGATCTTCTGCTGCATTCCCTTCGACAGCTCCTCGGTCTTTTTCTCGATTGACCCCGAAATCCCAAGCCGCTCGCACCACTCATGCGAACGCTTACTGGCTGTTGCTGTATCCAGTCCATGAAGCTGCCCCAGAAAGATGAGCTGGTCCATCACCTTCATCTTTTTGTATAGACCGCGCTCTTCCGGCAGATAGCCCACCCGGTGCAGGTTCTTGCGGGAAAACGGTTGGCCAAAGAGGTTGATCGAACCGGAATCCGGCACCGTGATCCCAATCATCATTCGGATGCTCGAGGTCTTGCCAGATCCATTCGGACCCAGCAAACCGAACATCGTACCTGGTTCAATGCTGAAACTAATATCGTTGACGGCAACTTTCGTGTCGTAGACCTTGCGGACTTTCTGGAGCTCGACGATGGGCATGGGTTCTCTTTAACGTCAAGTTTAGCAGGGCGATTGCTCAAACGTGCCGCCTTCCTTGGTAGCATCGCTTCTGTGCTCGAGCTTTCGACTCCAATCAAATATGTAAAGCGCGTAGGCGAACGAGTCGCCGAAGCGCTCTCAAAACGCGGCGTCGAAACCGTCGAAGATCTGCTCTATCATCTCCCCTTCCGCTACGAAGACCGGCTGAATCCACTGCCCATTACCGACCTTAAGGCCGGAGCCATGGCCAGCGTCATTGGCGAGGTTCGCGGAACCACCCTGCTGCGCACGCGCCGCATGCCCCTCTTCGAGATGACCGTAGGCCAGGGCCTAAGCACCATCAAATGCATGTGGTTCCACGGCGACTACCTGCGCGATAAGTTCCGCACCGGCCAAATGGTCGCCCTCTACGGTCGCGTGGAAGCATCGCGTTCCTCCGCTGGCAAATTCAAGATGATCCAGCCGCAGTTCGAAATTCTGCCCGCGCACGACGGTCCCGAAGCCGAGTATGTCGGCCTGGAGACAGGCCGTATCGTGCCCGTCTATGAATTCCTCGGCGGCACGACTGCCTGGGGCGCAAAGCTCACTTCGCGTTGGCTGCGCCGCGTCATTTGGGGACTTCTGGAAGAGCTCACAACACAACCCGCTTCTGTCCCTGAAACTCTTCCTCCTGCCATGCTCCAGCGTCTCCAACTTCCCGGCAGACTCGAAGCCTTGCGCGCAGTCCACTTCCCTCAGGCTGGCACGCCGATGACGGAGCTGATGTCGGCAGCCACCCCAGGACATCGCCGCCTTATCTTCGAAGAACTCTTCTACCTCGAACTCGGCCTCGAACTCAAACGCCGCAGAATGCGCGAGCGCGAAGGCACGCCCTTTGCCACAGGAGTGAAAGTCCGCGAAGCCCTTAAGCAGATCCTGCCCTTTCATCCCACTGCCGCGCAAAAACGCGTCCTCGGCGAAATCGCCACTGACATGCGCCGCCCACAGCCTATGCGCCGCCTCCTGCAGGGAGACGTCGGCTCCGGCAAAACCATTGTCGCCATGCAGGCTGCGCTTATCGCCATCGAAAACGGCTATCAGACTGCACTTATGGCACCAACGGAAATCCTCGCCACGCAACACTATCTCTCCGCAAAGAAACTTCTCGGCAGCGCACTCTCGCCGCACACCGGCCGACCTTACCGAATTGCACTACTCACCGGTTCACTTGACGACGCAGCCAAACGCGAAGCCCGCAGTCGTATCTATCGCGGAGAAACCGACCTCGCCATCGGCACCCACGCACTTATCGAAGATAAAGTCGACTTCAACAACCTTGGCCTTATCATCGTCGATGAGCAGCACCGCTTTGGCGTGCAGCAGCGCTTCCGCCTCATGAAAAAGGACACCGCCCTCGACCCCGACGTCCTCGTCATGACCGCCACCCCAATCCCGCGCACCCTTGCTCTCACGCTGTATGGCGATCTCGACGCAAGCGTCATCGACGAGCTTCCTCCCGGACGCACCCCCATCGTTACCCGACGAACCACAGAAGAGCGTGCCGCCGACGTCTGGTCATTCGTTCGCAAACAGGTTGCACAGGGTCGCCAGGCTTACATCGTCTATCCCGTCATCGAAGGCACAAAAGACGATCAGCCCGAGCTCGACTTCGCCCAGCCCGACGAAACGCCGGAACCAACCGCAAACGGCAAAACCAGTGGCACAAAGAGCGCGAAAAAGAATGCCACCAAAACAGAAAAATTATTCGAACCGAAGAAGGCCCTCCGTGCCGCCGCCGATATGTACGAGGAACTGCGCTCAGGCGCACTCTCCGGCCTGCGCCTCGGCCTTCTGCACGGACGACTCAGCGCAGACGACAAAGAAGTCGGGATGCGCCGCTTCCAGCGTGGCGACATTGATGTGCTCATCGCCACCACCGTCATCGAAGTCGGCGTCGATGTACCTAACGCCTCGGTCATGGTCATCGAACACGCCGAGCGATTCGGTCTGGCGCAAATGCATCAGTTACGCGGCCGCGTCGGTCGCGGAGCCGCAAAGAGCTATTGCATCCTTATGACCGGAGGACGCGTCAGCGAAGCAGCAGAAGCTCGGCTCGACGCAATGGTGCACACGCAAAACGGCTTTGAGCTCGCCGAGCTCGACCTGCAACAGCGCGGCCCCGGGGAATTCTTCGGCACCCGGCAGGCTGGCTTGCCGGAGTTCCGCGTCGCTAATCTTATTCGCGATCGCGCTCTGCTCGAGCTGGCAAAGAAAGAGGCTGCCCGCTTCGCCAGCCATCCCGATCCCGCCCTCTCTCACGAAGAAACCAATGCCGTCTGGGAACGGCTAAAACAGCAATGGCAGCGCCGCTACGGCCTCGTCGAAGCCTGATTAAGAAAGGCCACTTTTCACTCACGTCATCTCGACCGAAGCCGTGCCTCGCGCGACGAAGTGGAGAGACCCCGGTATTTGCTTCTAAATACCGAGTTCGGGTGCCCACTCATGCGGCAGCTTCATCGCGGCATAGGTGGGATGCACAAAGCTTCCTAGCTCGCCACCGCCGGACGATACCCCGGCACCTGCGCCTGCGGAGTTACTGTAAATGCCTTCTTCGGTCCCCGCTTGCGCGCCACCAGAACCCGTATGCGCTCGATCATCTCCGCAGCCGAGCAAGCACCCTTTGGCAGAAACACATCTGCCGAACATGCACGATCAAACGCATTCACCGTTCCTGAAACAATCATCGCCGGCAGCCCCGGATGCATCTGTTTAGCGCGACGCACCAGTTCATTGCCATCCATCTGTGGCATCAACAGATCGCACAGCAGCAGGTCCAGCGTGCCCGGTATCGACCGTTGCACCACATCCAGCGCCTCCTGCGCAGAATTCACCGAAATCACGCGATAGCCTCGCGTCTCCAGCAGAAAGGTACGGACAGACAACACTTGTTCATTATCGTCAACGCAGAGGATCGTCTTCTTCGGGCGCAATGCAATCTCACATTCTGCCCGACGCCACGGGTAGGTGGGTCGGACCGATAAACCAGTCCGGAGCGACTGCTGTTTTGCAGGCGCCGCCAGTCTGGGCGGTGAACGTCTCCCCTCAGCCCGTCATCACAGGCATCCGTCTAGTCGGCACAAGGCGTAGTAGGCCGTCCGCTTCAGCAGAGCAAGCAGGGACAAACAAAAAGTTCTCCTGCTGCTCCGCAAAGGAACAGTGCCGCCAGTCCGGCATTGCAATGCCAGGCCGAGGGGTGCGAGAGAGGGCCGCGCGACGCAGGTTGCCATGCATCGTTCCAGCCGCGCATAAGCTTTGGTCTGCCGCCGATACGGTCAGGAGCCCAAAAGGCTCTCACCGCTTTGCATGCAGTAAACGGATACGCGGACGTAGAAGGATGCGACTGCGCTGCAGTTCGAAGCCTTCTCTCAACTCAAATTGTCATTAAT
Source organism: Edaphobacter sp. (assembly GCA_035656355.1). GTDB lineage: Bacteria > Acidobacteriota > Terriglobia > Terriglobales > Acidobacteriaceae > Edaphobacter. The sequence goes on from DASRSR010000031.1 coordinate 23,970, forward strand.
ACAGGCGAAAGCAATTTCTGCCGCCACACCGGCGTCCCACATTGCATGAAACGTCGTCGTGACGTTTGCCAAGAGTAGGAAGGTTTGCGCCGCAGCGCAACAGCGAATTTACGGCGAAGACTGCGTACATTTCCGCTTGCGCATCCACCGTTCGCTGCAAACCCGCGCCATTCTTGAAGATTCAAGTTACAGCTCTGTTGAAATCTGGTGCATCACGGCAGGAAAAGACGTCCCATTGCAGCAGAAATGGTGCGCTCTCCTACGAACACATCCATCACCTTTTCATCTTCGATTGTTGCGCTCACATGAATGCAGCACGACCTTTTCATCTCGACTTCCTACTTGAGCAGCATCTGACCGTATAGAGTGGATTGCGGGAATAGGGCTTATGTCCGTGGTGGGAACCTCTGCTTCGGCCTATAAAGTTCCTGATTCGAAATTCACTCCAGCAATCAAGAGGAGTTTCTATGGGCTGCAATTTTCTTGTCCGCGCCTGCGTTGGGTTTTCTCTCACAGCGTTCGCCTTTGTGCCTCAACTCGCCGCGCAGGCCGGGCACCATGCTCCGGCCACAACTGCGACTTCCGCAGCGACCGCACCTGTAGCGGAGAAGCAATATGACCTGCTGCTCAAAGGCGGCCATGTCATCGATCCCAAGAACAACATCGATGCAATCCGCGATGTAGCCATCAAGGACGGCAAGATCGCGAAGGTTGCCGTGGGCATTCCTGCGGATTCGGCGATTAAGACCGTGAATGTGGCTGGTCTTTATGTCACGCCAGGGCTGATCGATATTCACGTTCATGTCTTCTGGGGGTTGAAGCATAACGATTATGCCGGTGGCGACTGGGCCATTATGCCCGACGGTTTTACGCTGCGGGACGGTGTTACCACAGTGGTGGACGCTGGCTCGTCAGGCTGGCGCAACTTCCCGGAATTCAAAGAACGCGTGATTGATCGCTCGCAGACGCGCGTCCTCGCGTTGCTGAACATTGTGGGCGCCGGCATGGGCAGCGGCCCGATCGAGCAGAATATGAAGGACATGGACGGCGAGAAGACCGGCGAGACGGCGCTGAAGTACCCAGGTGTTGTGGTCGGCATAAAGAGCGCTCACTTTGAAGGCCCCGAATGGTTCCCGTACGATCAGGCCATTAAGGCAGGCACGATTGCGCACATCCCGGTCATGATCGACTTCGGTGCGCGCCGTGTCGAGCGGCCGTTGTATGAGCTTCTGGAAAACAAACTGCGGCCAGGCGATATCTATACGCACATGTATAGCGGTCTCCGCGGCGAACAGGATCCGGAGACGGGCGGCCCAGGCAAGGGCATGTGGGAGGGTCGCAAGCGCGGAATCTACTTCGATCTGGGCCACGGAGGGGCCAGCTTCCTGTTCAGCGTTGCGGTACCGCTGATCAAGGCAGGTTTCATTCCGGATTCGATCTCGACCGATATCCACGCGGACAATGTGAACGAAGGCCTGAAGGACTATCTGACGACGGCCGACAAGGTTCTGGCGATGGGCCTTCCATTGAAGGAAGTGGTCGCCGAGATGACGTGGCATCCAGCGGTAGAGATACAGCAGACCCAGCTGGGACAACTGTCTCCGGGTGCCATTGCCGATATCGCCGTGCTGAATCTTCATCACGGGAACTACGGTTTTACCGATGGATCCGGTGCGGTGATGAAGGGCCATGAGAGGCTGGAATGCGAACTGACGCTCATGGGTGGCAAGTTTGTTTATGACCTGAATGGCCGTGCGGGCCAGCCGTGGGATCAGCCGCTTACTCCGGCAACGCTCCAGGCGAAAAAGTGGACCTTGCTACGGATCCCGGGCCCTCCCCGGCCTCCTCGGAATCCACAGGCTGCCGCACGCAGGCGGCAGTTCCCGCCACGCTGGGTACCATATGAGGTGGGTGCGAACGGGAAGGCCACGTTGAAGCCTGCGGCGCAGCTTCCTTCAACTGGATATAAGCCGAAAGCGAATGTGCCGCCCCCTGCTTCTACATGGAAGACGCCTCCCTACGATTCCTGGCCGCCAGCACAGAAGTAACAGCGAAGCGACTGTCCCGCTTTTTCAAGTCCGAGGGGCTTTGTTGATTTGACATCGAAGCTCCTCGGACGTATGTTTTTCTTAGACCGCAAGTGGACACAACAGTTCCATGCTGGCTCGCCAGCCGCGATACAAGAGATCGCAGTACAAGGTAAAGAGATTCCGCATGACGATAATGCAAAACATGTTCACCACTTGCTGCTGTTGCTGTCGGCAGGTGGGCATGTGCGCATAAGCGGATCGTAGAATAGGCAAGTTTCGGATTCGGACAGCACATCGACCCACCCAGAGCCAGCGAGCCGGGCGGGTTTTTTATTGCATAATTATCGAAATAACAGAAAGAGGAAAAGAAACCATGTCACTCCGCATCAATGATGAAGCACCCAATTTCACTGCCGAAACTACCCAGGGCACCATCAACTTTCACGAGTGGATCGGAGATGGCTGGGCCGTCCTTTTCTCGCACCCCAAGGACTTTACCCCCGTCTGCACTACCGAACTCGGCGCCATGGCTGGCCTTGAACCCGAGTTCAAAAAGCGCGGCGCCAAAATCATCGGACTCAGCGTCGATCCCGTCGAAAACCACGCCAAGTGGGCCGTCGACATCGAGCAGACCCAGGGCCACAAAGTCAACTACCCCATGATCGGTGACCCGGAGCTCAAGGTGGCGAAGCTCTACAACATGCTGCCCGCCGACGCCGGCGAAACCTCCGAGGGCCGCACCCCTGCCAACAACGCAGCCGTGCGTACCGTCTTCGTGATCGGCCCCGACAAGCGTATCAAGCTCCAGCTCATCTATCCCATGAGCACGGGCCGCAACTTCGACGAGATCCTCCGCGTCCTCGACTCTATTCAGTTGACCGCGAACCACAAGGTCTCCACCCCAGCCAACTGGAAGAACGGCGAAGATGTCATCCTCGCGGGCACCATCTCCGACGAAGAAGGCAAGAAGCTCTATCCCGACAGTTTCAAGAAGATCAATTCCTACATCCGCACAGTCGCGCAGCCCAAATAAGCTTCAATCACTGTCGACACCAACGTACAGGCTGCCATGCAGGTTTGCATGGCAGCTTTTTACTTTGACCACACTATTCGAGTGCGCCTTATTTTAGATTGCACTGCTATTCTCGCCAACGCACAATCAACCCGCGCTCATCGCCTTCGCCATGCTCCATCGCTACTTCAGCGTCAGCGAGTTTTACCACGCTCTCAAAGCGTTCGCCCCACTCCACCAGCACCAGCGCATTTGGCTCTGTCAGCATCTCTTCGAGTCCTAGCACGGCAATCTGTTCTTCGGTCTGCAGACGGTAAAGGTCCAGATGAAACAGATGAACTTTTGGCCCCTCATACTCGTGCACCAGTGTAAACGTAGGACTGGTCACATCCTCTTCATAGGCAGAGCCCAGCGCCCGCGCAATTCCCTTCACCAGCGTCGTCTTTCCTGCACCGACTTCGCCTCGCAGAATCGCCAGCTTCGGCGGCCGCAATATCTCCGCCATCTTTTCTCCCAGGGCAAGTGTCCCCTCGACCGAGCGCGTCCAAAAGCGCTTCTCTCGCAACTTCTCTTTCATCGTGCTGTTCTTTCTCCTTCATTGATTCCACAAATCCAAGTCAGGCCATCGCCGTCCTTCACACGATAGCGAAATGCATCGCTCAAATGCCCGACCGTATCGGTCGCAAGCACCGTATGCTCATCCATTGCACACGCCGCAAAGTCTCCTGCCAGTCCATGCAGATACACCGCCGTTTCCACAGCGCGGGCAACATCCGCAGGAAACTGCGCCAGCATCGCCGCAATAATTCCTGTCAAAATGTCGCCGCTTCCTCCCTTCGCCATCGAAGGATTCCCAGTTGTATTCACCGCAACGCGGCCATCAGGATGCGCAACCAACGTTCGCCATCCCTTCAGTACCAGCGTCAGTTGATGTTCGGTGGCAAACCGTCGTGCTAACCCAATACGATCAGCTTCTATCTCTTTCACCGTCATCCCCGCCAGACGCGCCATCTCTCCCGGATGTGGTGTCAGCACCATTGTTCGGCCCGCTCCGTTCAGCAGCTTCGCCTTGCCATCAAATGCATTCAGTCCATCGGCGTCAATCACCACCGGAACCTTCGTCTTCCGCACCAGCTCCCGCGCAAATTCCGGAGCATCTCCGTCAGTACCCAAACCTGGACCAATCGCCAGGACCGAGATTCCCTTCATCAGGCGCTCGAATCTCTGCCCTTGCAGATTCGTCAGCAGCCGCATCTTCTCTGCCAGCGGATGCACCATCAGCTCCGGCGCAACTCCGGCAACGATGTTCACAATACGTTCTCCTACGCCTGCTGTCACCAGCCCAGCTCCAGTACGCAATGCTCCAAGCGAGGCCATCGCTGGAGCGCCTGCCTTGCCCCAACTTCCCCCGACAACCAGCACATGGCCAAACTTGCCCTTATTGGAGTTCATTTCGCGCGGCTGCTCCGCCAATACCTTTGCGCTCCCAGTCCACGTCAAAGCAGTCTCAGACTGCACCACTGCATCCGGAGATCCAATGTTCGCCACAACTACCGGCCCAAAGGTGTCCTGCGTCAGATGCCCAAAGACATGCGCCAACTTCGGCGCAGTAAATGTCACCACAGCATCAGCCCGGAAAGCGCCGTCCTCTTTTTCTTTCGTGGAGTCTGCATCCCATCCGGATGGCAGATCCACTGCCACAACTGGACCGCTCGATTTCAGCAGAAGATCGCGTGCAGCCAGCGCCAGACCACGCAGCGGTGGTTTAAAGCCAGTTCCGACTACAGCGTCGATGAATAAATCTTCATTCCCCCACGCACTCGACAGTGCCGCCTCGTCGGCGATTTCCAGAATCTCAATCTTAGTGTTCGCCACACGAAGCCGCGCCAGAGCTTCTGCCGCTTCGCCCTTCACATCGTTTTCCGCACCCAGCAGTAACACCCGCGCTTTTTTATCCGCCTGCGCAAGCAGCCGAGCCGCGACAAGGCCGTCACCGCCGTTATTCCCTTTACCGCACAACACAGTAATGCGCTTGGCCGCCGGATACTGCCGCAGACAGAACGCAGCCACCGCACTACCAGCGGACTCCATCAAATCCTGCAGTGAGACTCCGGCTTCTTCCGCCGTTCGCCGGTCCGCCGCATCCATCTCCGCCGCAGTCAGAATCTTCATCTCACCGTTCTACCCTGTTCTGCCGCGCCACGCCACCTGGAACCCTTTGAAAAAGCCGGGGGCCCACCCACGTCATTTCGACCGAAGGCCCGCAGAGCCATAGTGGAGATTCCTGTATTTATCTCCACTCCATAACCAGGCAGTTAAACACAACAGGCCGGAAACTCCGGCCCGCTGCCTCAACCTATTTTCTTTCGTGCTAATTTCCGCCCAGGCTACCCGTCTCAACCAGTGGCTTTGGCACAAAATAGCTCTTGTCCCACAGTGCTCGATAGAACTGTCCAGTCAGTTCAGCCGCCTTAGGACCGAACGTTGGCCTTCCGCCCTCCAGGAAAAAGACCGTTACGATTCGTCCATTCGGTGTATTCGCGTAAGAGGCAAACCAGCCAAACCTTGTCCCGTCATTTGAACAGGTTCCGGTCTTTCCCATTACTGGAAACTCATTGAAGCTGGTCCGCAGCGACCGTGCGGTTCCAAATCTGCTATCGACCGCGCCCGCCATTCCCGGCACAATCTCCGGAATAATCGGGGCGATGTTAAGCGTCCGCTTGACCATCGGCTTAAAGTTGGCGACCTCTTCCGGAGTCTCCGGGTGTTGCAGATAATAGAGCGTTCCGCCGTTCGCAATCGCCGAAACGATCGCTCCCAGTTGCAGCGGTGTCATCGAGATGCTCTCGCCGAATGAGCACATGCGCCCCACACCGCCCAGCTTCTCCGGAAGCACATGGTCCGGATAGACGCCCAGTTGCTCACCTTGAATGTGATAACCCGCCAGCTCTCCCAGGCCAAACTGATTAGCGTAATGTTTCACCCGCTCAAAGCCGAGCGTACGGCCCAGAACTTCAAAATACGAGTTCACCGACTTCGCCAGCGCATAGGTCAGGTCCACCTTGTAACCATGCCCCAGGTTCACTGGCGTGTCCTTTGTGATGATGCCCTCTTCGAGCGCCGCCAGCGCTACGGTCAACTTGATCGTCGAGCAGGGCTCAGCTCCACGCGATAACGCCAGCTTCTGGTTCACCATGGCGAGAATCCGTCCATTATCCGGATTGATCGCCACCGCCGTGCCATTCATATTGCCCAGCGCTTCAATCGCAGCAGCGCGAACCACAGGGTCTTCGCCAGCCGTCACATCACCCAGTGTCAGGTTGTCCGTGTAGGAGCTTGCCGTAAAGCGTTCAACATAATGATGGCGCCGCGTGCGCCGAACCGCCAGGACTGCCCGCCCGGTCCGTCGGCGATGCGATGTAACCCGCGCCGATGAGCTACGGCTGCTGCTCTTTTTGACATGCGTCGTCTTCTTCGTCGCTGTATGAACCACCCGCTTGTGCGAAGCCTTCCGCGTTGTTGTATGGGTAATCTTGGAGCTATGTTTCTTTACAAGCTTGGCTGTCGGCTCTGCATACCCTGCAACACACAACCCGAGACATAAAAGAACGGCACAAAGCGATCTGGCGAGTTTCAACATAAAGGACCCTGGAACTTCAATTTGCAATTAACCTGCCAACTTCCCTAGGAACTACCTTAATTCAACCTCATCTATAATCGGCATCCCCTGATTGCGTCAGTTCCCACGCCGCAAAAATGCCGGAATGTCCAGCTCATCGGGTGCTTCTGAGGAGGCCTCATTCAACGCCGGGCCACGGACGGAAGCCTCTGCCAGGGTTGGTTCCACCGCGACAACCCGAAGGCCTTCTTGTACTTGGACGCGGCCTGGCGAAGAAAAGTGACCTTCGTCCGCCTCATTCTCAGTTGGAGCACCTTGAAAAAAATCATCATCGAAGACCGATGCCGGCACCGGAACCAGCTCTGGTGCAGCCTCTACCGCTGCCTTCTCTCGAACAGGTGCCGGGGTAACCGGTGCTGCCTCCAGCTTCGCCTCGCTGGCAAACCGGGCAGTCGGCGTTCGCGGCTGAATCGGGACATCATAACGCATCGTCGGCAAGGTCGCCTCAGCCAGCATCCGCTCCCGCCGCTGCGGCATCTCCTGCTGTTTGAACCCGGTAGCGATTACCGTAATCTTCACCTCTTCGCCCATGCTCTCGTCCTGCACCGCGCCAAAGATGATGTTGGCGTCTTCGTGCGCCGCGCTCTGGATAATTCCCGAAGCCTCGTTCACCTCGCTCAGCTTCAGGCTGCTCGACCCCGTAATGTTGATCAGGATGCCGCGCGCGCCATCGATCGCGCCAGACTCCAGCAGCGGCGAAGCCATTGCCGCCATCGCCGCGTCCACCGCACGGTTTGCGCCCGAACGCACCGACGTTCCCATCACCGCATATCCCATTCCAGCCATCGTCGTCTTCACGTCAGCAAAGTCGCGGTTGATCACACCTGGAATCGTAATAATGTCCGAAATACCCTGCACGCCCTGGCGCAGGACATCATCCGCAATGCGGAAGCTCTCGAAGAATCCGGCATCCTTCGCCACCGCCAGCAGCTTCTCGTTCGGAATCACGATCACCGTATCAACCGCTTCCAGCAGTTCCTGCAATCCGCGCTCGGCCTGCATCATGCGGCGCTTGCCTTCAAAGCCAAAAGGCCTTGTCACCACTGCCACAGTCAGCGCGCCCATCTCGCTGGCGAGACTCGCGATCACCGGAGCCGCGCCCGTTCCTGTGCCTCCGCCCAAGCCGGCAGTCACAAACACCATGTCCGCACCTTCAAGCGCCTCAATAATCTTGTCCGAATCCTCAAGTGCCGCCCGCCGTCCCACATCAGGATTCGAGCCCGCGCCGAGCCCGCTAGTCAGCTTCACGCCCAGTTGCAACTTCACTGCCGCATTTGAAGTCTGCAATGCCTGCACGTCTGTATTCGCTGCAATAAATTCAACGCCTTCGACGTTGGCTGCAATCATGCGATTGACGGCGTTATTTCCTCCGCCGCCCACGCCAATCACCTTGATCTTCGCCCCGCGCGGAATCTCTTCGTGATAGTGAATTCGGATATCGTCGTCAGGCAGATTCGGCATGAAATCAGTTACTCCCCGGATAGTTCAAAGTTGACTATTAATTCTCCCATCAACCGCCCGATCCCGCATCCACGTTTTCCACCGACATGTACCATTCGTGGTTCAGCGATGCAGTTATCCATGCCCCTTTACAGGAAGCCGCACCCAATAAATCTCAATGTTCTTCATGCAATGATCGGGTCAGGCATCTTCGGACATCCCACAATATCTGCCGTCAGTCACCCGGGCCGGCGTGCTTCCCTCTATCGAAAAAGCCAAGAAGCCTGTCTGCGATCGCCGCAGGCTCGTTCATGGGCAAAAAATGTCCTGAATCCGAAATCACCATCTCCGAATCC
>DASRSR010000032.1:0-5601 GCA_035656355.1 Edaphobacter sp.
TATTGGCCGGAGCTACTGCCATCTGCGCATAGGTTCCCGGAATCGCGCACCACGCCACACGGTCGCCCGCTTTTACCGAGGTCACGCCTTCGCCCACTGCGACCACCGTTCCCGACGCCTCTTGCCCGAGTGTGTAAGGAAGTTGGGCGGGATAGCGCCCTTCGCGGAAATATATATCGATATAGTTAACCCCCGAAGCCTCAAGCCGGACGAGGGCCTCTCCCGGTCCGGGAGTAGGTGTAGGCAGATCGCGCAGGGTCAGGACATCAGGGCCGCCCGTGGTTAGAATCTGGATCGCTTGCATTCTCGATTGGATGCGCAGAGCGGCAACAGCGATTTAAACCTTTTCAAAGAAAGTACCTTTACAAGCGAGACTTCGTCTTCTTTGTTAAATTTTTTTGTCCGGATTTGCGCATAATGGAGAGGCGTCTACTCTGAGGTGTACGGATGCGTTATGGGTTTAGCTGCCAGGCGGCAGCGTTTGGTACTGGATTCCTTCTTCTAGCCTGTCTTGGATGCCGCGGAAAGAAGGAGCAGATTCCTCCGGCGGGTCGGGCAACCTCAGCGATGATGGCCGGCAAAGCAGCGGCGATTATCTCCTCCGTGTGCGACCGGCAATCTTATGCGACAGCAAGCGTCGGTCTAATTGCAGGCGAAACCAAATTGCGCGAAGACGTATTTGAGCTTCGTGACCCCAAAACGTCCGACATCATTCCCTATCGGCTCGACGCGACTCTGCTGCTGGAAGATCTGCTACGCCATCAGGCACAGTCTATTGGATCGCACTCTCAGCAGGCTGACTGTATGCGTGAGTTTGCAGACCATCTGAAGCAGTTGACTGATCCTCTCGTCCAGGAGGCCCAGACCCAGAAGGAGATTGACTTCTCTGCCTACAAAAATGCTGAAAAAGAGGCCCAGCAGGAGATGGAAATGCAGCAAAAAATGGACCAATCCAAGTAAGCTGGAACTCACATCACCTGAGCATTGGAACACCATAAAATTATGACCACGAAAAAAGCGGTGAAAGCAGCAAAATCCAGGGCCAGTAGCCCTTCACAAAAGAGTCCAGCAAAGAAATCCTCTCAACCTCGGGATTCTGCCGTCAGTAAACGGGTGGAAAAGATTACTGCTGCCAGCCCCGTAGCTGCCAAAAAGAAGCCTGGCAAGACGGCCGCCCCGCTCGCTCCTCAGCGCATTCATGCGATCCTCGATATTCTGCGCAAGACTTACCCCAATGCGGTCTGCGCTCTGCACCATCGCAGCGCGTGGGAGCTGACGGTCGCTACGATTCTTTCGGCCCAGTGCACCGACGTACGCGTAAACATGGTCACGCCCGCGCTTTTCAAGGCATTCCCTACGCCTAAGGCAATGGCCGAAGCTTCGCTGCCCGAATTGGAAGAGTTAATTCGAACCACAGGTTTCTACCGCAACAAGGCGAAATCGATTAAAGGCGCCGCCAAGTTACTGGTGGAAAAATTCGGAGGAAAAGTTCCGCAAACGATGGAAGAGATTCTCGAGCTTCCCGGAGTGGCCCGCAAAACCGGCAATGTCGTACTCGGGTCCTGGTTTAAGATTCCCTCAGGAGTTGTTGTAGATACACATGTTGCACGTCTGTCGCAACGACTGGAACTGACTACCCAAACCTCGCCCCAGAAGATCGAACAGGACCTGATGAAGATCATCCCCAAGGACAGTTGGATCGACTTTTCTCATGAATTGATCTATCACGGCCGCCAGATTTGCATTGCGCGCAAGCCCCGCTGCATAGACTGTACCCTGGAAAAGCTCTGCAACTCTTCCGACAAGACCTGGACGTCTCACTGACCGTTATTTCTGGTTGATATATGTCAACAGCGCGTCAACCAATGCAGGCAAGCCAGGCTCCGTCGCTTCGACGTCGGGCTCCAACCTCAGACTCCGAAGCGCCTCTGAGGTAATTGGCCCAATCGAAACCAGACCCACCGAGGCCGGAAGCTCAATCTCTGCCTCCTGCAGAAGCTCAGCAAGATTACGTGCCGTCGATGCACTGGTAAAAGTAATGGCATCAGGATAGTTCTCTTTCGCAGCAAAGAGGCTCCGCAATTCAGCTACAGTGCCTGCCGGAATCTGATTGCGATAGGCGGCGGCAATCGTCACGTGGGCTCCGGCAGCCTTCAGCCCCTCTGGAAGGACATCTCGGGCCTGCTCTGCTCGCACAAATAAAATGCGTTTGCCGCGAACCATAGGAGCAAGAGTTTCAGCTAAAGACTCCGCCACATACACCGGCGGCATCAGGCTGACTTTCATCCCCGCCTGCTCCACGGCTCTGGCCGTTGCCGGGCCGATCACGGCAATGCGCCCTGGCGTGAGCGCCGGATTGCGCCGCTGGTGAAAGACCTCCACCGCATTGGCACTGGTAAAGACAATCCAATCAAAGCTCTCCAGTTCTGCCAGTGCGGTATCAAGCGCGGCATAGCTCTGCGGCGGCGCGATCTCAATCGTAGGCACCAAAATTGGTGTACCGCCAAGAGCCTCAATCTTTGCAGCCAGTTCAGAGGCCTGCTGACGGATGCGCGTAATCAGGATTCGTTTGCCCTGGAGGTTTTTGGGAGATTCAACCATCTCTCAGAGATTGTATTCATGTCCTACGGGGGAACGCCCTGGCGCTCTATTTCACCCGCAGAATTTTGCAGACGAATCTGCAATTGCTGTGATACATTTCCTTCCTGATTGGGCATTCGATCTGTTCCCTGTCTGACTGTCACCCCTGTCCCGGGCCATTTGCATTACGTATTATTCGGGCCACCTTACACGAAATTTAGATATGCCGGTATTGCCGTCCGCTTTGCAGACGGTAAGGGTGGCGCTCCCTCTGAGCGCAGGCTACATGTACGCGTAAAGGAGTCTGTCATGAAAGCAAGTCAGGCTATTTTGAAAAATATGGTGACCTCTCTCAAGCAGTCGGCCGCTGTTCAGCAGGCTGCACTGGGAATGGTAAGCGATGACAATTATTGTGATTTCTTCGTGGAAAATGGCGGCGATGGCAAACCCTTCCACGAGAAATGCCAGATGTCCGACCTGTCAAAGATTGAGTTCACAAAAAAGCAATACTCAGCCCAGCGTATGTCCGCCATACAGAAGATCGCTGATACGGATGGCGGATACTGCGATTTCTTTGTCGAGAACGGAGGTGATGGCAAGCCTTTCCATGAGAAATGCCAGACCTCCGATATTGGCATGCTGATCTCAAATCCTGCAGCGCGTGCTGCCGCTCTGGGAAGGCTTGGAGTCGTTGCTGCTTTCAACAAAGCCGAAATGAGCGCCGTGCAGACCAAAGGCTAATAACAATGTCCGTTCAATGGGTTGTAAAGACCACGAAGCTTTGCAACCTCCGCTGCCGGTATTGTTACGAGTTTCCCTGGCTCGGCGACTCGGCGCGCATGAGTGCGACGCAGTTAGACGCATTCTTCCGCCACGTCGCCGAAGCCTATGCAGACCGGCCGGAGACGATGGACTTTGTGTGGCACGGCGGAGAGCCGCTTCTGCTCGGTACAGCGTTTTATGATCAGATATTTGCTCTGCAGGAAAAGCATCTCGCTCCAGCGGGTGTTGCATGGGAAAACTCAATTCAGACCAACCTCACTCGTCTCGATGACGAGTTGATTGCCCTTTTGCGCCGATTTGCCAACATCGGTGTCTCCATCGATGTGTTTGGAGATCTCCGAGTTGATGCGGCTGGAAACAAGTCACAACCGAAGGTGCTTGAGCACATGCAGCAATTACTCGACGCAAACGTCAATTTTGGCTGCATCACAGTTCTCTCGAGAAAAAACTATAAAAGGCTGCGTGAAATCTTCACCTTCTTTACTGACCTTCATCTCTCCTTCCGTCTGCTTCCCATCTATCGCACTGGCTTTCTCCACCAGCACGATGACTTCGGCCTGAGCGAGAAAGAGATTCTGGAAAGCCTCCTTCAGGCTGTCGATCTCTGGTTCGATATGGATTCTCAGATTCAGATGAGGCCCATCCAGGATTACGTCCTCAATGTGGTCCGAAAATACTCACATCGGGCCAACCGGATGGGGCATTACTCGAAGAAGCAATCGGAGACTCTGTTCATCGTAAATACAGATGGTCGGCTTTTTTCTAATGCTGATGCTTATGCAGACGGATACAGCTACGGAAGCATCTTCGAAACGTCGCTTACAGGCTTATTGGCGAGTGCAGGATACATGCGGTCTCGCGAGGAACGGCTCGGCAGAATGAAGACTGCCTGCGAAGGTTGCGTGCACTTCGGCGCATGCAGTGGCTTTTACATGGGAGAAGCGACCCCGGAGCAACGCTTTTTGGATGAAACAGGCAAACTGCGCTGCGGAATCGTGAAGCCTCTGATGGATGCGATTGAACGCCGATTGATCGCAGATGGCGTACTCGATCCCGTCCGCGGCGAAGTCGATACAGCGTGGCTGAACAGTGTTGATGAGGTGTCATCCTCCTGCGCCGCTGAATTTTGATTATCAAAAAGAGGAAGCACTCAATCGGCACTTCCCCTTGTTTTCTTGTAGCTAATGTTCTCTATTTCGAAGCCACATTGTTCTTCTGGGCGATCTGCTCGATGGCCTGCAGATGCTCGGCGATCACCTGCGCACCCTGCGTCGCAACCTGCTTCAGGTCAGGATCAGTTGCGCTTTCGGCTTCATGCTTGAAGTCCTTTTCATCCTGCTTATGGTCCTTCAACATGTCCTTGATGTAAGCCTTGTCGAAAGCATCTCCATTGAGGGCCTGGAGCTTTGCCATTGTCGACTTATCTTTTGATGAAATTGAAGTTGGCGCCTTCACGTTCATCTTCTGCGCTACCTGCTGCATCTGCTCGTTGAGTTTGCCGTGATCATCAACCATCTTTTGCGCAAACTGCTTTACATCGTCATTGTTGCTCTTTTGGAGTGCAAGTTTGCCAAGCTCGACCTCCGCCATGCCGCCTTCCATTGCCTTATGCACAAAGGCTTTGTCCATCATGTGTCCTGGACTGTTAGGGTCCTGACTGAGTTGCTGTTGTTGCTCCATCGGCGACATTCCAGGGCGCGACATGGGCGAGGCTTGCGGAGAAGGTGTGTTCTGTTGTGGGGAACCAGGAGAAGGATTCTGCGCCGGCATTGATGCTGAGGCGAAGAAAATCGCACTCGTGGCAATAACTGCGCCGCTCAATAGTCTTTTAATCTTTAATAGACATTTTTGCCTCATGGGTCTGCTCCTCACATTGGGGGAATGTTCGATCAGCGATCCACGCGTTCAAAAGGTCGCAGCTAACTAGGGTGCACAAAAATGGGACAGACGTTGCCTGTCCCATTTTCCATAGAAGCAACCTTGTTGATAGAAAAGAAGATCAGAGACATCTCTTCCGGTTCATCGAAGCAGTTCAAGCGCTCCTCTGGATTTCAGCTCATCGGCCACCCATTGACCGAGGCACTCCGCAGTAGTATCGAGAGCGGTTTCGGTGTCGATCTGGACCATCGTTTCTCCATCTGGAGCGAGCACCTGCGCGAAGACACGCCACTTTTCAAACTCCGGGACGCAATGAACTCCAATAGGCACTGAGCAACCTCCACCCAGAGCATCCAGCGT
>DASRSR010000033.1:0-5135 GCA_035656355.1 Edaphobacter sp.
CATGACTGGCTGCTGCCAAAGGACACTCCGAACAGCAAATATCGCGAAAACCAGTTCGGCGGAACGTTAGGTTTCCCTATCATCAAGAACCATCTCTTTTTCTTCGGCGATGTGCAGGCCAATCGTATTGCGCAATCGGTAGCGCAAGCACCAATGGCGGTTCCTACCGTCAAAGAGCGCAATGGCGACTTTTCTGAACTGCTGGACACGAACCTTACCGGCGGGTCAGTTCCGGTGAAGCTATATGAGCCGCACAACAATCAGACGCTCTTGAAGTGCAATGGCCAGCAGAACGTGCTTTGCGCCAACCAGATCAGTCCGGTGGCGCAGAAGATTCTGAATATGTATCCTCTGCCCTCTCCCGGCGTGCCCGTTGGGCAGACATACCAGAACCGCTATTACAGCCTTTCCCAACCGCAGAATACATTCCAGTGGGACACGCGCCTGGATTGGGACGTCAATTCCACCGATCAGATGTTCGCACGCTTCAGCTATCTGAATGCCCGCGGCGAAAATGAAGCGCCGCTCGGCCCTGTCCTCGATGGTGGCGGCGGCAACGGCTCCACCAACCAGAGCGGAACGCAGATTAATTATGCGAACAACTTCGTCTTCAGCGAAACGCATATCTTCACGCCGAGGTTGGTCAACGAATTTCGCGTGGGCTACGTCTTCGGCCATTTCGACATTCTCAATCCCGGTTACAGCAACCCGGGTCTCGCTGCCAGTGTAGGTTTAGGCGGAGTTCCTTCTGGGCCGGACTTTCCCGATAACGGCGGTCTGCCGACCACCAACATCGGCAGCATTGCTTCATTTGGAGCCCATCAATATCGGCCCGAAAAGGAAAGGGAAAACGAATACCAGATTCTCGATAACGTCTCATGGACACTCGGGAGCCATTCGCTGCGGCTGGGTTTTTCCTATCAGAACATCCGTTCGGCCACATTGGAGCCGCCAGCCTCGCATCCCATCTATGGCTTTAACGGATCGCAGACTGCCCAACCCGGTGTTGCCAATACCGGCAACGGCGTTGCCGACTTCCTGACCGACAACATGGATAGCGGTTCGCTTGGGCCGTCGGGATACTTCAACAATGCGCAGTACAACATCTCCGGCTATGTGCAGGACGACTGGAAGGCTACCAAGAATCTGACTCTTAACCTCGGTGTGCGTTACGACTTCTTCCAGCCGTACAAGGAGATGGCGGGCAGACAGGCTAACTTCTACGCCACCAGCACCGGCATCGGCACCGGCACTGCCGTTTATGTGCTGCCGGCGCAAAATCAGGGCAAGCTTGCATTGAATCCCGCGTTTCTTGCTCTGCTAGCGAAGAACAACATCGCTCTGCAGTATGACTCCAACCCCAGCCTGGTTAAAGCGCAGCATCTGAACTTTGCGCCGCGAGTCGGGTTTGCCCTCACCACCGATCCCAAGACCGTCTTCCGCGGCGGCTTCGGCATCTTCTATCAGGGACAGCAGCAGGGCGGAGCAGCGGTTAACCTCGGAACCAACTATCCGTTTGTGTTCAGCAACAACTTCCTGTCTCCCTCCTGCCCCAAGGGATCCGCGAGTTGCGCCAACAATGGTTATGGTCTCGAAAACGGGTTCTCCGCGGCGGTCGATCAGGGTCTGATCAATTTCTTCTCCACGCCCGGACTGGTTGGCCAGAGCCGCGACCTGAAGACCACCTACGCAATGGATTACAACCTGGCGTTCGAAGAGGCATTTAGCAACGACTTCGTCGCCACCATCGGGTATGTGGGCACCATGAGCCGGCATCTTCCGGTCAGCATCAATACCAATACTTCCAATGTCCTTCTTCCTTCCGGTTCAGCGCAGAAGTTCCTGCCTTTCCCTGACTTCACCGGTGCCAGTGATCTTCTCTATATCGGCGTCTCGGAGTACAACGCCCTACAGACAAAAGTGCAGAAGCGCATCTCGCATGGTCTGGACTTTCTAGCGACCTACACCTGGGCACACTCGATGGACAACGCTGCCGAGCCGCTGGGCGGAGGCGTTGGATACCGTAACACAGCCCTTATTCCAATCCGGGATGAGATGACCAACTCGTCCTGGGATACGCGGCACCGCTTCACCTTCAATGGATTTTACCGGCTGCCGTTTGGACGCGGGCAAGCGCATCTGAGCAATAGCCCTTACGTGGTGGACGCGCTACTGGGAGGATGGTCGACCAACATCACCTATCAGTTGCAGTCAGGTCAGCCATTCACAGTGGGGACCGCGAACCAATCCAACGTTGTCGGCGGCAGCGCCCGTGCAGTCCGGATCGGGAATCCGTTTGCTCCCGGTGGAACCCCGGACCCCTCGAATCCGACTATTCCCTGCGCACCGACAACACGAACCAAGGATCATTGGTTCAATCCCTGCGCCTACAAGAACCCGCTTCCGGCGTCGTTGCTCACTCCATTCGGTCATTGCCCCGATCCAACAGTCGCCTGCGACCCGTCTCATTATCCGTATCCCACCTATGTTACGGATGAAGCCACTGCAAAACTCTTTCTGGGCGACCAGGGAAACCAGATCTACGGCCCCGGCTTCCAGCGCATGGATATGTCGGTGTTCAAGCACTTCCATACCTATGAATCGCAATACCTTGAATTCCGGGCTGACTGCTTCAATGTCCTGAACACTCCAGCTTGGGGACAGCCCAACAGCGGCATAGGAAAATTGGGGGGCCAAATCACCGGCGCACACAGCATTCAGCTCAATACTCCAAACGTGAGGTTCTTCCAGTTGTCAGCCAAGTACGAGTTCTAACCACAACTTGCAACGGGCTGCCTTCTACAGAAAAGCGGCCCAAGTTGCAAACTAATCTCGCTCGTTCATCGATATTTCAAGAGGTGACGTTGCTATGAAGAAGACAGCTTCGTATTCTTTGTTTCATCGAGCCCTTACACTCCTCACAATGGCCGCAATTGCGGCCATATTTTCATTAACCGCGCCTGGACAGACCACACTTCAGAACGCGCAGAACCTCAACATCGGATTCAACGGCCCGGATGCCCAGTTTCCTTACATGGACCTCTTCTACTCGGCGACCAACGCTTATTACCAGTCGATCGGGCGCGTCTCAATGCCGGGCAATCGCCACTGCCATGCCTATCTGTCCTATGACATCGCGCAGCAGCCAGTGGGGTCTGGGCCGCTCACCAAGGAGGGCTCTCGCGCCTGGTTTGAGGACTGGCTGAATCACGCGCAGGCCCATTGCGATCAGGCACTGATCACCTTCAAGTACATCGACGGAATCACCGTCAACCCGGGAATCCCCAGCGTCGCTGCCTACGAGACGGCGATTGTGGCATTTTTGAACACCTCATGGGCCTACACGGGCTGGACCGGCCGCTTCGACTACACCGCGTGGAACGAGCCCAACAACGGAACACCAACAGGCGATGGACTGACGGTGGCGCTCTATCCCCAGCGAGCCGCCGATTTCATCTTGTGCTGCGCAAGCACTGCGTACCTTCGGCGAACTGCACAGTAGCTGCCGGAGACTTCGGTTCCAATGGCAATATGTGGCAGGACTTTGTTCAGAACTGCTCGAACGATCTCGCGCAAACACTTTGTGCCAACGCAAGCTATATGGATAAATACAAACATCACCTTGCGTTTGACAATGTAAACTTTGGCTTCTCCAGTGGCTTTCGTCCCGAAGTCTTCGCGTACCACGGCTGGGACGACGTGAATAACTACATCAATACCGGCAGCCATTGCACCGACCCCGACCGGTGCACGATTAAAGCGTTCTTTCACGCAATGTCAGGAGAGACCTGGACCGGCTCAATCTTCTGGGATACAGAGGTAGGCGCTGGCCAAAACCCGCAGTCCAATCCTGATCCAACTTTGCAAGCATGTGCAGCGGCCTTTCTTCTCAACCTGACTGCCAGTACCAGCAGCCGGTTCTATCGCATTTATTACACCAAGGCCGACGAGAGCGATGGCCAATACTGGTCCCTCTTCGATAGTGCTGGGGAAGAAAAACCAGCCTTCGCAGTGTTTGCCGATCGTCAGATCTCATACACGCCGCCGAGTGGATCCTGTCCTTAATTAAAGGATCAAGCTTACAAAGACATTGAAGTGCCTCCTAAATGCGTCCCCAGGTTCTTTCAATTAGGGGACGCATCTTTTTGCCCCAGATTGCCCAAATTATCGATTGCTATCGATTGACATCCCTCTTTTCCGTTTCTATAGTTAAGCGACAAGCTTGAAAGGCCCTCATCGATGTCGATCCGGTTGACGGAAGGAAAAAAAGCAGGACTTAAAGCAGTATCCGATGAACATGGTGTAATCGCCGCATTGGCGCTCGATCAGCGCGGTCTATTAAAGAACATGCTGGCCAAAGAGCTTGGGAACGAGCCATCAGAGTCGATGATGGCGGAGTTCAAAGGTTTGGTGGCCTCCATTTTGACTCGCGAAGCTTCATCCATCCTGCTCGACGTCGAGTACGGTCTGCCGGCTTCTAAAAATATCAACGGCAAGGGCCTTCTGCTTGCTTACGAGAAGTCCGGCTATAGCCCCCAATTTCCAGAAAAGCTGCCGACATTAACCGAAGGGTGGTCTGCAACGCGCATAAAGGAGGCGGGGGCAAACGCCGTCAAACTCCTTGTCTACTATTCGCCGTTTGAGGACAAGTGGGTCAACGAACAGAAGAAGGCCTTTGTTGAACGAGTGGGCGCCGAGTGCCGCGCTCTCGACATGCCGATGTTCCTTGAGCTGTTGGCCTATAAGGCCGGAGGCGGAGACGAAAACAATCTCGCCTATGCAAAGCGCAAACCGGAGATCGTAAAAGCCTTTATCGAAGAGTTCAGCAAAGATCGCTACGCTGCCGATGTGCTTAAGGTCGAAGCTCCCATCCAGATGCGGTTTACCGCTGGTACCAGCGTGTTTGGCGGCGAACAGGCCTACAGTCAGACCGAAGCCAAAGAGTTCTTCCGAAGCACAGCAGCTCTGACCGACAAACCGATCGTGTATCTCTCCGCCGGCGTCACCAATGCAGCATTTGTCGAGACGCTGGAGATGGCCCTTGCCAGCGGCGTAAAGTTCCACGGCGTACTTTGCGGCCGCGCCACCTGGCAGGATGGCGTAGGCGTCTTTGCCCGTCAGGGCGCAAAAGCGCT
>DASRSR010000034.1:0-5616 GCA_035656355.1 Edaphobacter sp.
ATCTGACCTATGTCTGCAGTCCCGCGCCCTTCCAGCACGGCGCTACCGCTGGTCTGCTTGCTCTGCCGGAATCGTTCTATGCCAATCTTGCAATTGAGTACCAACAGAAACGCGACCAGCTTTGTGCGGCTCTCACTGAGGCCGGCCTGCCGCCATCGGTACCGGCAGGAGCATATTACATTTTGGCCGATGTCAGCCGGGTTCCAGGAGAAACTGCGCAAAAGAAAGCGCGCACCCTGTTGAGCGCAACTGGCGTTGCAGCCGTTGCAGGTACCGCCTTCTTTACCCAGGGTCGCGGAGAAAATCTGCTTCGCTTCTGTTTCGGCAAAAAACCGGAGGCCCTGGACAGCGCCTGTGCCGCACTCAAAACCTTGTAGGTCTTCCGCGATAGCATACGTAATATGAAACTCCAATCGAGCCTCGGCCTTCTGCTCTGCGCCGTTCTCGCCCTTCCGCTCGCAGCGCAAACATCCGCTCCCGCGCTTGATGCCCTCTCACAGACATCGGCACAAGTCGCTAACCCCATTGCACAGCCAACGATCAGTCCAGGCGTTCTGCTTCTGCTGGAGCTTGATGGCCGCTTCGCAAAATCAGTTGCTGCCGGAGGAGGCAAAGCCTTTGCAAGCTGGTTTGCTGATGACGCCGTGACTCTCAATAATGGCAAACCGCCAGTTCGAGGACGTGCCGCCATCGCCGCTCAGGCGCAGTGGAGCCCAAAAGACTATCAGCTCACCTGGAATCCGCTGGGAGCACAGATGGGGCCTTCCAATGACATGGGCTTTACCTGGGGACACTATGAAGGCCACTCGAAGGATAAAAATGGTCAGCCCGTCGTCATCTCCGGCCGCTATTTCACCGTATGGAAAAAGGTGAATGGTGAATGGAAGGTTGCGCTCGATGCCAGCGCTGATGAACCACCGGCTGCAGGAGAATGCTGTGCTCTGCCCAAACCGTAACATCACGCTACCCCAAAAGTAGGAGTGTCAGCACTTATGGGTTCCCCTACCATCGAGAAGTTTGATGAATGTCGCCTACGTCAAAGACGAAATCCTTAGGAATGAAGCACTCCAGCAGTACGAAGTGCTTAATTCCGCATCGGACGCTACCCTCGACGATATTGCGCAGCTTGCCGCAGGAATCTGTAATGCACCCGTAGCTGCTGTCTCCTTTCTTGGCGCCGGACGTATCTGGCTGAAGTCCCGTTTTGGAACAACCCTGCACGAGCTCTCTCTGGGCAGCCTGCCTTGCGAAACGACGATTCTCGGCGATACGCTCTACCAGATTCCCGATGCCCGGCTCCATCCTGATTACGCAGCCGAAGGCATCTCTCTTGAAGGTAAAACCTACAACTTTTATGCAGGTGTTCCCCTCACTACGCCAAACGGCGTCAACATAGGCGCTCTGTTCGTTCTCGATCAGCCCAGCCGCACCTTGGATCCTGGCCAGATCTCGGCACTTTCCAGCCTGGCACGCCAGGTTATGACCCGGCTTGAGCTCAATCGCCGTGTTCGCCAGATGGATCGTATCTCCCACTCCCGTCAGCGTGCGGAGAACACTCTTTCCGTCGAGCGCAACTTCGTCTCCGCTGTGCTCGATACAGTCAGTGCATTGGTTGTTGTCTTCGACCCCGCGGGCCGCATCGTTCGTTTCAATCGCGCCTGCGAGGCGGCTTCAGGCTACGATCTCTCTGCTCTCTCTGGCCATTATCTGTGGGACAAGTTGATTCCACGCAATGAGATTCCAGAGGCAATCGAGCAGTTCGAGCGCCTTCGCTCCGGCGAATTTCCAGTTAATTTCGAAAACCAGTGGCTACACCGCAATGGCACCCTGCGCCGCATTGCCTGGACCGCCACAGCGCTCCGCGACTCCCACGGCCAAATCACCTTCCTTATTGCCACGGGCATCGACGTCACTATCCAGCGTGCAGCTGAAAACACCTTGCGTGAGAGCGAAGCCAGATACCGCATGCTCATTGAAGGATCGCTGGGCATGGTCTGCACGCATGACCTGCGCGGCATCATCCTCTCCATCAACGAGCGTGGTGCGGAGACAATTGGTCTCACCGCAGCCTCAATGATTGGGCGCTCACTGGAAGATTTCATCGTCCCTGAGCGCCGGAATCTGGTCAAAGCCTATCTCGAAGATGTCTCCTCTGCGGGCGAAGCGCGCGGACTTCTGCATCTTATGCATGCCGATGGTGGCACTCGTACGGTCGCCTACCGCAACAAACTTGTTCTTACTCCCGGACGTGCGCCCTATGTTCTCGGTTTCGGCATCGACGTCACCGAGCAGATTAAGATTGAGAGCCGCCTTGAGAAACTTGCCCATCAATCCGACTCTATCCTTGAGTCCATCGGAGACGGCATCTACGGAATCGATCTTGCCGGTCGCATTACTATCACTAATTCCGCCGCCGATCAGATGCTGGGTTATAACCAAGGCGAGTTACTTGGACGCAAAATCCACGAGCTGATCCACCACACCCGGGCAGATGGCACCCCTTATCCCAGCAGCGATTCCCCCCTGCGCAACTGCCTCACAAACTTCGACACGGTCCGTGTCTCCGGCGAGATCTTCTGGCGCAAGGACGGCACCAGCTTTTTCGGCGATTACGTTGCCCGCCCGCAGATCGACACCGAAAGCCTGAAGAGCGGCGAGATCAAGGCCATCGGCGCGGTTGTCGCTTTCACCGACACCACCGAGCGCCGCGCGCTCGATCGCATGAAAGACGAGTTCATCTCCACTGTCTCCCACGAGCTGCGCACTCCCCTGACCTCCGTACGCGGCGCCCTGGGCTTGCTCAGCGGCGGCACTCTTGCCAACCGTCCCGACAAAGCACAGCAGATGCTCGAGATTGCGATCAACAACTCCGACCGGCTTATCCGCCTTATCAACGATATTCTTGACATCGAGCGCATCGGCAGCGGCAAAGCCGAGCTTCATGCCTCAATGTGCAACGTCGAAGATCTGCTGCGTCGCGCTGCCAACCAGCAGCAGAATATGGTTCCTAAGCCGGACATTCACATCTTTGTCAGCTCCGACGGAGTCAGCGTCTGGGCCGATCCCGACCGGATTCTGCAGACGCTCAATAACCTGATCTCAAATGCGATCAAGTTCTCTTTTCCTGGCGGCGATATTCATCTCTCCGCTCGTGCGCTTGACGACAACGAGGCCATCATCGAAGTCAGCGATCAAGGGCGAGGAATCCCTGCCGATAAATTGGAAAAGATCTTCGATCGTTTCCACCAGGTAGATGCCTCAGACTCTCGTGATCTCGGCGGAACTGGCCTGGGCCTTGCCATCTGCCGCAGCATCGTAACGCAGCACGGAGGCCGCATCTGGGCCACGAACAACCCCGTCCGTGGCGCGACGTTCCACTTCACCCTGCCCACAAAGTCAACAATTTAACCACCAATGCACACCATCTGGACCGAAACCACACGGCTTTATCGTGCGGCGAAGTGGAGAGGTTCCTTTATTCTTCTTCTAAATTGTGGCCCTTCTCGAAGGGAGAAGGATCTGCATTTTCCACTTAACAGGTTCCCATTCATCGCAACAATCGGGGTCCCGCCAGTTTTGCTGGTCGGGGAGATAGATTGCTTCACCGTCGCGGTGAATGGGAATAATCCTATTCGTCGTTCTCTCGTAGCTTGGCAATTACAGCAAAATCTTCGAGCGTTGTTGTGTCGCCCTTGACCTCGCCGGTTGCTGCCAGCTCACGCAGCAGACGCCGCATGATCTTGCCGCTACGCGTCTTTGGCAACGCATCGGTAAACCGAAGATCGTCCGGACGTGCGAGCGCGCCAATCTCCTTTGCTACCCACTGACGCAACTCCTGCCGCAGCTCTTCCGACGGTTTCTGTCCGCCCTCAAGCGTCACAAACGCGGCAATTGCCTGTCCTTTCATATCATCAGGACGCCCAACACATGCGGCCTCTGCCACCTTGGGATGCGCTACCAGCGCCGATTCAATCTCCATCGTCCCCAGTCTGTGGCCGCTGACATTGATTACGTCGTCGACTCGACCCATCAGCCAGTAATAGCCATCTTTGTCGCATCGCGCACCGTCGCCGGTAAAGTAGCTGCCCGGAATATCACTCCAATAAGTCTTCTCGTATCGCTCCGGATCGCCGTAAACCGTCCGCGCCATCGAAGGCCATGGTTTGCGAATCACCAGCAGACCGCCCTGCCCATTAGGAACGGGCGCTCCCGATCTCGTAACAATTTCAGGCACAATTCCAAAGAACGGCCGTGTCGCCGATCCCGGCTTGGCAGGCACGGCACCAGGCAGCGGAGCAATCATGATCGAACCCGTCTCGGTCTGCCACCATGTATCGACAATCGGGCAACGTTCCTTACCGATTTGGCGGTGATACCACATCCACGACTCTGGATTGATAGGCTCTCCTACCGTTCCCAGCAACCGCAATGAAGCGAGCGAGTGCTTCTTCACCCACTCGTCGCCCCACTTGATAAATGCCCGAATCGCTGTGGGTGCCGTGTAGAAGACTGTCACCTTATGGTCGTCGACAATCTTCCAGAAGCGATCATTCTCCGGCCAGTTCGGCGCGCCCTCATACATCATCACCGTAGTGCCGCACTGCAGCGGCCCATAGACGACGTAGCTATGCCCGGTCACCCAGCCAATATCGGCGGTGCACCAATAGATATCTCCATCGCGCAGATCGAAGATATATTTCGTGGTCAGGTACGTCTGCACGGCATACCCGCCGGTGGTGTGTACCAGCCCCTTCGGCTTGCCCGTCGTTCCCGAGGTGTACAGCAGATACAGCGGATCTTCGGCGTCCATCCACTCCGGCGCGCATTCGGTTGCTGCCTGCAGCATCGCCTCATCCCACCAGATGTCGCGTCCGGGCTTCATCTTCACCTCAGACCCCGACCGCCGATAGACGACCACATGCTTTACAGAAGGGCATTTCTCCAGCGCCTCATCCACAATCGCCTTCAGCTTAACTTCGCCACCGCGACGATAGCTCGTGTCCTGTGTCAGCACTGCAACGCACTGCGAATCATTCACGCGATCCACAATGGCATGAGCAGCAAAACCACCGAAAATTACCGAATGGATAGCGCCAATGCGCGCACAGGCCAGCAGCGCAACCGCAAGCTCCGGACACATGCCCATATAGATCGCAACCCGGTCGCCGCGCTTAATTCCCAGGTTCTTCAGCACGTTGGCAAAACGCTGTACCTGCTCGTGCAGATCGCCGTAGGTCAGCCGCCGCACCTCGCCCGGTTCGCCCTCCCACAACAGGGCCACCTGGTCTTTGCGCGCACCCAATGCATGACGATCGACGCAATTATGGCAGAGATTCAACTTACCGCCGACAAACCACTTCGTATCTTTGCCTTCCCCATCAATTACCTTTTCCCACGGCTTAAACCACTCCAGCTCTGAGGCGGCCTCTGCCCAGAACTCGTCAGGATGCTCGACGCTCCGCCGGTACATCGACTCATACTGTTCCAGACTCTTCACATGGGCCTTGGCGGCAAACTCCGCCGGCGGTGCAAACACGCGGTCCTCTCTCAAGCTCGAGTCCAGATTCCTACCTTCTGCCAACTCCGTCACGAACACCCCTCCAGCAATTATTCAAG
>DASRSR010000035.1:0-7793 GCA_035656355.1 Edaphobacter sp.
GGAGCCGATCTGGTTTGGACGCCGATTCCATTTGAGAGCACTTTTCAGATGGCGTACACCCGGACCCATTACGGAACGGGCTATTTCATCTTCGACAGGTTTGTACCTGGGACCCGGCTTTCGCGTCCGCTGGTGAGTTGGGAAGAAGATGCGCCGAACGGGCGGGTGCTCGATCTGTTGGCGAAGTCGGGTACCGATATCGCGCCGAAGACTGGCAAGATTGTGAAAAAAAGCTTCAATCTGCAAGGCGGGAGCTCTGAGGTGGTGGCGAAACTGAAAGGAAAGGCTACCGTTCGCGCACTGGAGTTTTCCATTCCGCGAGATCAAGCTGCCGCGTTCAAAGATGTTCGTTTGCGCGTGACCTGGGACAATCGTAAGGAGCCGTCAATCAACGCACCGATTGCTCTCTTTTACGGTGCTGGCACACTTTATAACCGGGACAATCGTGAGTATTTAGTGAAGGCGTTTCCGGTCAATATCCGCTTTGCTAAGGGCCGGATATTTCTTGCCTGCTACTTTCCGATGCCGTTCTTCCATTCCGCGCGCATCGAGCTGGTGGATGCAGGATCCTCAATTGAGGATGTAGAAGCGACCGTCCGTTATCAGCCACTGCAAGAGCCTGAGAACCATCTCTCTTATTTTCACGCGACATACCGGGACTTTCCTCATCCTGTACCAGGTGAAGACATGGTCCTGCTTGATACGCGAACGACAGAGGGAGGCGGAGACTGGTCGGGGCATCTGGCTGGAACGTCGTTCATCTTTTCGCATAACGCAAACCTGACCACGCTGGAAGGAGATCCGCGATTCTTTTTCGATGACAGCCGCACACCGCAGGCGCAGGGGACAGGAACGGAAGAGTGGGGAGGCGGAGGCGACTATTGGGGCGGCGTCAACATGACGCTTCCTCTGGCTGGACATCCTGTAGGCGCGCGCAGTCTGAAGACGGCCGTGAACGAGGAAGACAAGATCGAGTCTGCGTATCGCTTTCTGCTTGCCGATCTGATGCCCTTTGGCAAAAATGCGGTGGTCCGGCTAGAGCATGGAGGCAGCAACGAATCTGACGAGCATTACGAGACGGTGACGTACTGGTATGGTCTTCCTTCACCCTCGCTGGTGGAGACGGACCAACTTCAGATTGGTGATGTGGCGGCGGAGCGGGCGCATGGGTATGTTTCGCCCGCTGCTTCTGCTCCTTATGAGATCACTTCGCGCTACGAGTGGGGCGTAGACACGCTGAAGGGCAGGGAGGTCTATCCGGCAGAGACGGATCGGGGGCGCACGACGGATGGCACATCGGAGTTTCGCCTTCATCTGCGACGGGACAATCTCGGTGTGCTGTTGAGACGCAAGCTCGACTACTCATTTCCCAACCAGCGGGCCGAGGTCTATGTCGCGGACCAAGCGAAGACGAATTGGAGGCTGGCGGGTATCTGGTATCTGGCGGGATCGAATACGGTTGTGTACTCGAATCCGAGAGAAGAGCTGGGAGCTACGCAGCACGTGGTAGAGACTTCGAATCGCCGTTTTCGGGACGACGAGTTTTTGATTTCACGCAAGCTTACCGAGGGGCGGGATGCGATCTGGGTGCGGGTTAAATTTACGCCTGTGAACCGCCCGCTCTATCCGGGATACCTGCTGGGAAAGCAGGCGTGGAGCGAGATGAAATATACAGCGTATTGCTTTGTAGTGCCGAAGATGAGATGAGGCGAATCCGGGAGTGATTATTACACGCACTCTTTCAAAGCTGGTGGAGATGATGAAAGAGAAGCGTCACACATTCGGCAGAATACTGCATCAGGTTCGGCATGTATTCCGCAATTCGCACAAAAATATAAAGGCAAATGCGGGTTCTTCGCTTCGCTCAAAATGACGGCGTGAGAGTTTGCATACCCCCACCCATGCCGCGATAAGGCTGCGGCATGAATGGGCACCCGAGCGTTGTGCGGGACGAACAGTTCAAAAGCAAAAGCAGGTCTTCCTGCCTTACGGCGGAAGGATGACAACTTAAAAAATACAGGGGTCTCTCCGCTCACCTTCGCTGCGCTCCGGCTTCGGTCGAGATGACGTGTGTTATTGAGTTGCCAGGCTTGATGTACCAGAAACTACAACATTGCTTTGTGATGTCTCAGGTGAGAAGGCGTTATCGGTTCTGTTTTGCGTCGTATTTGCGAATTGCGTTATCCCGCTGTGCCGCTGCCTGCTTGACTTCGGCTTCGGCTTTGCGGAGGTGTTCGTCGATTTGGGCATTGGTTAGCGGTTTGCCGGCGGAGTCGGTGGCTTCACGGCCGCCGGTGCTGCTGATGCTGATCTGAGTGCCGTCTTTGGCGACGTAGTTCTTACTGCCGTCAGGGTTTGAGGTGTAATGTGTGCCATCACGGCCGATGTAGATGACACCTCCATCGCCGGTGGTGGTCAGTTGAATCCCTTTGCCCATGTAGACGCTGCTGCCATCGGCGCTCTTTGTGATGTGCAGCCCGTCCTGATTGATGATGATCGCGCCGCCGGGGCCGGAGGTGATGCGAAGGCCGCCCGGACCTTCGTCAATGGAAATCTTCGGCGGGCGAGGAGGGGCGGGAGGGAGCGGCAGAACGTTCGCCTTTTTGAGAGAGATGTCGCCCTGGCTGGTGGAGATGCGGATGATTGCGCCACCTTTACCGACGGTGCCGGTGATGGATTTGCGAGATTCCGGTCCCTGAACGGGGAGGGAGAAGTCGTTTTCTATATCGCCATTGATTGTTGTGGCGTCAACATTGAAGCCGGCATTTTCGGGGACTGTGACGCCGACGGTGCCGTTGCGGTTTTCGACGGTAATGTTGCCGAGAGGCGGAGCGCTGGTGATATCGACTGAGCCGTTGCGGTTGGTGACGGAGACACTGCCGGCGACGCGGTCGAGGCTGATGTTGCGGTTGCCGGTGCTGAGGGTGAGTGGGCCGAGCACGTCGTTGATAGAGAGCGCCGCGTTGGGGCTCATATCGACTTCGCCGTCGAGGCGGACGAGCTGCAGGTCGGTGCGGCTGGTGTGGAACCTGACGGGGCCGCGAACATGTTCGAGGTGGCAGTCGCCGTAATATTCGCCGCGAATGGTGACTGGGCCGCTGAGGTCAGAGAGGGTGATGTCCTGACCGCGGCCAGCCAGCGTGACCGGGCCGCCGACACTGTGGGCCGCAAAGGAGGAGTCTCCGTTGTTGATATGCGCGGTGGCGGCACCGGTGATGGCGCTGAAATCGATGTCGCCATGGTTGGCGGTTGCCGTGACGGAGGATTTGAGTGAGTTGGCACGGACGTCACCGTGGTTGGCAGAGATGATGACCGGGACAGAAGGTGGGATCGTGATGGTGAGATCGGCACGGGCGCCGGCGAGTTGGGGCATGGTCAGCATGACGGTGTTGTTTTCCGTCGTGAGACTGGGGCTGAGCTGCTCTGCCCTTTTATTCGCTTCGGAATCGGAACGAGTGTAGATGGACTTGTGGACGGCGATATGAATCTGGTTGTCGTCGCTGGTGCCGGAGACGGTGACGTCGCCGCGCGGATTATCTATCGATAAAGACGCGCCTGCGGGAAATGCCTGCACGACGGTCTGGTCGCTCTCGTGTTTATCGCCGAGGAACTGATCGAGATCGTTCTGATTAATGTTGAAACGATGGCCGAAGAAGGTGCCGTTACCACCGCGGAGGCCGCTGAAGACGATTCCGACGAGGACCAGCAGGACCAGCAGAGAGAAGACGCCTCCGCCCATGGTGCGGCGATAGACGGGTTGTGCATCGTGGTGGAGGTAGCGGTCGAAGATCCATTCGAGGAACATGACCACGCCCAGACCAATCAGGAGCACGGGCCACCAGTTTCCATACCACCTCCAGACCTGGTGACCGCTGAGCCGCCCGGTCTGGATGAGCAGGAAGACGATGCCAACTGCGATGACGATGAGCGGCCCGATGATGGAACCATGACGAAACCTGCGTGCCCGATAACGATAGGCTTCTGCCTGGGCGCGGAGCATATCGCGCTGGATGCGGGCCTGCTCCTTCAGAACGCGGCGCTGGTATCTCCAGTCGTTCTGCGGCGGTGGCGGATAGGGTGGAGGATTGGTCGCCATGACTATCGCCCTTCCTCATCGTGCGGAACATCATGCGGGATTATGGATGGAGGTCCTGAGGATGGCTTCGGTTCCTGTGGCGGCGCTGAAGGAGCCGCATAGGGGTTGGCATAAGGATTGTAGGAAGCTGCGGCGGCCGCGCTGAAGGAAGCGCGCTGGAAGATAGCCATCAGTCCGGCAACGATGATGAACAGGGGCCAGCTTCTGCCCCAGGAGAGGATGTGGGCGCTGTCCAGCAGAAAGAGAACACCGACGAGGATGATCCAGATTGCGCCGCGCAGAGCATGGAAGAGACGTATGCGATAGAGGGCGCTGCCATCATCAGCAAGCGTACCGGTTTCGGTCATTTTGCGGACGAACAGCCACACGCCAAACCCGATGAGCAGCAGAGGAACAAACCAGTGAAATGGATATCCGTGGATGGAGTTGCCGATGAGAAAGATGGCGCCGAGGGCGATAAGCCAGATGGCCCCGGTTGGGAAATGGTTTCGAGATGCATACGGGTTATCGGTAGGAGTAGTGCCTGCGTAAGGCGACACTGGAGGGACCGGCGGTGGAACAAAGTTGTCGTATGGCGCACCCCAACTGGGAGGAGGAGGCGGTGGATAGCCCTGATAAGGAGAAGATGCGGGCGGTACCGGAGGTTCGGTGGAGGAGGTTGCGGTCGTTTGCCCATAGGGATTTGGATTTCCCGACGGCCAGGATTTGCCGAAGCCGAGGCGCTCGCCGAGATCGTTAAGTCCGAATGGATTGGGCAGAGGTGTGCCGTCGCGGCGGGCGCGAGCAGTGTGATGAGCTTCGATGACCTGATAGAAGACCCAGCCGGCGATAAAAAGCCCGAATATTCCGTTCTGGCCGGCGAGGCTTACGAGAACGGCGAAGACGATCAGGTGCACGATGCCCTTGGCGTATTGGCCGTTGTACATGGCACCGACGCCGGGAATGAATCCCAGTAGAGCGGCAAGACCGGGGTTTGGCTCATCGGGCGGAGCAGGCGGCGGAGGAACGGCGCCTTCGGTATAGACGGGGCCGGTATAACCGCCGACAGGGTTCTGGCCTGTTCCGGCGAGCCTGGCAACCAGGCAAGGTTCGCAATAGATGGCGGAGCCGACAGTGCGGGTGCACTCCTGGCAGAGCGGTTTGCCGCAGTTCTGGCAAAAGGCTGTACGTTCACGATCAGGATGGTTAGCGCAGTTCATACCAATTCCCCTTCCTGCAAGGACTTCAAAGTATTCGGAGTAAAGACAGCAAAAGCCTTATGGGCTGGCAGTGGAGCGTGCCGCGGAAAAGAGGGAGAGAAGTTGGCGAGATACATCTTTTTGCCGGTGTTCTCACGCTGGCTGGAACCGGGACCGGGCTTGGGCCGAGACTGCTTTTGATTGCCGGGTTGCGAGTTCTGCGGCTGACCCTGCGGGGTTTGCTGCGCAGGAGAGGCGGCCGGAGCACTCTGATTAGGGAGCGTTGTATACGAGTTGTCGTTGTCATTGGAGCGCTGCAGGTCACGCACACGCGATTCCAGTTCGTAGACAACTTTGAGGTTAGTGTAATAACGAGTGACGTGCGCGTTGGCTTCGTAGAAGTTGCGCTTGATGGTAGAAGGCTTCAGATCGCTGAGCTTCAGGTGGCTAATATGAACGCCGACGAGGTTCAACGTCAACGCGATGGAGAAGAAAGCCATCGCTGCCGTCATCGCAAGACGAGGTTGCAGTGTCTGGCCGATGGCGCGCGGATGGAACATGGAAGCGACACGGCTGCGGAAGGGAAGTACCTTTCCTGAGCCATAGATGGCAGGATGCGATACAGGAATTGCAGAGTGCCCCAGCAGAGTATTTGGTTTCTGCGATTGGACGGATTCATTGGAATTGCAGGTCTGAGCGAGAATGCGATCCAGCAGATCGGCGGAAGGCTCAGGACGAGGAGATTTCAGCATCTCCAGCCATGCCACGCCGCGCTGGGCATCGGCCAGCATGGTACTGCAACCGGGGCACATGGCTACGTGGAGGTCGAAGGCAGCCTGATCCGTTGTGGAGAGCGTGCCGTCGAGCGCGTCGGCCAGCATTGCTTCACATTGGGCGCAATGCTGGGCGTTTCCTGTAAGGAATTGCTTTGCGTTGCCGAATTGGTTGAAATCTGCCACTTACATCACCTGTCTTTCTATACGTTGCAACAGCCTTGCAAGTTCCCCGCGCCCGCGACTGATGCGGCTTTTCACGGTGCCTTCGGGGATGTGAAGAACCTGCGCTATCTCTTTGTAATCCATATCTTCCAGGTCGCGGAGAATCACCGCCTCACGCAGTTCCGGCGATAATTGCTTCAACGCATTCTGAATCTGGGATTTTAACTGCAAACCGGCAACCTGCTGCTCCTGGGTTGGCCGATGATCGGCCAACCGGTCGGCCATGGTAGGGCTGCCATCTTCGCCATCGAAGCTGGCATCGAGCGAGTCGCTGACACGATCGAGACGGGTGCGGCGGAAATGATCGACGAGCAGATTGCGTGCCAGTGTTGTAATCCAGGTCTGGAAGCTTCCTTTCTGGACATCGAAGCTGGCGAGATTTCTGTAGAGCTTGAGGAAAACTTCCTGGGTAAGGTCTTCGGCATCGGTGGAGGAGCCGGTAAAGCGATAGCAGATGGCGTAGATACGCTTATGCTGCACGGCTACCAGTTGCTGCCAGGCGTGCGAGTCCCCGGCCATGCACTGGCGCACCAGTTTGGCAACAGCTTCCTGCGCGGCTTCCTGCTCTGGCGTGCGCTCCAAGGGGACCTCAGCCGTCCTGGGTGGTGGAAGAAGTGTATCGCGGGACGCCGGTGTTGCGGCAGCCCGAGTTGGGGGTTCAAAATGAGCACGCGCGCGCGGTGTTGACCTGCGTCCGGAGATCCGTCCTGGAGCTGGAACCGCGATGTGCAAAACGCTCATGGATGCCAATACGCAGAGGCATCCGCGATAGTTCAATCAGAGCTCATTGAGCGCAACAGAAGTTGCAGATGCAGGCGATTTACCTGCATCTGCGCCGAAAAGGGACTTGATTATGTTTTCTGCAACCTGCTGATTATTCGCGACTTGCAGAAATCAAAGAGCAGGCTCGGAGATAACGCCGCAGGCGATGCGATTGCCCGCATTGCCAGTCGGATCGGTCTTCATATCGTCGGCCTTTTCGTGCACAACGATTGCGGTGCCTCCATTGGCGAGGATGCTATTGGCAGCGCCGGGGGTCATGGAGAGATAGTCAACCTTGAAACTTGCCTGGCCGGTGTGGTCTTCGCCGATGGAGATGTTCTGCGGCAGATCGCCATTGTGGTGGCCTGCGGGATTCATCGTGCCGTGTTTCTTGTCTGCCGGATTGAAGTGGCCGCCTGCTCCTTTGAAATCTGGAGCGTCGCAGACAGGGTGCTCATGGATATGAACGGCGTGCTGGCCGAAAGGCAGGTTTTTGAGATTGAGCTTGATGGAGAGCTTGCCATTTTTGAGCTGGTGGAAGGTCGCAGTGCCGGCGTCCTGTCCGGAGCTGGTTTTGATGGGCACGACCAGTTTGTTTTTCGGTTTGCTGTTTTGGGCAAACGCAGTTGAAGCAAAAGTGGCGAGGGCGAGTACGGCAACGGTTATGCGCATATCGGGCTGTCTCCCTGAACTGTGCAGTTTAAGGCTGCAAGGTCTGTACAGGATACGTGATTTGAGGCCCAATGTATTGTTATTGCA
>DASRSR010000036.1:0-5140 GCA_035656355.1 Edaphobacter sp.
TTCACAAAAATCGGGGGTGTCGAACTTTTCGGAACTGGCAGAGAGTTTTCTAACGATGCTTGCCAACGAGCGCGGAGCGAGCGAGCACACCGTCCGGGCGTATGCGCGCGAGGTGCGCGGGTTTGCTACCTATCTGAATGAGGCGCTGGGCAAAGATGCACGAATTGCTTCTGTTGAGCATCTGCATATTCGCGCTTATCTTGGCATGCTTTATGAACGCGGACTAACAAAGGCGAGTGCAGCGCGGGCGCTGGCGGCGATTCGAAGCTGGTTTAAGTGGTTGGGAAAAGAAGGAAAGGTTGAGCAGAATCCTGCTGTGCTGGTGAGTACACCAAAGCGTCCGCTGCATCTGCCGCGCGTGCCTAGCATGGAAGAGGTTAACCGGGTGCTGGATTCGCTGGAAAGGCCAACGAAGAGGGAGGCGGCAGAGGCGGCGGCATGGCCGGAGCGCGACCGGGTGATCTTTGAGCTGCTCTATGGTTGCGGCATTCGCAATTCGGAGCTGGTGGGGCTGAACATGAGCAGCGTGAAGTGGCGGGACGACGCCGTGCTGGTCCGCGGCAAAGGACGCAAGGAACGGCTGGTCCCGCTGGGCGATGAGGCTGCCGCCGCGCTACGGATATACCTGCCGCAACGCGAGGCTAAGCTAGAGGCAGCGGGCAAAGGTGGGCTGGTGCATGATGGACCACTGTTGACGAATCTGCGGATGCGGGGCGACTGCCGGTTGACGACTCGGAGCGTGGGCAGGATCGTAAAGGCGATTGCTCTGAGCCGGGGATTGGCGGCGGATGTGCATCCGCATACGCTGCGCCATGCATTCGGTACACACATGCTGGAAGAGGGCGCGGACCTGCGTGCGATTCAAGAGATGTTGGGGCACGAGCGTCTTTCAACGACGCAGCGATATACGCAATTGACTGTCGGACAGGTGCAGCGGGTCTACGACGAGACGCATCCGAGAGCGAAGTAGGCCCTTAATTCAGGATTGCAAGCCGTGCTGAGGTAGGAATGTGGTGAAAATGGTGCCGCTGGCGTTTAGGTGTGAACTGCTTCTGACGCGGATACTGCCCCCATGTCTGAGAACGATATTGTTTGTGATCCATAGTCCAAGACCGATGCCGATGTCCTGCTTTGTTGTGTAAAAGGGATCGAAGATTCTGCTTTGCAATTCCGGCGCAATGCCGGATCCCGTATCGATCACACTTACGGCCGTCCCCGGACATTGGCCATTACTCCAGGACTTCGATTTCCTTATCCTTATGGTCAGGCAACCGCCCTCGGGCATGAAGTAGATTGCGTTTGCTATTTGATTGGCAAACACCTGACGGAGCTCGCCTTTCAATCCCCATATTTCGATTTCGTCTCGGTATTGCTTCTGGACGGAAAGGCGCTTCGCCTGAAGCTTTCGGCTGTAAAGCGACAATAGATCATCGAGAAGGGTCGATATTTTGATAACCATTGGAGATGAGGTCTCGCGATAGAAGCCGAGAGTTTGCCGGGTGATTTGCGCCACGCGAGCGAGCTCCTCATCTGCCATTTTTAAATAAGCAGTAATGTCGGCGGAGTCTCCAGATAAGGTCCGTGCAAGGTAAATAGCGTTGGTGATTGCTTCGAGTGGATTGTTAATTTCGTGAGCGATGCTGGCGGCAAGCCGTCCAGTCGCCGCAAGTTTCTCCGATTTACGAAGGGCTTCTTCGGCGCGCAGGCGATCTGTCGTGTCGTTGCAGGACCCCACAATCAGGGTCACTTCGCCCTTGTCGTTCCGGATCGGAGTAATCGAGCGATCGGCAAAGCGCTTTTCGCCCTGAGCATCGAGATAGCTACAATCGTCGCGAACCTCGTCTCCGGCAGCGGCTGCCCTGACCGCGTTGCGGAGATTCTGCTGCTCTTCGGGAAGTGAGTTCCACCAGGAACAATCCCAGACACACCGGCCAATGATCTGTTCTCGCCGCAGACCTGAAAGTTTGATCGCCGACGAATTGACATCGAGCAATTGCCCGTCGGGTTTCATGATGAAGGCCAGACTGCATCCATGATCAAAAAAAGCCTGGAGCAAGCGTTGAGCTTCCTTACGGTCGGCCGTTTCGGTTTCAACGGTGTGGGCCTGTTGCTGCAGCAGGGAGACGTGCCGGAGGCGGTCGTCCTCGGTGAGCAGAGCGGTATAGTTCTCGGTAGGGACGACGTGCGAATGCTCAGCACAAATACTAAGAAATGCCTGGTTATGCCCCTCTCGGTCGAAGTCCCTGATTGAATAGGCGCAATGCAGGTTAAAGGAATAGAGGTGGGTCAAATCGTTCCAAAGTTGCTCGAGTCTGATTGCGGCCTGGGACTTTCCTTCCGTCCAGAGGAGAGCGACCATCTCTCCAAACAACACAAGGCGCGAAGAATCGTTTTCGGCGGCAGCCTGGGCAGAGGTGATCACCGAAGATATGAGAGATGTGAACTGAGCAGCATCTGGGGAGCCATTCACCATAAAAGCTGACAAGGTCTCGGCAGCATCCAGCGCGCAATATCGACCTTGTTCGGCGGCAGTTTCAACATTCAATCCGCGGGATATTAATCGCTGGGCGAGCTCATCCCGGTGGGCTGCGGTTGCGATAACGACAGCGGCATCGCCTGCCACAAGCGCGGTTCCAATCAATTTCGTCAGGGAATCGAGAAGAAAAGAATCATCTTCGTAGAATTGAACGGTATGAGTGCAGGCATCGAAATCTGGCGCTGAACTGGCCGTTAGAGTAGCAGTCCCACTCATGGTTCAAACCTCTTTTACTTCAATTCTCGCCAGCTCAAGAACTCAACGAGTTTATATCGATATTGGTTATGAGATGCCGAGAGAGCCATAGTGGTAGGTATGACAGGAGAAAAGGTTCCCATCGCAGTTTCGTCAATAGATGGGAACGGAGGGATCGATTGCGCGGGACCAGTAGTCGATGCCTCCGGCGAGCGACTGGGCATTATCGAAGCCCTGATTTCTGAGCCACATGGCAACGTTAAGCGAACGCATTCCATGATGGCAGATCACAACGATATGGGCGTCGGGATCTAGCTCCTGGTTTGCGCGTGAAGGGACATCTCCCATAGGCATGTGCAGGCTATTGGGCAGGTGAGCGGTTTCAAATTCCCATGGCTCCCGAACGTCGAGCAGGATGGGTGGGTTCGGCTGACTGCGTTGTCGGATAAAGACTTCTGCGGAGATCTCCGGTTCGAGCATGATTAAAGCATACCCGCGAAAGATACGGACGCAACTTTATGCCGATTGGACAGATACACTGAAGGGTAGGCGTGCATCCAAGGAAATACTGATGCAAAAGTTTTGTGAAGGTGGAAAGGCCCGGGTATGAGTTCGGAAAAAGTGTTGATTGTTGAAGATGAAGTCCATGCACGGACAGGATTGACTGAGCTGGTAGAGAGCTGGGGCTATCGGGCTGAATGTGCGGCTGATGGCATCGAGGGACTGGAACGCGCTGTGGATTGGGCTCCGGCCATTATCGTTACGGATCTGAAAATGCCGCGGATGGACGGAATGGAGTTGCTGAATCGGATTGGCGAGCTGCCCCAGCGAATTGCCGTGGTGATGCTGACGGCGCAGGGTTCCATTGAGTCCGCCGTAGAGGCGATGCGCATGGGGGCCTACGACTATATTCCGAAGCCAGTCGATCCGGTACGGCTGAAGACGATTCTGCACAATGCATGTCGTCAGCGTGAGGCTGATGTGGAACTGGAAGCGACTCGACGGCAACTGCGCGATACCGGCGTCCTGGGGCCCCTGGTAGGTTCATCTCCGCAGATGCGCGACATTTACAGCATGATCGAGCGCGTGGCCCCGTCGAATGTTTCAGTCCTGGTAACGGGCGAGAGCGGAACCGGCAAGGAACTGGCGGCTCGTGCGCTGCATGACCTGAGTTCACGGCGATTGAAGCCGTTTGTGGCGGTCAACTGTGCGGCGATTCCGGAGACATTGATCGAGAGCGAGATATTTGGACACGAAAAAGGTGCTTTTACGGGAGCACTTGAACGCAGAGCAGGTTGTTTTGAACTGGCAGAAGAAGGTACGTTGCTGCTGGATGAAATAGGTGAGATGCCTGCCGGAACACAGGCGAAGCTGCTGCGTGTCCTGGAAGACAGGAAGCTGCGGCGGTTGGGCAGCAAAGTGGAGACTCCAGTGGATGTGCGTGTCGTGGCTGCCACGAACAAAGATCCGGAGCAGGCGGTTGCAAATGGAGAACTGCGCGGCGATCTTTATTATCGGTTGAACGTGTTCAATATCCACATGCCTCCTTTGCGAGAGCACCGCATTGATATTTCCGCGATTGCCGAAAAGATGATCGACGATATGAATGAGCGTCATCACTGCACAGTTGCCGGACTGAAGGATTCTCTGATTACGAGGATGGAAGAGTACGACTGGCCGGGAAATGTCCGTGAATTGCGTAATACGATTGAACGGGCGGTGATTTTAGCCGGATCGGGAATGCTTGGCCCCGAACATTTGCCGCCGCATTTTGGCGAGCCGGGATTTGCGCCTCCTCCAACGCGCACTGCGCGGCCTCAGGAAGTAGAAGCCGGAATACCGAGCGAGGTGCAGCGGTATCTCGAGGATAAAAACACGGTGCGAGTTGAAGTGGGAACCACAGTGGATGAGGCTGAGAGGCAGTTGATTCTCAAGACACTCTCTTCGACCCACAATAATAAGACCAAAGCAGCGGAAATATTAGGCATCAGTTCGAAGACACTGCAGAATAAGCTAAAGGAATATCAGAGTGCTGCGGTTGTCACGGAGTAAGGATGCGGCTGAAAACCAAGCTGGTGCTGTCTACCACCGGACTGACCTTTGCGATCGTTCTGGTGCTCTCGGCGCTGTTTGTAGGGGAACTGCTGCGGCAAAGGATTGAGCAGACCTCAGCGGCCAACGATGTGTTGACGCACGAGGTATTGCTGATGACGCGCCAGGCTGTCGAGAGTGGGCTGCGCGCCAATCCGCCATTGGATAGAACTCCAGAGGCGCTTCATACAGCCGTGACAAACGCCTTGCAGAGTCAGGCAGCTCTCTCTGACGTAATGAATGCAGTCATCCGTTACTCACCCACGGTACAGGATGTCAGCGTGACTGACGCCAACGGCATAACCTTAGTGAGTACCG
>DASRSR010000037.1:0-19234 GCA_035656355.1 Edaphobacter sp.
CTCTTCTATACCACCGAAGACCAGGTAACCAAACGGCAGGACAAACTCCATCGCCATATTCTCGGAGATGCAACAGGCAACGACACCCTGGTCTACGAGGAAAAAGATGAACGCTTCAACCTCGGTATCGGCAAAACACGCGATCGCAAGTATCTTCTGCTTGAGGCAGGCAGTCACACTACCAGCGAATACCGGTTCCTTGAAGCCTCGTCTCCCGAAAGCGAATTTCGCACCATCGCTCCTCGGCTCGACGAGCAGGAATATTACATCGACCATCGAGATGGGCTTTTCTATATACGCACTAACGATACCGGCAAAAACTTCAGGGTTGTCACCGCGCCCGTCGCAACTCCAGGCCGTGAACACTGGGCCGAATTGATTCCGGAAGATCGGGATGCTCCGTTAGAGGACTTCGATCTCTTCCATTCCTTCTGCGTCTCTTCGCGCAGAAAACTCGGTCTGCCAACCCTTACCGTAAATACGTTTGATACTACCGGCAAGCTCGGCAACGCCCGCGAGATTTCCTTCCCGGAACCGGCGTACACCGCGCACTCGCATATTAACCCTGAGTTCGAGACCACCGCGTTCCGCTATGGCTACCAGTCTCTCGTCTCGCCCGCATCTGTCTATGAATACGATGTAGCCAGCGGCACATCCACGCTCCTGAAGCAGCAAGAGATTCCCGGCGGATTCGACTCAGCCCGCTATGCCTCTGAGCGGCTCTGGATCACAGCGCAGGATGGCGTGCGCGTTCCTGTCTCTCTGGTATATCGCCGCGACTCCTTCAAAAAAGACGGCACCAATCCGCTCTATCTCTACGGATATGGCTCCTATGGTTATCCCCTGCCAATCAGTTTTAGTCCGGCCCGACTCTCTCTGCTCGACCGGGGCGTGGTCGTTGCCTTTGCTCATATCCGTGGCGGTGGCGAGCTCGGAGACCCCTGGCACGATGCTGGAAAGATGATGGTGAAGCGCAACACCTTCTCCGATTTCATCGCCGCAACCGAGCAGCTCGTCGCCCAGAAATACGGTGCAGCCGATCGCGTAGCCATTGAAGGCGGCAGCGCTGGCGGCCTTCTGATGGGCGCAGTAGTCAATGAGCGACCTGAACTCTTCCACGTCGTGCTCTCGCACGTTCCCTTCGTCGATGTGATGAATACAATGCTCGACGCTTCGCTGCCTCTTACCGTTGCGGAGTATGAGGAATGGGGAAATCCCAACGAGCCGGAGGCGTTCGTTTATATGCGCTCCTATTCTCCCTACGACAATCTCAAACGCGGAAGCTATCCTGCAATGCTGGTTAAGACCAGCCTTAATGATTCGCAGGTTATGTATTGGGAACCGGCGAAGTATGTCGCCAAGCTCCGCACCTTGAAGACGAATGACACGCCTCTGCTGCTGCACATTAACATGGATGCAGGCCACGGCGGCGCCTCAGGGCGATACGACTACCTGAAAGAGATCGCCTTCGATTACGCCTTTTTGCTAACCCAGCTCGGAGCGACTTGTGCTCTTTAACAGAGCACGCCAACAAAAAACACGTCATCTCGACCGAAGCTGCGCAGTCTTATTGCGCAGCGTAGTGGAGAGATTCCTATATTTGCTTACTCGATCAAGAAGGACCAACCGCTCTGTGAAAATGGATACCATCTACTTCAGCGGCCACAGCCATGCTGCGCCACGCACGCCGCTTGAATCTCCATACTTTGCCTGCAATACGGGCGTCGCCGCCTCGCCGCCAAAAACATACTTTGGCAGCAATTTCGGAATCTCCCGATAGAGATACTCGGTCTTCGACAGTCCTCCGCCAAAGACCAGGACGTCTGGATCAAGCATATTGATTACATGGGCCAATCCCCGCGCGAGGCGATCTTCAAATCGCGCGACGGTTGCTGCGGCTTCCGGATCGCCGGCGTCAAAATCCTTCATAATCTCGCGCGTAGTCTTCTGCTTCCCTGTAACAACTTTGTGATCGCGTGCCACCCCTGTACCCGAGATCCACATCTCCAGGCAGCCCGGTTTACCGCAGTAACATACAGGGCCGGGAAGCTCCTCCGGTCGTGCCCAGGGCAGCGGGTTATGTCCCCACTCGCCACCAACACCATTTGACCCTGCGTGTACATGGCCATCGATAGCAACACCGCCTCCGCAACCTGTGCCGAGAATCACTCCAAAGACCACGCGCTTTCCCGCCGCTGCGCCATCAGTGGCCTCCGAAACAGCGAGGCAATTCGCATCGTTGGCGACACGCACCTCACGCTCCAGAGCCGCACTCAAATCACGGTCAACCGGCCTTCCATTCAGCCACGTTGAATTGGAGTTCTTCACCAGACCGGTCACGCTCGAAACACACCCTGGAATGCCCGCGCCTACTGTTCCCTTATTTCCTGTTTCGCGTTCAATCTGCCGCACCAGCCCAACAATGGCTGCCAGCGTCGCATCGTAGTCATTTCTAGGAGTGTCGATTCGGTGCCGTATCAGTTCCTTTCCTGTCTTATCGATCGCCAGCGCCTCGATTTTGGTGCCACCCAGATCGATTCCGATCCGCATCTCCGAATTTTCCATTGCCCTTTTGTCCACCAAGTACGCTCTTCCTTATTGAAACGTCGCAATTTAACATTACCCCGTGAGCGGAAGCGGCGTACAGAAATGTATTGCCCTCTTGCAAAAACTTCCCTAAAAACACGCCCTCTCGACCGAAGATTCGAAGGGTCGCAGCGGAGGGACTCTTGTATTTGTTTTACGTAAAGCAAAATCCCCTCTTCAAAATGCCGCAAATGCTAAAGTGAAACGGACTTCAGGAGGCAGCATTTGATCGTACCCAATCGCTTCGGCCGCACACGTTTCTCTCACCCCATCGTGCTTCTGCTCGCCTGCTCCGCTCTCATCGCTTGTCTGCCAGGCAGCACGCGCGCCCAGGCCGTAAAGAGTGCCGCCGCCCCTCACATCATGGCCACAACCCAACAGAACGACGGACCATGGTGGAAGCATGCCGTCATTTATGAGATTTATCCGCGCAGCTTTCAGGACTCCAACGGCGACGGGATTGGCGATCTGAACGGCATCGTTCAGCGGCTTGATTATCTGCAATCGCTGGGCGTCGATGCCATCTGGCTTACGCCTGTCTATCCATCGCCTCAGGTCGACTTCGGCTATGACATCTCCGACTACGAGAACATCGACTCACAGTATGGAACGCTGGCAGACTTCGACAATCTTGTCGCCCAGGCGAAAAAGCACCACATCCGCATTCTGATGGACATGGTGATGAACCATACATCGGACAAACATAAGTGGTTTCTTGAGTCGAAGAGCTCGCGCACCAA
Source organism: Edaphobacter sp. (assembly GCA_035656355.1). Taxonomy (GTDB): domain Bacteria; phylum Acidobacteriota; class Terriglobia; order Terriglobales; family Acidobacteriaceae; genus Edaphobacter. The sequence goes on from DASRSR010000037.1 coordinate 3,327, forward strand.
TCCCAAACGCGACTGGTACATCTGGCGCGATCCTAAGGGCTACACGGCCGATGGCAAACCCATCCCGCCCAACAATTGGATAAGCGGCTTCGGCGGCTCAGCCTGGCAGTACGATCCAACGACGAAGCAGTTCTACTACCACGAGTTTTACAAGCAGCAGCCTGATCTCAACTGGCGCAATCCCGAAGTAGAAAAAGCCATGTTCGGCGCTGTCCGTTTTTGGCTCGACCGCGGCGTTGCCGGGTTCCGCCTTGACGCTGTGCCCAATCTGTTTGAAGACGCAAAGCTGCGCGATGAGCCGGTGCTCGGTGGTACCAATGCACAAGGCGACCCCATCCTCAGCGACATCTATACCAACAATCTGCCGGAGGTCCATGACGTCATGCGCAGCCTTCGCGCTGTCATCGATCAGTACCCCGGCAATCGGGTGCTGGTTGGCGAAACGTATCTCCCCAACATTGAAGAGCTGAACAAGTGGTATGGCGGCTCACGTCACGATGAGTTGCAGCTTCCCATGGATACCCAGGTTGGCTTCATCAATAAGCTCGACGCCTCCCTCTTCCGCCAGCGTCTCAACGATGCCGAGACAAAGATTGACGGCAACTGGCCACTCTTCGTCTTCGACAATCACGACAATGTGCGCAGTTGGAACCGCTACGGCGATGGCGTCCACGATCTCGCGATTGCAAAGCTGGTCGCCTCGGTCCTGTTGACCTCACGCTCTACCGCCATGATGTACTACGGCGAAGAGCTGGGTATGGTTACCAGCACTCCCACCCGCAAAGAAGACGTCCGAGATCCCATCGGTATCACCGGCTGGCCCAAGGAGAAAGGGCGCGACGGCGAGCGAACGCCGATGCAGTGGAACACTGCGAAGGACAGTGGCTTCAGCACTGCAGATAAAACCTGGCTTCCTGTCGCCGCGGATTACCGCACCGTAAATGTTCAGGTGGAAGATCGCCAGCCAGCCTCGCTGCTCAACTGGTACCGAAATCTAATCGCCATGCGCAGAGCTAACCCTACCCTGCGCGACGGCAACATGGTCATGCTCGACCGCAATAACCGCTCTGTGCTCTCCTACGTCCGCCAGGGTGCTACCGGACAGCCTTCTGTGGTCGTCGCCCTCAACTTCACAGGACAGCCCCAAACCATCTCGCTTGATCTGAAGTCCGAAGGCATTACTGTCAATACAGTAAAAACTCTCCTCACCGACGCACCTTCGCTCAACTCCACATCGAGCCTCACCAATATCACGCTGCCCCCCTATGCATCGTGGATTGGGAGCGTGGAGTAGAGGGAAGATACTTAGAAATCTCTGATCAAGTCTCGGTTTTGAAAGGGCGGGACTTCAGTCCCGCCGTAAGTCTGGCTTCAGAAATTTTCTCTCTTCGCGCAGCCGTACAATAACAGCCGTGAACACCAGCCTGTTTGAGCTCTTCAAGATCGGCATCGGACCCTCCAGTTCGCATACAGTCGGTCCGATGCGCGCTGCGCTTCGCTTTGCGAAGTCACTTCAAGCCACGAACGTTCTCGCAAATGTCGCCAGCGTTCGCGTTGACCTCTACGGATCACTCGCCCTTACCGGCAAGGGCCACGGCACTGACCGTGCTATTCTGCTTGGGCTTTTTGGAGAAGCTCCCGATACAGTCGATCCCTCCCTGATCGATACGGAGATTGCCGCCATCCGGAATACCGGAACCCTTTACCTGCTCGATCTTCACGAGATTCCCTTCACCGAGAGCCAGCACCTGTTCTTCCACCGTGACCAGATGTACCCAGACCCCAACGTCGCCACGCATCCCAACGGAATGCGCTTCTCCGCCTTCGACGACGATGGCGCTCTGCTGGCCGAAGAGGTCTTCTACTCCATCGGCGGCGGCTTCATCCTCTCTGCCAGCGAATTTGCAGCGCAGCACAACTCTGCCGGAGCTGCCTCACGCACCGTTCCCTACTCCTTCCATAACGCTGCGGAGCTGCTCTCTCTCGCTGAAGCAAACCACCTCACCATCGCCGAGCTTGTGCTCGCCAACGAGGCTGCGCTGCTCGCCAATCCGGTCGTTGCCATTAACCGCCCCGCGCCCGAAGCACCGCTGCCCGCAGATGTCACGCCGGAGCAGACGATCCGCGCCAGTATCCTGACGCTGTGGCACACCATGCAGTCCTGCACCGCACGCGGCATCGCAACGGAAGGCATTCTGCCCGGTGGCCTCAATGTTCGTCGACGCGCTCCGCGTCTTGCTCGTCGTCTCGAAACCGAAGGCTCCAAAGACCCGTTGGCACCACTCGACTGGGTTACCGTCTACGCCATGGCCGTCAACGAGGAAAACGCCGCCGGAGGCCGCGTCGTTACCGCGCCCACAAATGGGGCCGCCGGAGTAATTCCCGCCATCGCGCACTACTATGTGCGGTTCGTTGCAGGGCCCGAAGGCCTCGACGAGCACGCCACCGAAGACGGCCTCGTCCGTTACTTCCTCACCGCCGCGGCGATCGGCATTCTGTACAAAGAAAACGCCAGCATCTCCGGAGCCGAGGTCGGCTGCCAGGGCGAAGTCGGCGTGGCCTGCTCGATGGCCGCTGGTGGTCTGGTCGCCGCGCTCAACGGAACCAACGACCAAGTCGAACACGCCGCCGAGATCGCCATGGAACATAATCTCGGCATGACCTGTGATCCAATCGGCGGCCTCGTCCAGATTCCCTGCATCGAACGCAACGGCATGGGAGCAGTCAAGGCCATCAACGCCGCGCGCATGGCCATGCACGAAACCGAAGGCCACAAGCTCTCCCTCGACCAGGTCATCGCAACCATGTACCAGACCGGCCTCGACATGCAGTCCCGCTATAAAGAGACATCACTGGCAGGACTCGCCTTGAACATCATCGAGTGCTGAAAAACTCTGCGCCATCACCGCTCCACCGCCAGCGCCACCGAGTTTCCTCCACCCAGGCATAGCGCCGCCACTCCCTTGTGTGCATCGCGGCGCACCATCTCATGAATCAGCGTCACCAGTATCCTTGCGCCGCTCGCCCCAATGGGATGCCCAATCGCTACCGCGCCCCCGTTGACATTTACCCGCTCCATACCAAGTCCCAGTTCTTTCGTCACCCCCAGCGCCTGCACACTGAAGGCCTCGTTCAGCTCAAACAGGTCCACCCCATCCATCTTCCATCCTGCGCGTTCCAATACCCGCTGCACCCCAATCACAGGAGCCAGCATCACCCACCGCGGAGCAACTCCACTCATCGCCTGCGCTCTGATTGTGACCATCGGCTTCAACCCAAGCTCCTTCGCCTTCGCCGCCGACATTACCACCACGGCGGCCGCAGCATCGTTCACTCCCGGAGCGTTACCCGCCGTCACCGTCCCATCTTTTTTGAACGCCGGCTTCAGCGCAGCTAAAGCATCCAGCGAAGCATCTTCGCGCACGCTCTCATCGCGCGAAAAGACCACCGGCTCGCCACCCTTCTTCTTCGGCGGCAAGGTAACCGGCACCACCTCGGCATCGAACCTTCCCTCGCGCCACGCCGCGCTCGCCCGCCGGTGCGACTCCAGCGCAAAAGCATCCTGCTGCTCGCGTGTGATGCCATGCTTCTCGGATACCAATTCACCGGTCACGCCCATGTGCCAGTTCTCGCAGGCGCACCACAGGCCATCGCGGATCATCGAATCCACCACCGTCCCATCACCCATGCGCATCCCTTTACGTGCCTGCGGCAGAAGATACGGCGCATTCGTCATCGACTCCATTCCACCCGCCACAATAATGTCCGCGGCACCTGTCATCACGCTCTGCGCAGCCAGCGCCACCGTCTTCAATCCAGAGCCGCAGACCATGTTCACAGTCATCGCCGCAACCGTCTCTGCCAGTCCGCCTTGCAGCGCTGCCTGCCTCGCCGGATTCTGTCCCAGGCCGGCAGGCAGCACACATCCCATCAGGCACTCCTCCACGCTGGCAGCATCAATCCCCGCTCTCTGCGCGGCTTCGCGCACGACGATTGCACCAAGCTGCACGGCGCTCATCTCACTCAGGGCGCCTTGAAATTTACCCACCGGAGTTCGCACTGCCGACACAATCACGGCATCATTCATCCCAACACCTCGCAGAAAAATCGTTCGCAAGTATACGGCTCGCTGCCTATACTTCGCACTTGCCAACCCATCGTCAGAAGATTCTTCCCTCTTTTTCGCTTCGCTTCTGCTCCAGAGGAGGAATCCACCTCTAAAAAAAAATTCAAAAACTGTGCGATTTTTCTTGACACTGAAATTTCGGGATTCTATACCTTCGTTAGCTGCAATGCAGCTTGTTGCAGCATCGATGTCTAATCAATAGGGAGAATAGACAAATGGCAACAAAGAAGGCAGCCAAAAAGGCAGTAAAGAAATCGGCAAAGAAAGCCGCGAAGAAGAAGTAATTCAACCAAAGGCAAACAGAACGGGGGACGCTGATTGCGTCCCCCGTTCTGCGTTTATCGCCTTACAGCACTTATCGTCCAGGCACACTCTTCGGCGTCGAAAGGTAGCCGGAGACGACGTTCTTTTCAATGTCGTTTACGACCAGCTCATACAAGACTGGCGTCTTTCCGGTATAGAACTGCACCGGTTCATCAAGGTTCTTGTCCTTCTTTTCAATATTGCGATCGTCCGCGCTTACGTTCATCGTGTACCGCGAATGCTTCACATCCACTTTCTTCAGCTGAATCTTGATGGTCGAAATCATCAGAGGCTTCGCGCCCTTCTTCAATGTGAACTCGTAGTAGTTGCGCTCGCCTCTGCGCTTCAACTCCTCAAGCTCCGTGTGGTTGGTTGCAATCAATCCGCTCATGACACCGGCATCGCCCACAACCCTGTTTAGCTGCGTCTTGGTCGATTCCAGATCCGATCGCGTCGCCGCTACATCCGTCTTCACACTCCCAACATCGCTCTTTACGCTGGCAACATCGGTCGACACGATTCCCAACCTCTGCTTGGTTGCTGCCTGCTCCTGCTCCAGCTTCGTCGTTGCCGCCTGCTGTGCCTTCAGAATGCTCTGCGCTCTGGTCTCAATCTGCTTCTGCGCAATACCTACGCTCTGCCCCAGTGTCTCGGTAGCTGCGCGCAAACGGGCGTCCGTTGCGTCGAGCTTCTCCGCGAGGTCGGCGTTCTTTTTGTCCGCCGTCGCCAACCTTTGCTCTTCTTTACTTAGCTGGTTCCGCAGGCCATAGCACCATGCCAGCGATCCCAACCCAGCCAGCAGTGCAATCACCACCAAAGCCATAAATAACCCGGACATTGACCGCTCGGTGTTTTGCTCTTCGTACATTCGTTCTCCTTGCGCCTTGCTCCGCACTACGATGCGCAGACTGTTCGTAAGTCTCTCAGACTTGCGGCGCTATGGCCATACCACAGGCATGGTATCTGCAAATCGAACTAAACTGGTCTTATGCATCGCTCCGACATCTGTATCGCAGGCGGCGGCATTATTGGCCTTTCGCTCGCTCTCGAACTGCACCGGCGCGGTCTCAGCGTCACCGTTCTTGATCGTGGAGAGCTGCTTACTGAAGCCTCGACCGCAGCGGCTGGAATGCTCGCCGCCAGCGATCCGGAAAATCCTGAGGCGCTGTGCAAGCTCTCCAATCTCAGCCTTGAACTCTACCCTGCTTTTCTCGATCGACTCAAATCACTCTCCGGCGTCGCGGTCCCATTCCACACCGTTGCAACTCTGCAATCGCGCCCTACACCGACTTCCGGCACTCTCTCTTCCGAAGCCCTCTCCCTGGCGCTACCTCATCTCACGCCCGGCAATCTGAGCTTCACCTTAATTGCCGAACATAGCCTCGACCCGCGTAATCTCGCGGCAGCAGTGCGCGCTGCCGTAATGTCTACCTCGATTAATCTTCGCTCCAACACTCCAGTACTCTCTGCGCATTCAGCCGGCGACTCCGTGGAAGTCCGCACCGCCTCCGACGTGTTTCAGGCTGCAAAGTTCGTCAACTGCACCGGGGCCTGGGCCGCGCACTCCGGTCTGAATCCTACCCTTCCAGTCACCCCCAAAAAAGGACAGATGCTTGCAGTCGCGCTGCCGGCCGAGCTTCCTCTCCACCTGGTCGTGCGCACTCATAACATCTATATAGTTCCGCGCACCACCGGCCCTATGGCCGGACGAGCCATCATCGGAGCAACCATCGAAGATGCCGGTTTCAATAAAACTGTCTTCCCCGCCGACATCGCACGCCTCCGCTCCCTGGCAACCAATCTGCTGCCTGGGCTTGCCAATGCAACCGAGCTCGAATCCTGGGCAGGCCTTCGCCCTTCCACTCCCGATGGCCTCCCCTTCCTCGGTGAAGTTCCCGGTCATCGCAACCAGTTTGTCGCCGCCGGGCATTACCGTAACGGAATCCTGCTCGCCCCGGCAACGGCCTACCTCATGGCCCAAATCCTCACAGGCGAGCCTTCAATAATCAATATCGACAGCTTCTCTCCTGCGCGCAATTTTGCGCAGTTTACTGATGCGCCCATCGCACACTGATACCGATATTCGCACGTCCAACCGTGACAACCCTTTCATCGCTGCGCTATAAACGATGTAACTTTTGATTATTCGGAGAAGTTGCTCATGTCCAATGCTGTAGCCCCTAAGGGCCTGGAAGGCATCGTCGCCACCAGCTCTTCCATCTGCTTCATCGACGGCGACGCCGGCGTCCTGTCTTATCGCGGCATCGACATCCATGAACTCGCAGAGCGTTCCACCTTTGAAGAGACAGCATATCTCCTTTGGTTCGGCAAGCTCCCCACCGCGTCTGAGTTGGCCTCCTTCTCCGCGGAATTGGCAGCCGCACGTAAGCTCGATCCCAAAGTCCTCGACCTTCTGCACAGTGTTCCCACCTCAGCGACTCCTATGGAAGTGCTGCGCACTGCGGTCTCGCTGCTCAGCATCTACGACGCTGACGAAGCAGACTCCAGCCATGACGCCAATGTCCGCAAGTCTTACCGCCTGACATCGCAGATTGCCATGATCGTGGCTATCTTCGACCGCATTCGTAAAGGAAAACCCATCGTCGAGGCGGATCCTAAGCTCTCGCACGCGGCCAACTTCCTTTGGATGCTCAATGGCGAAAAGCCTTCGGAGACCGCTACTCGCACATTTGATATCGCGCTTATCCTCCATGCTGATCACGAGCTGAATGCCAGCACCTTCGCCGCTCGCGTCATCGCCGCCACCCTGGCCGACATTCACTCTGCCATTACCGGAGCCATCGGTGCACTCAAAGGTCCGCTCCACGGCGGGGCCAATGAGGCCACCATGCGTATGCTCTTTGCCATCGACAAGGCGGGCGCAGATCCAGTCGAATATGTCCGTCAGTTGTTGGCGGAAAAGAAGAAGATCTTTGGTTTTGGCCACCGTGTCTATCACACGGAAGATCCTCGCGCTACGCATCTCCGCCGCATGTCCGAAGAGCTCGGCAAGGCTGCCGGCAATCCAAAGTGGTTCGAGATGTCGCGCAAGATCGAGCTCTTCGTCAAGGAGCAAAAGAAGCTCAACGCCAACGTTGATTTCTATTCCGCCTCCACTTACACCATGCTGGGCATCGATATCGATCTCTTCACGCCGATCTTCGCTGTCAGCCGCATCGCCGGATGGGCTGCCCACGTCATCGAGCAGCATGACGACAACCGTCTTATCCGTCCACGTGCCGATTACGTTGGCCCGGCGTATCCATCGCCTTACATCCCCATCGCCAGCCGTTAGGTCCAAACCGAAAGACACTCTCATGGCAGACGTGGATCCAGGTGAGCGCGCATATCTGCCATGAAAGTGCCATATCTCTTCCGATCTCTTCCGCACTATTTTCCTGGTCGAGTGCTCCAACTCACGTGCACATCAAAATGTTTTTTTATCTCAATAAAACGATCGACAGCATTCAAAAAAGCGTCGATTGTATTGCAGGCATCCTAGCAATAAGCCGTATTCGTTAGAGACCAATCAGCCCTGTAACTTCGCCTTTAGGCTTGTACGTTTCAACCTGACATTCTGCCTTTTATTGTTTAGTTTTTGAGGGTACAGAATGTTTGAATACGAATCCTCTGCTGGAGTTTTAACTCCGCATATAAATTCTTCTTGTGCAGAAGCTGCTTATCGAGATTCTTTGCTTTCGCTCGTTGACGAAGAAACCGTGTGGCTGGATTTGGGGTGCGGACGTTTCCTGATTCGAGAATGGCTGCCGGATGCGCAAGCCGTGCAGCTGCAGTTCAGTCGTACCTGCAAACGCATCGTCGGCGTTGATCTCGAAGAGAAAGATTTAGGACGGAACCCATACATCCATGAAGCTTATGTTGGCGGTATTGAGCGGCTTCCATTTCCAGACTGTTCGTTCAATCTGATAACGGCCCAAATGGTCATCGAACATCTCACCAATCCATCCGATGTAGTTAAAGAATGTGCGCGAGTGCTGGCTCCAGGCGGAGTCTTTCTCGTTTTAACCCCAAATCTGAAGAATCTGCTGGTTGCAGCGGCGAGCATCATTCCCGATGCTGTAAAGAGAGACTTTACATGGCGAGTCCAGTCTCGCGACCCGCATGACATCTTTCCGGCACACTATCGAATGAATACGTCCGCCACTCTCAAAAAAACGCTTTCAACCGCCGGTATGCAGATTGAATTTGTCGAGCACATCAACGGTTCGCCTGATCTGGCCTCTATTCCTGTTATCAATAAGATCGAGCAGCTGCTCCGAACCATACAGCCTGAGGCGCTCCGTAGCGACCTTCTCGTCCTCGCAAGAAAGCCCTTCACACATACCTGATCCCTGCTGCGACCAGAGCACGCCAGACAGAGCGGTAGAATGAAGCTGTGCGCAAGATCTACATGGACGCGAACGCTACGACTCCTCTTCTTCCCGAAGTCTTCGAAGCCATGCGCCCCTTCTGGATTGAGCACTTCGGCAATGCCAGCTCGATTCACCAGCATGGCCAGCACGCTCGTGCCGCCGTCGATCAGGCCCGCGAGTCCATTGCGCGACTTCTCCATTGCCGCGCCTCGGAGGTCGTCTTTACCTCTGGTGGCACCGAAAGCGACAACCTCGCGCTCTTCGGCACTCTCTCCGAAGGCCAGCACCTCATCACCACCGCCATCGAGCACGACGCCGTGCTTCGCGCTGCGGAATCGCTCTCTGCTCGCGGCATTGACGTTACCTTTCTCCCCTGCACGTCACAGGGACTCATCGAGCCCGCCGAGCTCCAGGCCGCCTTGCGCCCCAATACACGACTCGTCAGCATCATGTTCGCCAATAACGAGACCGGCGTCATCCAACCTATCGCCGAGCTCGCTGCCATCGCTCGCGCCGCCGGAGCGCTCTTTCATACCGACGCGGTGCAGACCGCCGGCAAGCTGCCGCTCGATCTCAGCCCGCGTGGTCCGCTCAAGGATGTAAACCTGCTTACGCTCTCCGGCCACAAAATTCACGCTCCCAAAGGAACGGGCGTACTCTTCGTCCGCCGCAGTGTTCGCCTCGCGCCCATGATGCATGGCGGAATGCATGAGCGTCAGCGTCGCGCTGGAACAGAAAATGTTACCGGAATTGTCGGCCTGGGCAAAGCGGCCGAACTCGCTCAGGAATGGCTCGCCACAGATGGAGCCGCCCAGCTTGCCGCTCTACGCGATCATCTTGAACAAGGCATCTTGGCTCAGGTAGAAGAATGTGGCGTGAATGGTGAAGGTGCGCCTCGAGTCTGCAATACAACTAATCTCTACTTCGATCACGTCGAGGCCGAAGCACTCGTCATCGCGCTCGATCTCAAGGGCTTATCGGTCAGCGGAGGCAGCGCCTGCCAATCCGGCGCTACGGAACCTTCACATGTACTCACTGCTATGGGACTCAGCCCCGCGCGTGCCCGCGCCAGTATTCGCTTCTCGCTGTCAAAACTCACAACGGAAGAAGAAGTAGATGAAGCGCTCAGGCTAGTTCCTGCCGCCGTCGCCCGTCTTCGCGAGCTAAGCCCCACCTGGTGCAAACCTGCTGAAGCTTCCCTCGCATAAAGCCACATCATCTCGACTAAGCCCAGTCCGTTACCCCACGTCACCTCGATCTCGCCCACCTACCTTACCCGCGTCATCTCGACCGCAGGCCCGAAGGGCCATGGTGGAGAGATTCCTGTATTTGTTTTTTTTCATCGCCATTCTGAGCACGGCGAAGGACCTCCGCATTTGCTTTTAACGTTGTCATCCTTCCGCCGACAGGCGGGAGGACCTGCTTTTACTCTGTTCTGCAACGATCCCTCGGGTGCTCCATTCATCGCAACAGCACCATCCGTGCGATAGGTGGGAATGTGCAGCCCTCAACCCACGTCATCTCGACCGAAGCCGCGCAGCGGCGAAGTGGAGAGACCCCTGTATTTGCCCTTGTCAGTAGGCCAACGCTACGCGTCACACTGGTACACTCACCGTCTGCCCCGCAACAGGCCAAACCAGGCGGCCCTGCATCCCCGCCTCAGTAAATGCCTGCTCAATCTCTGTGCGCGATTCTGTAAAGTGTTTCCAGCCTTCAAAATGAAGCGGAATAATCGCAGCATCTTTAAACGCTCGTGCCGCAATCACGCCTTCCTCTGCAGTGAACGTAAGATGTGCCGGACCAGCAATCGACACTCTTGCCGCGCCCATAAACAGTACCACCGCTTTCACCCGGTATCTTTTGCTGACCTCATCCACACCGTCAAACCAGACGGTATCGCCCGAGACATAGACAACTGCCTCTGGATCGTCCGTGAAAAACAGGATGAACCCGGTCACTGGCCCACGGTCTCCACCTTCCGGCCCATGCCGGGCCGGTGTTCCTATAATTCGCAATGTCCTTCGATCCGAGACAACAAGATCGACACTCTCCCATGGAGCCAGTCCCCGTGCCCGCTTCCCCAGGCGTTCGGCCCCCGCCTTCGTCGTTAATACTGCACCGGCTTTGTCCAGCATTTGTCGACCGGCACGGTCCAGATTGTCAAAGTGGTGATCGTGACTCAACAGCACGACATCGACATGGCCAATTTCTTTCGCGTTCTGCGCTGGCCCATTGATCTTTTCCAACCGGTATGAAGGCAAAGGCTCATAAACCTCGCCTGCGGGATCGAATGTTGGATCTGTCAGAAGACGCACCCCGCCGAAATCAAGAAGAGCTGTCGGTCCACCAATATAAGTAATCTTCAAAGGGACATCCTCTGCTGCAAGCACAACGCAGCTTTCCCTTAGATGATCCGGGCTTCTTACAAGTACCAGGGAATATTCACCAGAACAATCCTCTGATTGCCTTTCAGCAGCAGCAGCAACTTGAGCAATTGCACCCTCTGGCCATGCAGAGCATTCTCCCACCAGTGCGCCACCACCATCTCCGGCAGAATCACGGCGACCTTTCGTCCCGGATTCTCATCCTCGATCTTGAGGATGTAATCCATCAGAGGACTCAGCACAAACCGGAAGTTCGACGGTATCGTCACCAACTCCGGTTCCGGCAGTCCCTCTCTTTGAATTGGTGCCAGCACCTTTTCATCCCATAGGCCTTCAAGCCCAGTCTCCTCCTCATCATCCGAGTGAATATGAACGGCCTTAATCTCCTTCGACATCAATAGCCCGAAGCGCATTGCCTTCTCTGTCACCCTGTCCCAGCGCGCCATCGGAATCACCACAATCGGCTGTTCCAGGTTTTCCAGGTTCAGCGGAGTCATATCCTTCATCTCCCGCTTTACCCGCGTATAGTGCCGCTTCACCCCAAGCATAATCAAGATCAGCAATGGAATGAGGATGGCCGTCACCCATGCGCCAGACATAAACTTCGTCACCAACACTACTAGCGTTGTAATGCCTGTTGCCAAAGCGCCAAAGCCATTGACAAACATGTGCCACCAGTGCTTTTTAAGCCCTCCCTCCTGCTTGCGCCAGTGCACCACCATCCCCGCCTGCGACAAGGTGAAAGCAATAAATGCTCCAATCGCATACAGCGGAATCAGTTTGTCCGTCACGCCATCGAATAGGACGAGAATCACTGCCGTGAAGCCGGTCAGTGCATAAATGCCGTGCGAGAACAGCAGACGACGCCCGCGCAGCAGAAACACATGCGGCAGATACTCATTTTCCGCAATCGCTCGCGCCAGCCGCGGAAATCCGGAAAATGCAGTATTGGCGCTGATCGGCAGTGCCAGCAGAATCGCTCCCATTGTCACGTAATAAAACCATCCGCGCCCAAACACAGCCGTCGTTAAAATGCTCACCATGGTCTGATAATGGAGCGCATCCGGTTCCATCGCCGTAATCCCATAGGCCCGTGCCAAATAGGTGGTTCCAAACAACAGCACAACCAGTATTCCAATAATGACCGTAAGCGAGAGCTGCGCCTTCTTTGCCCGTGGCTCCTCAAACGCATTCACGCCATTCGATACTGCTTCCACGCCGGTCATTGCGGCACAACCATTGGAAAATGATTTCAGAAGAAGCCACAGCCCCAAATACTTCACAGTTGCGGGCAATGGCGGGGGAGGGGGCGCTACGGGTGTAGGATGACCTCCGGCTACTATGGTGTGATAAACTCCGAAACCGATCAGGATCAATAGCGTACCGACAAAGAGCAACGTCGGAACAATAAATGCCGCGCCCGCCTCTTTCACCCCGCGCAGATTGACAATTGCGAGAATTGCCAGAATCACTAAACAAATCAACAGGGTATCTGGTTGCAGGCTGGGAACGGCGGACGTCAACGCCGCAACTCCGGCCGAAATGCCTACCGCAGCCGTCAGAATATAGTCAATCATCAGCGCCGCAGCTGCCAGCAGAGCTGGTCCCGTTCCCAGGTTCTCGCTGGCTACGGTGTACGACCCGCCGCCATTCGGATAAGCGGCAATCGTCTGCAGGTAGCTGAAGAAGACGATGCCCAGCAAAATCAGGATCGCCGTAATGATCGGAACAATATATTGAAGACCCGCCACGCCCAGCGGAATCAGCAACGTCATCGCGGCTTCAGGTCCATACGCCGCGCTGGTTAGTGCATCCAGGCCAAAAATTGGAATTCCAGCCGCGATACCGATACGCTCGGCATGTTCCTCACTGCTGGCTAACGGTCTCCCCAAAAGAGAGTCTAAGAAGGACATCGTTTTTGTATAGTAACGCCTTTGTCAATTTACGCATCTAAGTCTTTTGGCGTATTTTCCATATACTGCAAAAATTTTCCCCTTCCTTCCAAGCTCCTATAATCGACTTCAGAACGAATATCGATACTTATATTTAGGAGCCACTATGCCCGCCTCCCTCTACGACATCCCCGTTCAGCGCATCACCGGCGAAGATGCCTCTCTCGGTGACTACCGCGGTAAAGTCCTGCTGGTCGTCAATGTCGCCTCCCAGTGCGGTTTAACCCCGCAGTACGATGCCCTCGAAAAGCTCTATACTCGCTTCAAAGACTCCGGCCTGGTCGTTCTCGGCTTTCCTGCCAACGACTTCGGCGCGCAGGAGCCCGGCACCAACCAGGAGATTCATAAGTTCTGTCGCGGAAACTTCGGCGTCGACTTCCCCATGTTCTCCAAGATCGCCGTCACCGGCCCCGAGACTCACCCGCTCTATCAGGCCCTTATCGCTGCCCAGCCCAAAGCCACCGGCGAGGGCCGTAGCGGCTTCCGCGAAAAACTCAACGGCTTTCTCCATAGCAAGCACAACTCCACCACCAACCCGGAACCCGGCATCCTCTGGAACTTTGAAAAGTTCCTAATCGACCGTCAGGGCAATGTCGTCGCCCGCTTTTCGCCTGAGATCGTACCTGACGACCCTTCCATAGTCTCCGCAGTTGAATCCGCACTGGCAAAATCGTAACTCTTACTTTTGTCCGTTCAAACAGCCATAAACCCTCGGGTGCCCCACCTTCGGCTCGGACTGGCGTCAGCCAGCACGAGACTAAGGTAGGACTACCACTACCGCAGGTCATCTCGATTGAAGTAGCCCGCGCCCAACCAAACGTCATCTCGACCGAAGCCGCACAGCGGCGTAGTGGAGAGATCTCTGTATTCATATTTCCGTCGTCATTCTGAGCGAAGCGAAGATCCCCGCATTTGCTTTAAGTTGTCATCCTTCCGCCGACAGGCGGGAGGACCTGCTTTCAACTCTGTTCTGTCACAAACCCTCGGGTGCCCCATCCCTCGGTTTGTGAAGGATAGAAATGCGCCGTCGCTTGCTGGCTTCATAAACCTCGGAGTACCCTCATCCTGCCAGCAATTTTTCGATTTTCGCCGGGCCCAAATTCATGACTATTCGCTCTCTGCTTACCTGCGCAGCTTCTCTTCTGCTTGCCCTCCCCGCCTTCGCCCAAAAGCCCATTAAGATCACTGCCGATCTCTCCGAAGCGCCACGACGTCTCTACCACGCCGAGGTCGAGCTTCCGGTCTCCCCCGGCCCTGTTACTCTCATCACGCCAGAGTGGATCCCCGGCAATCATCGCCCTACCGGCCCGGTCAGCGACATCACCGGAATCGTCTTCACGGCCAACGGCCACGTCCTGCCCTGGCGCCGCGACGACACAAACCTGTACGAGTACCACGTCACCATCCCCGCAGGAGTCACTACTCTGCACGCTCACCTTGACTGCATCGTCAACTCACGTGTGTCCGACAAACTCGCTGTGCTCGAATGGGAAAAGCTCCTGCTCTACCCCGCCAATATCCCCGTCAAAAACATTCCCATTCAACCCTCAGTCACCGTTCCTGCAGGTTGGGGCATCGGCACAGCGCTGACGCCTCTTTCTACCAGCGCGCCTACCGCTCAGGAGACCGGCGTCGATGAGGCCGACCACATCACTACCCCCGGCGCAACTACGACCCACTACGCCGCCACTACAGTTGAGCAGCTTGAAGATTCTCCCGTCATCGCTGGTCAGTACTTCCACGAGTATCCACTGGCACCCGAGATCACACCAAAGCACTACATCGACGTTGTTGCCGATCAGCCCGAAGATGCCGAGTTACGCCCCGAGCTGCTGGATGAAATCTCCAATCTCGTCCGCGAAGCGACGGCGATGTACGACTCCCACCACTATCACGTCTACCACTTCCTGCTAACGCTCTCGAACGTTGCCGGAGGCGAAGGCCTCGAGCACGGCCAGTCTTCCGACAACGGAGTCAGCGAAAAAGCATTCTCTGATCAAAAGCATCAGCTCGCCGATTCCGATCTGCTCGCCCACGAGTTTACCCATTCCTGGAACGGCAAATATCGCCGCCCCTACAATCTCTACCAGCCCGACTTCGCCACGATGCAGCAAGGTTCGCTGCTGTGGGTCTACGAAGGCATGACACAGTATCTCGGAAACGTCCTCGCTGCCCGTTCCGGCCTCAAGTCGCAGTCGGAGTACCGCGACATCCTAGCTATGTCCGCGGCCAATCTTGACAATAAGCCCGGCCGCCTCTGGCGTCCTACCGAAGACACCGCTATCGCTGCCAGCGTCCTTCGCGCGGAAGGTCCCCGCTGGTCTAACTGGCGTCGCGGACAGGACTACTATCAGGAGGGCGAACTGCTCTGGCTCGACGTCGACACCACCATCCGCAAACTTACGGCCAATAAAAAGTCACTCAACGACTTCGAGCGTATCTTCCTGGCCAAAGGAGGCAATACCGGTCCGCTCATCGTCACCTACAATCGCGACGAGCTCGTCCGCGATCTCAACCAGGTCGTCCCCTACGACTGGGCCACCTTTTTTCACGACCGAGTCGATAAGATCAATCCTCACGCTGATCTCGCCGGTATCGAGCAGGGCGGTTATCGCCTGGTCTATACCGACAAGCCCAACCCGTCCGAAGTCATCATGACCGCCGCCAGCCGCCGTCACGGCGCAGGCAATGTCTGGTACTCCCTCGGCCTGCGCATCAACGGCGACGGCACCATCACCGATGTACGCTGGGGAGGCCCCGCCGACAACGC
>DASRSR010000038.1:0-39440 GCA_035656355.1 Edaphobacter sp.
TGCCGAAGTTGCCAATCAGAACACTCATTTTGTATCGAGTAAGACATTACCGCTGCCTCTCGGATCAGGACAGAAGTCAGATGATACAGTGTGGGCGCCGATCGTCAACCTTACACATACCTTTAATCCTCGGCTGCTCACCGAATTCCGGGTGGCTTATGACTACTATGGGATTCATTGGCATGATGCGAATGACACCGTGTCCAATGCCGACGTAGGGATTACCGACCCGTCGCCCAGTCCCTTCTCCGATAAAGGACTGGCCGTGATTAACGCCGGAATCACCATCGGAGGGCAGATTAATTCCCCGGCCGATGTAATCACTCATCTCTCTCAGTTCATTGATACGTGGACAATGCAGCTTCCCAACCAGACCCTCAAGTGGGGTGCTGAATTCCATCGCTACTCGCTAATTCTGGCTGAAGCCTACAACACTGGCTTTGGTGGTAGAGGATCGTTTTACTTTGAGCCGGCGACAACCCAACTCAATCCTGGCAAAGGCAAACCTCTCAACTATGGAACATATGGAAGCTACATCAATGCTTTTGCGGCCTATCTGCTCGGAACTCCGCAGGAGACCACCCGTGCATATCTGACGCAATCTCAGCGCATTCGTCAGAACCAGATCTCGGCCTTCTTTGAAGACATCTGGAACGTGACACCAAAGCTGACGCTGGATCTCGGAGTTCGTGAAGAGTTCTATGGCCCAGGTGTGACCAAGCACAAGGGCGGTTCTGCCCGATACGACTGGACCAACAACAATCTCTATGTTTCGGGATATGGTGACAATAATCTTGCCGGAAATGTTGCGAACCAGTCTCTGATAGAGCCGCGCGTAGGCTTTGGCTATCGCCTCACAAACAACTCGGTTATTCGCGGCGGCATTGCAATGAGCGGATGGTCAGGTGAGTATGCCTTCACAGGATCTCAGCTGACGGGCAACTTCCCCACGCTTCAGATCGTTCAACAAGGCGTGGTGAATGGTTATGGATATAACGGAAACTTCAATGGAATTCCTGCTGCGCCCGAGGTGCAGATTCCTGAGAATGGCATTATCAGTCCTGCTCCCGATCTTGTGTTCATCACTATGGAGAAACACCCCAAGATGCCCTACGTTGAATCCTGGAACCTTTTCTATCAGCGGTCTATCAATAAGGGCTTTACCTTCGATATCGGATACGTTGGCAACGTAGGCAAGCACGGTCCATTGAACCTGGCTCTCAATGCAGCTCCTCCGGGAACGGGGGCCGCGGGGCAGCTCCTTCGGGCAAAGTTTGGCCGCACGGCTACCACAACGCTTCGTGGCCAGATCAATAGCAATAACTACAATGCGCTGCAGGCAAACCTGACGCGACGCTTTTCTAATGGTCTCTATGTTCATGCAGCCTATACCTACTCAAAGGTTCTAGACATCGTTAGCAATCAGGCTGGAGCCATGGACAATATCAACCTTTCGCGTAACTATGGTCCATCGAGTTTTGATACAACCCACAATTTGGTGGTTAGCCATATTTATGAATTGCCCTTTGGCAAAGGGAAGGCGTTCCTGAACAAGGGAGGATTCCTGTCGTTCCTGGCATCCGGATGGCAGACGAATGGCGTATTCCGTATGCAATCTGGAAAGCCGTTCACGCCTACAGCGATAGCAACGAGCTGCAATTGTCCTGGCAACAGCCAATTCGCTGAGCAGATAAAGCCTATCCGTTATCTGCACGGCGTTGGAACAGGCCATCCCTGGTTCGATCAGTCCTCCTATGCTTCTCCACCGGCAAACCAGTTTGGGAACGCGGGCAAGGGATCGCTTCGCGGTCCCTGGTTCAGACAATATGACTTTTCTTTGTCTCGTACATTGCAGCTTGGAGATCGTTTCAGGCTAATGGGACGCGGTGAGTTTTATAACGTAACGAATACACCCTCGTTCGATAATCCCAGTGCAAACGTAGACACGCCGTCAACTTTTGGCATCATCAGCAGCGCAAAGCAGAACCAGAGGGTTGGGCAACTTGCGCTGAAGCTAATGTTCTAACTAATTTCCCTCGCGCTTGCGATGGAGAAATTGATAACAACTCCTCATTGCCTGGTGTGATTGTCACACCAGGCAATGAGGAGCTTTATGGAAGGTGCAATGGAAACTCAATTGAAGATACACCTAAAGCTTAGTGGTGTGATTGCAGCATCCTTGATGTTCCTGTCCCTTATAGGCGCTTCAACAGCATTTGCTGCTTCGCCTAAAATGCCGAGGCGATTAAAGGTTGGAACCTCCATTCCGCTTCTGAAGATAACTCCGGAAACAATGAGGCATGCCAAATCGGTCGGTATCGACTGTATTGAGGTTGGGATGTCCGGATTCAAAGTCGGAGATTCCGGCGACGCTTACTTCATACAGAACAAAGACGAAGCCATACGGCAAGTGCAGCAGGCTAAAAAGGCGGCCGAGGATGCAGGTGTAGAAATATGGTCCGTGCATATGCCTGCCGGCTCACAGTTCGAAATATCCAAGGGTGATGAGCAGGAACGTCGTAAGGTGGTCGATTTCCAGAAACAAGTGATTGTGAGTCTGGTTTCGATTCTGCATCCGAAGATCGTTCTATTTCATCCCAGCTTCTTTATTCCGAAGAACGAGAAGCAACTCAGGATGCAGCAACTACTCAAGTCATCCAGGGAACTGGATGCGGCTGTGAAATCGATCGGCGCGACCATGGTGCTTGAGAATATGAATGACGCAAGCGATAAGCACATGGTATTGATGCAAAGAACGAAAGATATTGTAGAGACATTCAACCTTCTTCCCGCCGATATTTATTCAGCGATTGACCTGAATCACATCAATCATCCAGAGCAGTTAATCCGGGCCTTGGGCAAAAGGGTAAAAACCCTGCACGTATCGGATGGAACGGGCATTCAGGAAGAACATTGGTTCCCGTGTTCCGGAAAAGGCGTCAACAACTGGGTGGCGATTCTTTCTGCTTTGAACGATACCGGTTATTCCGGCCCATTTATGTTCGAAGTCAAACCAAGCGAATATTCAGACTTCCGCGATCTCACATCTTGCTATGACAAGATGTACAGCGATTATGTGAGATCTCTGTCAAAAAGGTGAAGCATGATTAGCAGAAGAAAACTCCTGGGCATGGCTGCGTCAGGAATGGTCATATCCATAGCGGCGCCGGAGCTTCTTGCCGAACCTTTGCTTGTCTCCCCTGATGTTCAGTCACCGGCATTGCAATGGCTCCCCATTACGAGCCCGCGTCTCGAAGTTGACGGACTTCCCTGGTTTGCTGAAAACGGTGGCGAACTTTCGCGCCTCCCAATTAAAAGGAAGGACAGCTACCGCAAGGCTGTTTGGAACCTGGCACAAGAACCAAGCGGAGGCCGAATCCGATTTACTACCAACTCCACCACGCTGGCGATACGTCTCGAATATCCTCATGCTCCGAACATGACGAACATGCAAGCCTTCGGCCAGACCGGCGTCGATCTTTATCTGCGTAACGCCTATTGGGGTACTGCTATTGCAAGTCGCGATTCGAAGCCGGGCCTCGTGCAGTATCACTCATACTATAAAGATCAGCCGCGAGTGGATCGTGAGCTTACGCTTTACCTGCCCCTTTATGCGCCAGTCAAAGTGATTGGAATTGGTATTGATGCAGGAGCGGAAGTGAAGTCTCCCAGTTCTTTTGCACTGAAAAAACCAATTGTTTTTTATGGAACATCAATTACTCAGGGAGGCTGTGCAAGCCGTCCTGGCATGAGTTACGAAGCTATCCTGGGTCGCTCACTCAACATCGACTTTGTTAACCTGGGATTTTCAGGCAATGGCATTGGCGAACCTGAAATGGCCCAAACCGTTGCCAGCCTCGATGCCGCTGCGTTCGTTCTGGATTTTGCTCATAACAATCCCACCCTTGAATCTTTTAAACAGGCGTTCGATCCGTTTATAGGCGCAATCCGTAGAGCGCACCCGCAGGTTCCCATTCTTCTTATGACTCCTATCTATGATGCGCGCATGGAATCCTGGGCCCCTCGCCCACTGCTCGATGAAATGCGGGCCTTGATCAGGCAGGTTGCCGCACAGCGAATTGTTGCTGGCGATACGAATCTTCAAGTGATTGAAGGTACCGACCTGCTGGGGCCTTCCGAAGGAGACAGCTTAGTTGACGGTACCCATCCGAACGATCTTGGCCTTAAAGCGATGGCCGAAGGGTTAGAGGCAAGAATAGCGGCAGTGCTTCGACTAAAGCCGGTTACATGATTTATTCATACGGTATTGTGAGCTAATTGCAGTAGCGGCTAATGAG
Source organism: Edaphobacter sp. (assembly GCA_035656355.1). Lineage (GTDB taxonomy): Bacteria > Acidobacteriota > Terriglobia > Terriglobales > Acidobacteriaceae > Edaphobacter. The sequence continues at coordinate 4,299 of DASRSR010000038.1, forward strand.
TCGGCGGAACTATTTGAGCTGGTTGAAACAATGCTCGATGTGTACCGTTGTTGTTGCTTCCGGCATTGCTGCGCCGCGAATCACTTCGGAATCGTGACTAACTTTCCGAGGAGCACGCCTGGCGAGATATTTCTTTACTTTGGGACAACATGTTAGTGCTCCGCTGCATCTGCAAACTTGTTGGTAGGAAAAAGACGCGCTTGTTTGCCATTGTGTGGTCACGGATCAATCGTAAGAACAAGTTCGATCGAGTGCCCTGGATATTAACGGCACGTAAAACTTGCATTTGGAATTAGTGAGCACCTTTGAAGGGAGCGGGCGTTCTGGCTCGACGTAGCTATCGAAGAACGCCTCACATCGCTTTGGGAGAGGCCCAAGACCCCATCTATTGGATGGTTTGCCACGGTCGACCATAAAACTCTGGGTATTCGGTATGTTGTAACCGCAGTTGTATTGATGCTGATCGGCGGAATTGAAGCGCTGCTAATGCGCATTCAGCTTTCACGTTCGAACCTTGACGTCCTGTCGCCTGAAGCCTACAACCAGATCTTCACAATGCATGGCACGACCATGACTTTCTGGTATGCATCGCCGATGCTTTCACGGTTTGCGGATCTTTCAAACTGGCCCGCACAAACGATGATCGTTCTGCCAGGGATAGGGATTGAAGACTATTCAATAGGAGACAAAGATGGACAATGAAATTCGCGATCCGCGTAACGCAGGACCCCGGCCTCCGTTTCCACAGCAGCCACAGAGTCACCCTGGCAGCGTTTCCTTAATGGATCCTCCAGCAGACCATGGAGAAACGAGTTACCACGGCGCTGGCAGGCTAAAGGGGAGAGTAGCGATCATCACTGGGGGCGACTCAGGAATTGGTCGTGCTGTTGCAATTGCGTTTTCGAAAGAAGGCGCAGACGTCGTAATCTCGTTTCTACCAGAAGAACAGGCAGATGCGGATGATACTGCGTCGGTGATCGAGCGCGGTGGTGGCAGAGTCGTAAAAGCGCCGGGCGATGTACGTGAACTGCAAACCATCAATTCACTCATTTCTATTGCGCTGGAGACTTTTGGGCATCTCGATATTGTTGTCAACAATGCGGGTTATCAGATGACTCATGCGCAGATAGAAGATCTATCCGTCCAGGAACTTGAGCACACTTTTCGCACCAATGTATTTGCTACATTTTTGTTGAGCCAGGCAGCACTGAAGCACCTTCCGCCCGGAGGTGTCATCCTGAATACAACATCGATTCAGGCTTACGATCCAAGCCCTCAATTAGTGGCATATGCTGCTACCAAAGCTGCAATCTTAAGTATGACCAAAAGTTTTGCTGGGATTGCAATGAAGCAGGGAGTCCGTGTTAATGCCGTTGCGCCTGGACCGGTGTGGACGCCTCTGATTCCGTCAACTATGCCGCCGGAGAAAGTCAGGAACTTTGGCAATAACACGGAGTTTGGACGTCCCGCTCAGCCGGTCGAACTGGCGAAGATATTTGTTTTCCTTGCTTCGGATGACAGCAGTTATGTAACCGGCGAAGTCTATGGAGCAACGGGTGGCCGCACGCCATATTAAGTTAATTTAAGATTTTGTAAGCGCTGTTTCCGGTCGCGCTGAGTATCAAAGCGCTCCTGCAGTGAACTACGGTAGTCTCATTGTAAAGCTATAAGCTGCTTTCCTTGGAGAATGCAAGGCACGAAGGACCTATTACATCCAAAAGGAAACTTACTTATCGATGTGCAGCAGTGTGTAATCTGAACAAATCCATCTCTGGCCATCGATTCTGATAGTGATACTGGTAAGACAGCCGACTTGGAATCCACAAGCCTGTTCACTTAGCTGAGGCATTAAACTCTACCCCATGGTGCTAAATTACGAAACCTCATTTGGAGCCAGCCTGGCGCACCGAGCCTATCTGCTCATTCGAACGAAAATCCTTAAGGGAGAAATCCCGATGGGAGGACTTATCTCCAGGCGTCAGCTCGCAGAGGAATTCGGGATGAGTCCAGTGCCCGTAGCTGAGGCTATACAACGCCTGGAGAGCGAAGGGCTTCTCGAAAGCCGCCCCCGCGTAGGTACTCGTGTCAAAGTTCCCACGCCCAACGATATAAGAGAGCGCTATATATTGCGGGAGGCATTGGAGACACAATGCGCTCGGCTTTTTAGCGAACGCGCAAGCGATATGGAGAGAAAAAGCCTGATCGAAATGGCGGTCCGGCTTGATGAGCAGTCGCAGATAGTCTCCAACAAAGCGACAGAACAATATGAATTCCAATTCTTTCATCTTCAGTTTCATATGCAGATCGCGCATTGCGCGGGTAGCACGCTTCTCTGCGAATTACTGGAGAAGAACCAACTTTTGGTCTTCAACTGGCTCTTCGATATCAATGCCCAATCCCGTATGCCGCCAGGGTGGCATGCGAAGCTGGCAAAGATTGTGTCAGGAAATGATCCAAATGCAGCTGCATTATCTATGGGAAATCACATTCGGACTGGCATGAGCGAGATTCAAGAGGCCATCGCCAGGAAATTTAGTGTTAGTCTTCCTCCTATCGGCCGTAGTTCATTGACCAGTATGGCCGAAAACAATAGCTCTCAAGGAAATAAGAAACCGACTAAAAGGGCTCGCAGCCAAGATCAATCGAAGCGCGAGAAAAGTATAAAGAAGAGAATGCGATGAGAAAGGAATGTCCCTGCAAAATTATTTGCAGGGACATTTTTCTTATTTAGCGGCAATAGGCTGAATGTAATTCAGTAACCAAACGGTTTTTGGATCGGGATTCTGCATTTCGAAGCATAGGTCATGGCTGCCCTTGATTGCAGAAATATTCTCTCCCTTTAATTCCGTGACGCCATCCTTTCGAACTGCCTTTGCCAAAAAAATTGAACTAATCACGTTACCTTTGCAGCTATCGAGATGAATGTCCAATCTGGGTGCAAATGTACCCATAGGTTGTGACTTATGTTTCTCCTCTGACGGTCCATAGAAGATGTAAGGAATGCTTCCGACTCCCACGTTGAAGCTATGGATATATTGCATTTCCACATTGTGATAAATCCAGCATGGCTGTTGGAAATTAACCAGAAATACAGGACGTTCTCGATTGCGAGGAGGGTCTTGCTCCAATTGAATCCCGCCGCCTCCAGTGCATTGATCTAGCTCGCGGCTGTCTCGCCTCAGGACCTCTTCCAGCGTCAGTCTTCTTGTAATTGGATTGCCGAGCGGGACCTCGCCATCAAAGGCTTGAGCCTTGAGAGTTGTTGGAAAGGAGATATGAATCGGTTGATTGAATCGAGAAGAGCGGGGCTTTACGTCGGATCCATCTAACGTGTAGTGAATCTCTCCATAAGAGCCTTGAGTTGAAAGGGCAATTGTTGCTTGGTCAGGATTGGTAATAGGTTCAGCATGGACCCGAACTTCAAAAACACTTTCTGCAGGATGCAGGCCAAGTTTCTTAGTTCGCTCCAGTTCGTCGGGCAATCGGCTTAGAAAATTATGAAAGTTCTTATTGGAAGGATCGGACCATGCTACCTCGGAAAGCGCCGCTAAACGTGGAAACAACATGTGTTCCACCCTGTCCTGAGTGATGACATATTCGGTCCATATACAAGCCTCCACTCCAAGGATATGAGCTTGTTCAGTGGGGGTTAGAGTCGACGATAAAGTATCGAATTGATAGACATCCTGAAGCGTGTTCATCGGAACACGTCCGGGTGGTTCATCTGCAGCATCGCTTTGACGATAATTGAAATAAAGAGGCCGATTGGGAGTTAAGACGGTGTCATGGCCCTGCCTGGCCGCAGCTATTGCTCCCTTAGTTCCTCTCCATGACATTACAGTTGCGTTCGGGGCCAATCCTCCTTCGAGGATCTCATCCCACCCAACCATTTTGCGGCCATGTGCATTTAGGAACTTTTCGATTCGACCAGTAAACCAGCTTTGAAGCTGATCTTCGTTATTGATACCAAGCTCGTGCATTCGCGCCTGAACGGCTGGGTTGGCTTTCCATTGATCTTTGATTGCTTCATCTCCGCCAACGTGAATGTAAGGACTGGGAAAAAGTTCCATCACTTCCAGAAGTACATTCTGCAGAAATGTGAATGTACTGTCATTGACGTTATAGAGATTCGGAAAAATCCCCCAACCAGCCGGGGGTGAGTGGAGTGGCTCAGGGGCGCTTCCGAGTTCAGGATATGCAGCAATAGCAGCCGAGGAGTGCCCCGGCATCTCAATCTCCGGAACGACGGTGATATTACGTTTTGCAGCATACGCAACGATTTGTTTGATTTGTTCCTGAGTAAAGTAGCCGCCGTAGGAGCCTTGAACATGAGACTGATACGGAGGCATAGTTTGCGGCCTCCATGCTCCCACCGATGTTAGTTTTGGGTAGCGCTTGATCTCAATTCGCCATCCTTGATCATCGACCAGGTGCCAATGGAGCACATTCAGCTTATGCAATGCCATATAGTCCAGCAGCTTTAATATGAATTCCTCGCTCTGAATATGACGCGCGGAATCCAACATAAAGCCTCTCCATTTAAATCGTGGCTTGTCATTGATCTGAACTACCGGGATGGTCTGAAGGTGATCGGAAAGAATCTGCCAAAGCGTAACCACGCCATAAAGATATCCGGCGCGACTGCTAGCTGAAATCTCAATTCCGGATGAGGTGATGGTTAACTGATAGCTTTCATCTGGGCTGCCTTCTGGCTGACGATGAAGAAAAATTACCTTCGGTGCCGCAGATGCTCCACTACTTACTGTAACTGTATGTGTCTTCTTCAATAGTTCATTGAGATAGCTTGCGGCAAATTCAGCATTCTCATCGCTCGTGCGCTCAATCGATAGGCCGTGAGAGATGTTCAGCTCACCTTGGCCATAATTCACCTTCTCAGGCGCCGGAATGATGGAAAGAGTATGTTCCGAGGCAAATGAGTAGAGCCCCGAAGAAACGAGGCAGAGAGCAAGCAAGAGAAGCAATGTGTGACGAATATAGCGAGATAAGAATGGCCTCGGATGCATAAACTTTTCCTCCGGTTATTTAAGCGGATATACGATTACCCATTACCAGAACATCTTCAATATTTAAGCTCTGATCTCCAGGGTTCCAACGAAAACGAACGAGGTCTGCCGGAGAGCCTGGCTCCAGACGGCCCCGGCGAGCGGCAAATTGGCCAGGATTTTCTGTAGCAAATTGGATTGCTTCTCCTAAAGAAACCCCGCCAATAGCCACAGCGCGCGCTATTGCATCTTTCAGAGCAATACCTGAGCCAGCCAATAACTGTGAGCCTTTCAGCCTGATCGACCCATCGGGACTGACCGTTACAAAGCTGCCAACGTTCGTTCGGTAGCTCCCGGCAGGGCTGCCCGCCAGGGCGACAGAATCCGATACAAGGATGGAGTGCTCTTTGCCGGTTGCCCGGAGCATGGCACGAAGAACATCCCCTGGCAGATGAATACCATCGGCGATAAACATCTTTTTCAGACGCTCATCGCTTAATTGCGGCCAGATGGGATTGTCATGACGCGGCAGAGTTAACGCTATGCCATTTCCCAGATGAGTAGACAGAGAAGCACCAGCATCTACGGCGCAGCGTATTTGATCTCGTGTGGCATGTGTGTGGCCTATCGACACCAACACGTCACACTTTCGCAATGAACGGATGAATTCAGCGGATTCCTCCCAGTGGGGAGAAAGAGTAACCATTCTCACAAGGCCACCAGACACGGTTTGCCAGTGGTCGAACTCACTCAAAGAAGGCGCATGCACGAATTCAACCTCATGCGCGCCGCAAAAGCCTTCTAATGGGGAAATACTCGGACCTTCGAGATGTACCCAGGGAACGGCATGATAAACAAAAGGAAACTCCTCGCGTGCTGTGCGGATAGTTCGAAGTAGGTGTTCAATCTTCTGCGATGAAGCGGTGATGATCGTAGGAATGAATGTCGTAGTGCCTAGAGTGGCTAGTTGTTGTGACAACCGCAAGATATCGCTTGGGGTACAACTAACATCGTTTAGATCAATACCTCCGTATCCATTCACCTGAAGGTCCACAAAACCTGGCGCCAGCCATAGATCAGCGGAAGCATCCGATGGACGAACCTCAGTAATAAGGCCATCCTCCGTGCGGACTTCCAACACCTTTAATGAGGCGGGATCTCTACCGTGGATCGTGAGCATTTACCTTAATTCTCCGTCGATCTTGTGTACAATTGCAGGCCTGCCGCCGATTCGTAATCCAGATAAATCTGGCAATTTGGCTGTTCCTGCAAGATGGAAGCTGGAACATTTGGACTAAGCGGACCTTCGAGCGCCTCTGCTACCGCCCTCATCTTAAGATGCCCCGGTGCGCAGCAGAAAATCTTGCCCACTCGTAAGAGCCGTGGAATGGTCAATGTGATTGCATGAGTCGGAACCTCTGCGAGCGCATCAAAAAGGCCTTCATCAACCTGCTGCTGACGGCTCACGCCATCAAGTCTGACAATTTTTACGTCGGCAGGATCATTGAAATCTGCCGGCGGATCATTGAAGGCAATATGTCCATTAACGCCAATTCCCATGCAAACAATATCGATTGGCTCCGATGACAATGCAGCCGAATACTTCATGGCACATTGTTCCGGTGCAGTACCTGGCTCTATCAGAGCGACTTTGCCCAAAGGAACTCGATCAAAAAAGTGGTGTTTGAGCCATACACCAAAGCTCTGTCGTGCTCCTTCCGGCAGCCCGATATATTCATCCATATGGAATGCCTCAACCCGCTTCCAATCCACGTCGGGTTCGTTGGCTAATGCACTCAGCATTTCGCTCTGACTTGGAGCCGCTGCAAAGATGATTCGCACATGATCTTGTGATTTCAATAGCTTCCGGATTTCAGAAGCTATGTGGGAAGCGGCAAGAGCGCCCATGCTTTCTCTTGAAGGTTCAATGTGAACACGATCCTTTAAAGCGGTGGTCATTTTATTTCGTTATTCCTTTTCCAAAATTCATAAACCGGCTAAAAGCTCCTTACCGCGAAGTTTCTTATCTGGATTCAATAAGCCCACAACGAGAAAAGCGATAAGAGCCATAATTGCTGGTCCACCAACGGAGACGGCAAAATTACTGGTATCATCCGCTGGCATTGCACTGTGGAACAACTTCGTAGCGCAAAAAGTAACTATCCCCGTGATCCAGGAGGCCAGCGCTGCCGAGGGGCCAAAACTCCCAAAGGCCGGCAGCATACCTAGCAGCATCGGAATAGCGATGGGGCCAACGAGAGCGCCGTACCAGAGCAGCAACAACCCTAATACGCCTCCCATTCGACTGGATAAAAACGCGATTCCCATGCTTCCTATCAGAAAGCTAAGCGTGAAAATACGGGCTACGAATAGCTGCTTCTTCTCATCGCAAGTCCAGCTTCCTGGAAGAAGCTTAGGAGCGATGTCGCGTACTGCTACCGCAGCGACGGCATTTGCATCGGACGAGGTCATGGCCATCGTATGCGCAAACAATCCCGCAAGAACGAGTCCAACGAGACCACGAGGGAGTAGTTGCTGGGCTATCAATGAATAGCTTTGTGATGGGTCGGCCAAGTTTGGAAGAAGTAAGGGGGCAGCCCACATTGGATAAAAGAGCACAAGCGGCCAAAACAGATACAGCGCGGCAGAAAGCAAGGCAGATCGACGCGCAGACTTTTCATCTGGCGATGCCAGAAAGCGTTGTGCCAGGCTCCATGTGCCGCCGTTGTACGAAAGGAAATTGATGAGTAGAAACATTGCTGCAAACGATGCTGTATAACGTCCGTGAAACAAATCGCTGTGACCGGCTGGAAGCCTCTGCCACAAAGTCCAGAGTGAAGAAACGCCTCCTAAATGCGCGAGCACAACCACGAACATAACCGTTCCCGATATGAACTGGATGATGAACTGACTTAAATCGGTAGCCGCATCTGCCCACAAGCCTCCCATGACCGAGTAAATCAGTGTCACGCCTCCTGTAAGGAGAATGCCCCAGACCGGATCCACGCCAGCAAATACCTGAAGAAGCACTGCTGATGCCGTCCATTTTGCGCCGACATCGAAAATCTTTAAAAATGAACCGCTGATTGCCAGGCATTGCTGAGTTGGAACGTTATAGCGGGCCGCGAGGTACTCAAGCGGCGAAATCATACCAGTCTTTTGTCGAAGTCGGACCCATCGGGGAGCAAAGATAAATGATCCAATAACCAATGAGATTACGATCGTACAAGCCCACCAGATATAGATGCTCAGGCCATCCGTATAGGCAATTGCCGCATAGGCAACAAATACGGCGGAACTGTACCCCGACATGTGATGAGAGATTCCGGAAAGCCACCACGGCATTTTTCCGCCCGCGGTAAAGAAATCGCGCGCATTCTTGACGCGTCGGCGGATGTAAACGCCGACTGCAATCATGAGCGCAAAATATGCGGCGATCGCAAGCCAATCAATTACGCTCATGGAGCAACCATTCCCAGAATTGAATACCCATCTTTATACAACTAGGCCGTGCAACAAAGGGTTTGATGACCTTTGTCATAGGTGACATACACTGATATATCACAATGGAAGAACCCTATGCGAGGCTTTGGGCGTACAGGAGCACTACAAAGGTCCTCCGAATAACCTTAATCCAATTACCATCGAGCATTGCCGAAAAGCTGAAGTTTGCGAAGGCATAGTTGCAGGAGCAGTGTTATTTTTGTGGTCACTAGATTGATGGTGTCAGATGTAGAGATAAAGATATTCGATACCGAGCGGAATCCGGAATAGCGGAAAATCTGGAAAGAAGGTGACATGAGCGGTGAAAGAAAGCTGCAGAGAATAGCACGCAAGTGGTTCGGCTTTGTTGCTGTTTGTGGGCTTGTGCTTAGTGGAGCAACCTATACATTAGCCGAGCAGGCGAACCAGTCAACCAAAGTTTCCATTCAATGGAAGAACACGGTGCGGGTTAGCCGCTCGACGCCAACACTGCAGGTCGTGGTCAATCCGATGCTGCGTCCCGGTTCGCCCATTGTCAATGCGGCTTTCACCGCGGTGAAAGATCTCGGCGCAGACTATGTTCGTTATGTGCCCTGGTTGCCGTATCCAAAGTTAGGAGTGGCCGAGCTTGAGCCGCCTACGTCGTCAGGCACCTCATGGAATTTTTCGCTGATCGATCCAATTACGAAGGCTTTTCTGGATTCCACTGCGGGACATTCCACCATCATGAATTTCAGCACGATTCCAGCATGGTTATTCAAAACGCCAAAGCCGGTTACTTATCCGAGCGATCCAAACCAGGTAGATTGGCACTATACCCAGGGAACGGAACTGGTAGACCCTTCAGGTAAGACGTTGGGCGACTATTACGCGCGGCTGGTGAGCTGGTACACAAAGGGAGCCTTTACCGACGAAAACGGCAAGGTGCACACGTCAGGCTATCACTACACTTTTCCTTATTGGGAGGTGCTCAATGAAGTGGAAGCCGAGCATCATATGACTCCTGAGCAATATACGGCGCGATACGATGCAATCGTCCATGCAGTTCACCAGGTAAGTCCGCAGACAAAATTCGTTGGTCTGGCGCTCGCTGCGCCTTCCGATAATCCGGAGTTCTTCGAATACTTCCTGAACCACGCTCATCACAAGCCTGGTATTCCGCTCGACTACATTTCTTACCATTTCTATGCCACGCCCAGTGAGGACCAGACTATCGATGACTGGCAATACACTTTCTTCGATCAGGCCAACCGTTTCCTCACGACGGTGAAATATATTGAACAGATTCGCAAGCGGCTCTCGCCCGAAACGAAGACAGATACAGATGAGCTTGGAGTCATTCTGCCTACGGACAATCGTCCCGACGATGCGAAGATAGCTATCCCTACGCTCTACTGGAACGCTGCCGGAGCGCTCTATGCTTATCTTTATGTCGGTCTTGCGCAACAGGGAATTGATGTAATTGGAGAGTCACAGCTTGTCGGCTACCCCTCGCAATTTCCAAGCGTTACGATGATCGACTGGAAAAACGGAAGGCCGAATGCAAGGTATTGGGTGCTCAAGTTAATCAAGGACAATTTTCATCCTGGCGATCAACTTGTAAAGACGGATACCAACGGCCCTGTCACTGCGCAGGCGTTTCTTACAAAGTCAGGTCGGAAGCTTCTGCTGGTCAATCGTCGAAATCGCGAGATCGACATCAAACTGCCAGCAGACGAGATTCGCGGTACGCTGGCAACTGTGGATGAGGCGAGCGGTGAAGGGCCTGCAAAAGTCACGCAGATTAGCAGCGCAACAATTCATCTGTCTCCATTCGCAGTTGCGGTGGCCAATCTGCAATAAAAACTGGAAGAGGTTCACATCATATGCAGCGGGTCGCCTTTCAGCTTCGGATACGACCGGAGAAGATTGAAGAATACGATGCGGTACATCGTCAGGTATGGCCAGAGTTGATCCGGGATTTGGAGCAGGCTGGTGCCTCCGAGTATTCGATCTTTCGTCACGGTACTCAGCTTTTTCTTTACCTTCGCGTGCCTGACTGGGACTCGTTTGTTGCTGCCATGAATGCCAGTGAAGCCAATCAGCGTTGGCAAAAGATGATGGAACCAATCTTTGAACCCAATGGCGGTCCGATGTCGGACAAAGGGCTCACTCTGATGCAGGAGGTCTTCTACATGCCTGGAAAGAGCGTTGAAGAATGAAGGATGCCTATAAGTTGTTGCGAATTGGCCTACTCGGTGTGGGGCTAAAAGAATATTGGAATCAGTTTGAAGGACTGGAAGCAAGGCTGCGCGGGTATCTCGACGAGGCGGAAGCGAAGATCAGTGGACCGCAGCGCGTCTTGGTGAACCTTGGACTTGTTGACTCGCACGAGCGTGCGATTGCCGCCGGACATCTTTGCCGAGAGAACGACATCGATATTCTGCTGGTCTATATAACTACGTACACGCTCTCATCGACAGTACTGCCCGTTCTGCTGCGCGCAAAGGTGCCGGTTCTCCTGCTGAATCTGCAACCAGCAGCAGCTATCGACTATGCAAAATTCAACCAGATGGAAAACCGCACGGCGATGACCGGTGAATGGCTTGCTTACTGTAGTGCATGTCCTGTGCCGGAGATCGTCAATGTAATGCAGCGCCTCGATATGCCTGTCTTCCAGGTTACGGGTGTGCTCCACGACGATACTGTGTGTTGGACAGAGATTGACGAGTGGCTTCAGGCTGCGGCAATCGCCAAAACGCTTAGCCACAGCAGGCTTGGATTGCTTGGACACTATTACAGCGGAATGCTTGATGTTGCGACTGATCTGGTACAGGTAAGCGGGCGTTTTGGTATCCATGTTGAGCAGCTTGAAGTGGATGAACTCAGTCAGTTATATCGCGAAGTCGATGAAGCTTCGAAGCGGGAAAAGCTGAAGCAGTTTCAGGAATTTTTCGATATTGAATCAGGATGCGATCCGCACGAACTGGAGCGCGCAGCGACCACGGCAGTTGCGCTGGACAATCTGGTAAAGCGTCACGATTTGGATATGATCGCGTACTACTACAAAGGGACCGGCATTTCTGAGAATGAGAATGTGATGAGCTCCATCATTCCTGGAGCGTCCATGCTGACCGGTAACGGAGTACCAGTTGCAGGCGAATACGAAGTGAAAAACGTCATCGCAATGAAGATTCTCGATCTGTTTGGCGTTGGCGGATCATTCACGGAATACTATGCAATGGATTTCGATGCTGACCTTGTATTGATGGGACATGATGGCCCAGGACACGTAGGTATTGCTCAGGACAGGATCAAGTTACGTCCTCTGCAGGTCTACCACGGCAAGGTTGGGAGTGGCCTTTCTGTCGAGATGTCTGTCAAGCATGGTTTGGTTACGCTTCTCTCAGTTGTCGAAGATCGCGAGCGTGGATTTTTCCTGCTCGCCGCTCCTGCGGAAAGCGTTCCGGGCGATGTGTTGGAGATCGGGAATACGAACAGCCGATATCGTTTTCGGCTGGGCGCTCGAGAATTCGTCGAGACGTGGAGTGCCCATGGCCCAGCGCATCATTGCGCTATTGGGGTGGGGAACGTCACATCTCAGCTATCGAAGCTGGCCAGAATACTCAATCTCAATTTTCGGGTTGTCCACTGACAGGCACCTGGCTTTAACAAGGCAATAAGTGCCCCTCCTCCCCCATGCTTAAAGTCCAAAGTATTCATTCTTTAGGCCTTAAGTACCACGTTTAGCATCGAGAGTTGCCAAAAGTCCTAATTTTATTGAGAGGGTTTTGCGGGCGGCATTTCTTTGCCAAATTGCGGCTTTGTTCATCGGAAGTCCATCGCGATCCGACCTGTCAGAGCAATCCCAATTACACTAGAGACTCACGCAGCTCTTCGTTCTTCCATCTCCTGCCGCAATGGTGCGGCCCTTTTTAAGAGGAATAAGAAGTCCCTATGAAGATTGTTCTCGCTGAAAAAGTCTCTCCCGCTACCCTGGCTGTCTTCCAGCAGGAGCCTGGCTGGAATGTAGTCACGCACGATCAGATTAAAAACGGGCTTGCCGCTGAACTGGCCGATGCCGACGCTTTGGTCGTCCGCTCCGCTGTGCAGGTCGATTCCGCCCTGCTTGAGTCCGCGCCAAAGCTGCGCGTCATTGGCCGTGCCGGCGTCGGCGTCGATAACATCGACACCCCTGCAGCGACGCATCGCGGCATCGTCGTTATGAATACACCAGGCGCCAACGCTGTCGCCGTCGCCGAGCTGACGCTTGGCCTTATGGTCTCGATGGCGCGCTCGGTTCCACGCGCCAATGCCACCATGCACGCCGGCAAGTGGGAGAAGAAATCGCTGCAGGGGCAGGAACTGCGCGGCAAGACGCTGGGCATTATTGGCCTTGGCCGTGTCGGCCTTGAGGTTGCACGCCGCGCCAAAGCCTTTGGCATGAACCTCATCGGCTACGATCCCTTTATCGCGCCGGTTGTTGCTCGCGAAAACGACGTCACCCTGGTTCCCATCGACGAAATCTTCAAAGAGTCCGACTATCTTACGCTGCACGTCGGCCTTACCTCACAAACTGAGGGCTTGATCAACGCCACTTCGCTGGCCATCATGAAGAAGGGTGTGCGTATCATCAACTGCGCGCGTGGCGAACTGATCGTCGAAGAGGCACTCGCCGATGCACTCAAATCCGGTAAAGTCGCCGGTGCAGCACTCGATGTCTTCCGCAACGAGCCGGCGAAGGAATCGGTCTTTCATAATCTCGATAACGTCATCCTCTCGCCGCACATCGCCGGTTCGACTGACGAGGCGCAGGAGGCAATTGGCATTCAGCTTGCCATGCAGGTGCGCGACTATCTGAAACTCGGTGTCGTTCAGAACGCTGTTAACCTGCCCAGTCTCTCGCACGAGGAATATCTCGAAGTGGCACCCTTCATCGAGATGGCCGAGCGTCTTGGCCACTTCCTCGCGCACGCAACGCCGGGCAATCTTGAGAACATTCAGATCACCTATACCGGCCGCATCGCGCAGGGCAAGACAGACCTGATTCGCAATGCCGCCATTGCAGGAATCTTTGCTGAGGAAGAAGGCGTCAATCGCATCAATGCAGCAGCGATTGTTGGTGAGCGCGGCATCCGGATTCAGGAGGACAAGAAGGAGTTCACTAACGGCGGCGCGGGCAGCGTACTGAAGCTGGTGCTGCACTCCTCTGAGGGTGAGACGAGCGCGTCGGCGACGGTGCTGCATGGCACTTCTCCCCGCCTGCTGACGCACGATGGCATCGACATCGAAGCACCGTTGAACGGAACGCTGGTTTCGATCCGCAATCATGATGTTCCGGGCGTGGTTGGCCGCATCGGTTCGATTCTCGGTGAGCACCAGATCAACATCGCGAATTTCGCTCTGGGGCGGTCGAATGGAACGAGCCGGTCCAAGCGCGTGCCCCAGGGACAGGCGCTTGCCGTGGTGCAGATCGATGTTCCCAGTGCAGCCTCGGCCAATGCTGCGGTTGAGGCTCTGCGGAAGGTAGAGGCAATCGCGAGCGTGCGGCTGGTGGAGTTGGGCAAGCTGTAGAAGAGGTTTGGAGGACTGAAAAGCCCCTGGACTAAAAACGTACTCAGGGGCTAAAGCCCCCTTGAAAGCAAGTTACTTACGGCACGGCTAAAGCCGTGCCCTTAACGAAGGGCCGCGGGCAGAATTGCTCGCGGCCTTTGCTTTTACTTGTCCGAAGTTTTGTCTGTCTGCTCCGGATTGTCTACCTGTTGGTTCGACGTTCCGCCCGGCTTGAGCAGACCAGAAAGCAGATATCCACAACCAGTTGCGATAGCGGCAAATGCGCCTACGCCAATTCCGATAACAATGGCTGAGGTGAGCGCGCTAAGCAGGTTTTGTGTGTCGGTGGGATACTCGGCGGCGTAATGCCGATAGAAGAAGAACGCGGAGATAATGATGGTGAGGATGCCAATCCCAAGTCCGGTGAGAACAGAGATAGCAAGACCTCTTGCCCACCGCGGCGTCTTCGCTGGCTTCTTCTGCATCCTCAGGCAAGTATAGCGGTTAGAAACTTATTTCCAGAGCGGACCAATTGTTCGACGTGTTATAGCAAGTGCCAATTGTCTACATCGATTTCAACTCGACGGAAGTAGATGTAATAAAGCCGTTATCTACTTTGTCTGGTTTTACGCTTGACGAAGCTCTTATAGATAATCCGCAGTCCTGCACCCGCTATAGAGCTCACAATGATCAGCCCAAGCCAATCACTCCTTTCAAATGAAGTGCATGCCATTACTGAGCTCATGCAAAATAGAACAGTGCCGATCACAAACATTCCAACTCGTTGAATCCGCGAAGCGTTGGTCGATCCGTTCCACAAAACATCATCGACCTCCCTATCATTTCTTATGATGTCGGGAGGGAGGATGTTCTTTTGCTTATCTCGTAGATAGTTAATGAATCTAGCTTCTTCTTTTTCGGTAGTCCGAGCCATCCACCACCTCTCACAGATTAGGGATGAGCAACATCAAGCTCTAGGCACATCAAGATCAAATCCTTCTTCATGGGAGTTGCCCTTTGAGGATCGTGTAATTTAGCAGTCACAGTATGCTACCGAAGCAAGGCTTTGGGAAGACTCAGCTGCGGAGATATTTTCGCCGTCCTCCAGTGAAAGGGCTGTCGTCGCTTCAAAAAACTGCTCCACAGCGTCGAGTACCGCCGCTCCATTCTTCGATTCGAAGATCTGCTTGCGCAGCGCGGAGCCGCCGGGAACGCCATGTGTGAACCAGCTTGCGAACTGCTTCATCTTGCCGACACAGTCGCGGTGGCGCTGCTCGCGGGCGATCTGGCCGGAGGCGGTGATGGCAGCAGCACGTGCGGCCTCGGCCTGCTCTTCCAGAGCAATCTCATCGACCATCATCTGGAAGTAGGTGCGGATCATGCGATAACGGTCTTCGTTGGTTGGCTTGTCGTAGACGCCGACGCCGGTCGCTTCCTTCGATGCGGTGTACTGCGCAATCTGGCGGAAGATCCATGGATTCGACGGTGCGGTGCGACCGATCATCACGGCGTCACAGCCCGTGGCCTCGACCATGGCGGCGGCGTCTTCAGGCGAGCGAATGTCGCCGTTGCCGATGACGGGAATCTTCACCGCGTCCTTGCAGGCGGCGATGTACTCCCAGCGCGCCTGGCCGGTATAGCCGTCCTCGCGGGTGCGTGCGTGCAGCGCAGCGGCGTTCAGGCCGCAGTCTTCCGCGAGCTTCGCCAGATCGACGCAGACGATATGAGCATCGTTCCAGCCGATGCGGAACTTTACCGTGAAGGGAATTGTGACGGCAGCGCGGATGGCCTTGAATATGCGCCCAATCTGCGGCAGGTCACGCAGCAGGCCGGAGCCGCCGTTGCAGGCGACGACGCGCTTGGCTGGGCAGCCCAGGTTGAGGTCCACGATGTCGAAACCGGCGTCCTGCACGATGCGGGCGGACTCGGCGAGGGTTTCCGGGTTGGAGCCAAAGAGTTGCGCCGAAATAGGGTGCTCGTCGTCGTAGTAGGTGAGGTAACGCTTGCGCTTGGTCTCACGCATCCGCGAGAGGCCGTCAGCCGAGGTGAACTCGGTCATAATCAGGCCGCAGCCGGATTGCTGATTGCTGGTCGTCTGCTCGACATCTGCGCTGCCGGAGTGTGCGCTGAACTGGCTGGCGTTCTTGATAAAGCGGCGAAAGACGGTGTCGGTCACACCGGCCATGGGTGCAAGCACAGTTGCCGGCGCAATCTTGACGTTGCCGATGGAGAAGCTTGCAGGCACACGAGCCTCGGCGGGCATCGCATGTTCTACCGGCGAGTCCCATCGCTTCTGCTCGAGTGTGTAGCGCTTCTTCATCGTGACTTTACGGCTTTCTTCGATGCTTTGCTGGCTGCCTTTTTGGCGGTCTTCTTTGCCGCTTTCTTTGATGGCTTCTTCGTCCGCTTGCGCTGGCCCTCTTTGGGCAGCGAGGCGACATACGCCTTGGCTTCGCGTAGCAGGTCCAGGTTGCCCGGAGCAGCGATATCGGGAACCACAACCCACTCGCGCATCGTGCGTTTTCCCATGGTGAGGTGGCGAATCTCGCCGTTGGCGATCAGTTCTGCAATTCGCGTTTCGGGCAGCTTCAGGGCCGCGCTTTCATCGGGCCGGGTGAAAGCGAAGATCTTGTTGTCCACCATCAGACAACCGTGCCCAAAGTCGGTTCCGGCGGTCGTGCCGGAGATTTGTTTGGCAAGATCTGCTGCGAGTTGCTGGCGAAGATTCATAGTGGCCTGCTTCGACATCATGGAAAAGGCCCCCGCAGAGCGGAGGCCTTCCCTGGAGTTGGCTCCGCTTATTTCGCTGCGGCTGCAGCCTTGCCGGCGTCCGATTTGGCAAACTTGCGGCGGAAGCGCTCGACGCGGCCGGCGGTGTCAACCAGCTTCTGCTTGCCGGTAAAGAACGGGTGGCAGTTGGAGCAGATTTCAAGAACGATGTCGCCCTTGTGCGTGGAGCGAGTCTCAAAGTGGTTCCCGCAGGCGCACTTGACGGTAATGGTTTCGTAGTTCGGGTGAATTCCTTGCTTTGGCATGAATCTTATCCTTTGGCTTAAATTGCTGATTTGCGGTCTCCGGGTCGCGGTTCACTTGCGAACGGTGTGCTCACGTCACATTGAATGCCTGTCGCGACGCGGGCAGGCTTGTCCTTCTGGCCTGCGGGGCGCTTTCCTCAGTGTAGCTTGGATTCGCACAGGGGGCAATTGGATTCAGGTGCTGCCATACTAAGGTACGGCCATGAATGAGATTTGTCCGATATGTGAAGGGTCCGGTCTGGAGGTAGTCCAGCAGGACGGACGGCGATTTGTAAGGGACTGCAAGTGCCGCGCACAGCAAAGAGCTGCGCGTATGCTGGAGCGCGCTAGTATTCCCCGGCGCTATGAACACTGCACGCTGGAGAACTACGAGACCAGCTTTCCTTCGTCGCATCGCACGCTGGCGGCAGCGCATCTGCGGGCGCGGAAGTTTGTGGAAGGCTATCCGCTGGAGACGGCAGGAACCGGGCTGCTGCTTACCGGGTCCATCGGCGTGGGCAAAACGCATCTTGCTGTTGGGATACTGCAGGCCCTGGTCACCGAACGAGGGGCAACTGGTCTCTTTTATGACTATCGCGACCTGCTGAAACAGGTGCAGAACAGCTACAACCGCCAGGTGGCTGCTACCGAGCTGGAGATTCTGGCTCCGGTATTTGAGGCCGAAGTACTGGTATTAGACGAACTTGGCGCCTCGAAGCCGACCGACTGGGTATGGGACACGGTGGCGCATATTCTGAACACGCGCTATAACGATCGCCGGACGACCATCATCACCACGAACTACGCCAACGTCGCGCCATTGGGTACAGAAACCGGAGCACGGGCTGCAGCACGCGAAGAAAGCCTGGGTGATCGCATTGGCGAACGCATGCGGTCTCGTCTGCAGGAGATGTGCGTTGTCGTCGAGATGCAAGGCGAAGATTTCAGGCAAAAGGTCAAGCGCGCGAGCTTTGGATAATGCGTTTGAAACGCTAAAGAGTGGCTTTCGGATGGGTCGCGCTTTCAGCGCTCCATTCTCTTGGCAATTATTAACCTGGGGCTCGCAATCCTGCCAGCAAAGCTGTCCGGATTGGATCGCCCCAGCTAATATGTTGCGAGCCTTCGGCCCTCAAGACGAAAAAGCACTCCACCTGAGGGAGAATTGCTTAGCTCAGCAGCTTGCCGCTGATCCGCCTTCTCAACATGCCACAGGCGCCAATCAGGCCGGTGCCCAGCAGGAACAAGCTCGACGGCTCGGGAACCGCGGATGCGGCAGGACTGATGGTCAGGGTGAACTCTTGGATGGGCAGGGTTCCGTTGACGAAGACAGAGAAGGTCCCGGTGAGGAAGGTTGGGTTGGAGGTCGATCCGGTAAAGAGCTGCGGGCCGTTCACGCGGGCACCGGCGCCGCCTGCGCCGCCACCTGCCGCCAGCGTGTAGAAATCGATATTCTCTACTGCCGGGTCTCCATCGACGATCAAAGGAACGGAGGAGAGCTCAAACGAAGTGCCGGTAGAGGAAGCTGGGGTGGGTGAGGCCGGAAGCGTGAGCGTGATGTTGCCATACGGCGTGCCGGTGGCGCTGAAGTCATACATCGTGGCGGCATGGGCCATCGAGCACAGAAAAGGAACGGCCAGAGACAGGGCGACAAGACGTGCGAGCCTGCGCATATTCGGGTCCTTTCGGCGAGGGAGCAACCGAGCTTCGCTCCAGTTGGATTCGGGGGCGAGCCTCGAGCTCGTCCAATATCCTCTTCGAGACCAGACGGTCTCTAGGTGGGGCCCAATCCAAAGCAGAGGAAAATGCATCATCTCCGTTGGCGCACGGAGGACAGAAAAAGGGAGTTTTGCGCTGACATTCACGCTCCATCGCCGGGAGGATGGAAGCTGTATGGAAAAGGATGCCGGGGAAACCGGGTAAGTTGCCGCACACGTCGATGTAATGTGTGGTTCGCGAAGAAATTCTTCTGATTGAAATGGAAGAACTTGCGGCTATTTCCAGTCGTCACGTGCCTGCTGCTGGTCGGCAAAGACGGTATCGAAGTTGCTTGTCTTTTTGATCAGAATGTCGCCCTGCTGAACTGGCTGATGCAGCAGAACGGCTTGCAGGCGCACCAGCTCCAGCATGGCGAGAAACATGCAGATCAGCGCCCGCTCGGTGTGGGTATTGTGCAGCAGGCGGCGTAGGCTCATGGGCCGGTCTTCCATCAGCAGGCGGCGCTTTACGTAGTCGATCATCTGGGCCACGGTCACCGACTCCTCATCAACGTTGAGCATGGGCCGCTCGCGCATGCGGCTCAGGATGTCCTGGAAGACGCGGACCAGGTCCACCGTATCGGCGGCGATCTCGCGTTCGGCGCCGGCGTCATCCTTGAACTCGCGGATGCCTGGATTGGACCAGGTGGCCTCTTCGATCTGCTGCTTCTGCATCAGCATTTGTGCGGCTGCCTTGAATCGCTCGTGCTCCAGCAGGCGTTCTACCAGTTCGCGGCGTGGGTCTTCGGCTTCTCCACCGGCCACATCGCTGGGGTCGCGTGGCAGCAGCATCTTCGATTTGATGTGAATCAGCAATGAGGCCATGTAGATGAATTCGCCTGCCGCGTCCACATCAGTCTGCTGCAACTGGTGCGTGTAGTCCAGAAATTGGCTGGTGATTCGGGCGATAGGAATGTCGTAGATGTCGATGTTCTGCTTGCGAATCAGGTCGAGCAGAAGATCGAGCGGCCCGTCGTAAACCTGGCCTACTGTGACAGAGAACGGCGACTGCGAGGCCTCTTCTTTGGCCGCAGAAGGGCGCTTCGGCTCTGGCGGAGCGGGTGGAACCGGCTGCGGCCGCAATGCAAAAGGTTCCTGTGCCTCGGGAACAGGCGTGTTCTCCGCTACAGGAGTGACTTCGGGATGGAGGGTCTCGTCGGACATATTGTTAGCGGAGGCCTACGGCTTTCAACACAGGCTGCATTGTCTTCGAGGCGAAGCCCGAGGCGCGTTCAGCTCCGGCTTTGAGGATAGAGTCTACCTCTTCCGGGTGTGACTCAAAATGACTGCGGCGCTCCTGAATGGGAGCAAGCGCCTTGACCACATTATCGGCGAGCCATCCTTTGCACTGAATACAGCCGATCCCAGCCGTGGTGCAGCCTGTGCGTGCCTGCTGCTGAATCTCTTCCGGAGAGAAAACTTTGTGCAAATCAAAGACCGGGCAGATGTCAGGATTACCAGGATCAGTGCGGCGAATACGCGCCGGATCGGTGACCATGGTCTTAAGCTTGGCGCGAACCTCCAGTTCGGGGTCGGCGAGCAAGATGGTGTTTTTGTAGCTCTTGGACATCTTGCGGCCATCGGTTCCGGGCAGCTTTGGGCTCGGCGTCAGCAGAACTTTAGGTTCGGGCAGGAGCTCCTCGGCAATGTCGTTCTGTGAGACCTCTGCGGCCAGTCGCTCTTTGTCGGTGTGGGCATGCACAACTGCTGGTGTGGAGCGCGACGCGTAGAGCTGGTTGAAGCGGCGGGCCATTTCGCGGGTCAATTCGACGTGCGCCACCTGATCCTGCCCCACGGGAACGAAATCCGGTCGATAGAGCAGAATATCTGCCGCTTGTAGCAGCGGGTAACCAAGAAACCCGTAGGTATTCAGATCCTTCTCGCGCAACTGCTCCTGCTGATCTTTGTAGGTTGGGACGCGCTCCAGCCAGCCGAGTGGAGTAAACATACCGAAGAGAAGGTTCAACTCGGCATGTTGGTGCACATGCGACTGTACAAAGATGGTGCACTTGCCTGGGTCAAGTCCGGCCGAGAGAAAATCGAGCGCTACCTCGCGGACGTTTTCGAGCACCTTGCGCGGATCGGCATAATCGGTGGTCAGGGCGTGCCAATCGGCGATAAAGAAGAAACAGTCGTACTCATGCTGGAGTTTGACCCAGTTGTAGAGCGCACCCATGTAATTGCCCAGGTGCAGACGGCCAGTGGGACGCATGCCGCTAAGAACGCGTCGGCGTGGAGTGTTGGAAGAATTCTCAGTCATTGCAATCAAAACTAAGGTTACATGAAGGGTGGAGCGAGTGCCTTTGCATATCCAGAGGCAGAACGTTTCAAAGAAAGTATAAAGATGCCTTCGATCGCCCTCAGCGGATAAAGCTACTTTATAAACAGGTCACTTTCGACATCCTTCGACTGCGCTCAGAACAGGCTTTTAAAGTGCCCTTAACAAGGCGGTCTAACAGAGGATTCTTAGAGCGTGAACAGCAGATGGTTAAAGATCGCCAGCAGGGGACTGAAGAAGATGCTGAAGATAAAGCTGCCTCC
The DNA here is from genome assembly GCA_035656355.1 of Edaphobacter sp. Classification (GTDB taxonomy): domain Bacteria; phylum Acidobacteriota; class Terriglobia; order Terriglobales; family Acidobacteriaceae; genus Edaphobacter. Next base: position 25,626 of record DASRSR010000038.1, read on the forward strand.
AATTAAAAACAGCACAATCAGCCCGATCATTCCCATGCGGTCGTAAAGCTGCAACGCCTTGTAGGGCAGAAAATGCCGCAGAATATGGCTGCCGTCGAGTGGCGGAATCGGAATCAGGTTGAAGATGAACAGCAGAAGATTGATAAGGATTACGAAATAGAGGAACAGCGCCACAGGAAAGAGCGGCGGCAGGCCAACCGTCGGAATTCCACGAATATTGGAAGCCATTGCCATGGCGGTGGCAACTGCGGGAACGCCACCAGCGGCAAGGTGCTTGATGATGATGAGCAGAACCAGAGCAATTGCGGCCATGCCCAGATTGCTGGCGGGCCCGGCAAGCGTTACCAGGATGTCGTCTCTTTTGTAGTTTTTGAAGTTGCGCGGGGTCACCGGTGTGGGCTTGGCCCAGCCAATCAACGGCCAGTGATAGACAAGCGCAATCAACGGCATGAATACCGAACCTAGCGGGTCAAGGTGCTTAATCGGATTTAGCGTGACCCGGCCCAGCATTTTTCCAGTAGGGTCACCGAGTTTCCACGCTACCCAGGCGTGAGCGCACTCGTGCACGCTAAAGGCAAGAACAAGGACAACTACTTGAAAAAGTACAAGGATGACTTCCTGATTCATCCTTCTAGCTTATCGGAGAGAATCAGAGCTTGTCTGAGGCTTACGCCGTGTGCAGATGCGTTTCGGCCAGCACCTCTGCGATGACATCGTCGTTGATGCCGTGTTTGCGCAGGCTTTCCGTGAGGACTTGCGCCTGTGAATTGTCGAGACGTTCGAGATCTTTGCGCAAACCTTGGCCGATATAAGCTTTCATCAGGGGTTGGTAGCCCGAAAAACCAAGCATGGGCGCAATTTCTTTGAGATCTTCGATGACATCTTCGGGGACTCTGAGGCTAATCGTCATCATGGGGCGGTCCTTGCGGAGACGCTTTCGCATTCTTTCAGACAAATTCATGTTCACTCCTCTCCTGCCGCGTTGCTGGGCGGGCAGAGATAATGCGGATGACATCATCCTGTCGCAGGATATGTACGACGTAGAGTGCGTCCATTTCTTCCGTTAATCCGATGATTGCTTCGCGCTGATCATCATTAGAGGTTGCATCGACGAGGACCGCAAAGGGATCAAAGAAGACAGTGCTGGCCTGCTCAAACGAAACTCCATGTTTTGCCAGATTTTTGTTTGCCTTGTCAGCATCCCAGACGAAGTACTGCTCATGATGAAGGAAGATGACATCCACAATTTATGTATATACTTTGTATATCCGTAAGGCAAGCCCATTCACTCACAATCTCAACTTTTTGTGAGCGTTGCCGCTATGTCTTCCGGCGCTTTGTCTTTGCCGGAATTCCGACCGCGACGACTGATGGCGGAATAGGTCTGGTGGCTACGCCCATTGCGCCGAGCATGGCGTCTTCGCCGACGCTGGCGCCGGCAAGAACAGTCGCGTGATAAGTAATGCGGGCGCGCGGGCCAAGCTCGGTGGGCCTGCCGGTAACATCGGCCTGGGTGTTGATGTCGTGGGTGTGGCTGTAAACGTTGGCGTAGTCGGAGACGCTGGTGCCTTCATGCAGGATCAGGCCGCCGCGGTCGTCGAGCATCACGTTCTTGTGGATGGTGCAGTTGTCCTCGATGGTGAGGTTATAGCCGAAGGTGAATTCGACGTTGTGGAATATTCTGACCCGCTTGCCGAGGTGCTTGAAGATGTGTCGCCCCAACATGCAGCGAAAGCGGAATCCCAGCCAGTGGTTGAGGCCGAGCGGCGAGCGGTCGAACATCTGCCAAAACCAGATGAGCGGTTTGCGCGGAGCATAGAGAGCGGGATCGACGTCACCGTAGTACTCCGGTTCGAGCGTGGCGTTGCGTGGGTCGAAGGAGTCGGCGAGCACGGCCGAGGCAAGTTCCACATCGAGGGTGGTCGATTTGTGTCCGCCGTGGATACGTCCGAGATAAATCTGGTGTAGTTCATCGCGGACGAGCTCCGAGCGCCGGTCGACGGACTGGCAGCGTGTGAACTCTTCATTAAGGCGCGAAAGCCATCGCACATAGATGGCTTCCGCCTCCGGGGTGGGTTTGAGTTCTCGGTAGGTGTAGATGGGCATGGAGAATTCTTTCGTAAACGCTATTCCAGCGCAAACACAGCGTACACGGTAGCAGATTTTGAAATTTTCCCTGGCACGATGGCAAGTGGCTTCAGGTTGATTTTGCCAGCACCAGAACCAAGACCAGACCCCATAACACTCTCGGTCTGGATAAGACCGCCAAAGAAGCCACGCTGAGGGATTTGATTGCTTGTATAGATGAGCGCGCCGAGTCTGGTCTTCAGACCTCTGGCGTAGCGTTCAGCAATTTTCTGTGCGTGAGCCAGAGCTTTATCTTCCGCTGCTCCTTCGAGAGCTTCGTCGCTGGTGAGCTTCCATACAATGCCGCCACTCTCGTTTGCCCCGGCGGTAATTGCTGTTTGGAGAGTGTTAGCGGCTGAAGTTGCCGGAACGGTGACACTCCACGACTGGGAGAAACGAAAACGCATTCCTTGCGCATAGTGGGTCTTATCATCACTATCGATTGCAGTGAGACTCTGTTGCGTGCTTTCGATGGCGTCCTGCTTGATGCCCTTCGCATGGAGCGCATCGATGATGGCGTTCGAGATTTTAGTAGCGTCTGTATAGGTTTTATCCTGATCGGCACCATAAGTGGTAAAACCGACCGTGACAGACGCTACGTCCGCCGTGACCTGTGCTTCGTCTGTTGCGGTCACGGCGATCGTGCGGTTTTCTTTATTGACGGTAATGGTTTGTGCAACTGAGTGTAGAGTCGCACTGCAGAAAATAAGGATTAAAGCGCGATGGATGATCAATTTCCTTCTCCAGATTCCGCAAAAAGCTATCGAATCATTGCGAAAACATACTAAGACCCATTGCGCATTTAAGTAACAGATAAGTTCCCTTATTCAATCGCGAAGACAGCGTGAACAGTGGCGGTTGTTTCAATCTGCCGGGGATTGATGGCCAGCGGCTGCACTTTGTCCATGCGACCGGCTACCATCGCATGCAAAAGGGGACGGATGGGACCGGGTTGGGCCTCGTTGCTGGCGTAGAGCAGCTCGCCGAGTTTGGCGTTGAGGCTGCGGGCCATCTGTTCGGCCTGTACCTGGGCGCGCTTCAGGGCTTTTGCGGCGGCTTCGGAGGCAGGCGCATTTTCGTCCCGGAAGCTCCAGTCGATCTGGCCGCTCTGGTTGGCTCCGGCCTTTACCGCTGTGTCGAGCACCTTTGCGGCGTCGTCAGCACCGGTGCGAACGGTCCAGCTTTGCGTGACCTGGAACTTTCGCTGCGCTTTCTCGGCTTCCGTGAGTTTTTCAACCTGGTAGGGCTGCACCGGAGCCACGGACTGGTTTTCACTTTCGATGGAAGCGGAAGGAACTCCGGCGGAGGTAAGCGCCTTGACGATGGCATTGGAGATACGTGAGCCGTTGGCATAGGCGGCATCGCTGCTGGGCCCGTAGGCGATAAATCCAATATGGACGGTCGCCGTATCTGCCATGGCGGTGACCTTATCGGTGGCGGTGACGGAGATGGTGCGGTTCTCTTTGCTGACCTGAATCGTCTGCGCGGAGGCAGTAATGGCTGCGGTGCAAAGGATTAGGGCTGTCGTGCGGATCATCTTCATTCTTCTTCTCCTGAGTTGGCGATCAGATCGGACATGGTCGGTTTGTACTTCGGTTTGACTGTGCGTTTCTGTTTTGGGTCAGGAAGGACACGCTCGGGTGGCGGCGTGCCGACGCGGGTACGGGCGTTTGCCTTGACGGCTTTGATCTTCGAAAAGACCGGCTTCTTCGACTTGCTCATCTCAGCACCTGCGGGCTGCAAGGCCCACACCGATTATGCAATACTCTCTTCGCAAGGGCAGCATAGGGGACGGCGCTGCGAAATACTCGTCCCGGAACTTCCCCGTCGAGGTGCCCAATGGAAGAACGAGATTTTTTTGATGAACGGCCCGAACAACGCAAACACATAATGACCTGTCCGCACTGCGGGCAGCAGGACGAATACGAGCTGAGCTGGCTTGTCCGTCGTAAAAAAGCGCAGTTGCCGAGAGGCGCCGACGAGCGGGATCGCGCTCGTTTTGCCAAGGCGCAAAGCTATATGGTGCGGCGTGAGGACATGGTGGGCTGTAAGAATGTTCGCTGCCGAAAGCGCTTTGATGTGGCCGGAATTCAGTCGGTAGCGTTTATATAGCCGTTTCTTTACGCATGAATGTTCGTTCATTTATGCTGGTCGTGCGTAAACGAGGCCGGTTTCTCATTTCCGGAGAGTGCAGTACCGGAATGCTGTGATTTAATGGAAAGGTGCCTCTCGAAGCGAGACGCAGGAGATAAGGAAGAACGATGGCGAACACCTTGCTGCCCATTGAAGAACGGAATCTGACCCCCGACCAGGTTGAGCAACTGGATCGCCGCCGCCGTCGCGGCCAGCTCTTTCTGACGCTTTGCCTGGAGTGCCTCGTAGTGGCATTGCTGGTAACGCTGTGGGCTGGACAGGATTGGACCCTATCTCCGGGATGGCACCATCCGATGGTCTATTGGGATGCGATCATGTTCATCGCAGCGGCGTATTTTGGCATTGCCGGGATTCGTCTGCGCCGCGGGTGCACGGAGTTTTTCAGCTACTAAGCTGATTACCCCGGAAGCTTTCTAAAGGGACCACCTGCGCAGATGTAGCGGAGGGCGGGCCGCGCGAGGTAAAGCGCAGTTCGCGGATGGGTTCGGATGGCTGCTGTGGTTTGCGTTGCAACGGTGGGTGCCGCAGTCGCGGCTGCATTCTTTTATTCCGGTTTTCACCTCTCCGCCATCCTGGCCGAGCCAGAACATTTTTCAAAGCTTGAAGTTGCGCTGCTGCTAGCCGGCAGCATCATCTCGCTGGTGCTCTTTTTTCAGCGCTTCGGTCCGATTTTGCGGACAATCTTTCATTCAAAAAAAGATGCTGATTTTTCTCTGCGCCCCATCGGGCGCAGGGTATGGGACTTCTTCTGGGAGGTCCTCTGCCAGGGGAAGGTCATCCGGCAGCGCCCATTGCCGGGGCTGGCGCACGCCTTTGTCTTCTGGGGATTTCTGGCGTTCGCGCTGGTCAGCCTGAATCATCTGGCGAATGCGGTCGGGTTGGGATTTCTGAACCCGGCAAGCTATATCGGCGAGTTCTATTTTTCGTTTGCCGCGGTGTGGGCGGTGCTGGTGGCAGTGGCGATTACCGGGCTGTTTGTGCGGCGATTCTTTTCCCGGCCTATCTGGCTGGGAGAGAAGTTGTCGTACGAGTCGGGCGTAATTGCGCTGCTGATCTTTCTGCTGATGGTGAGTTATCTGGCGCAGTTCTTTGTCGGGAGCGGCGGCATTGCCGTGAAGGCGTGGTGGTGGACCCACACTTTGACGCTGCTCGTGTTTTTGCCGCTGATTCCGCATACCAAGCATCTGCACCTGGTCATCAGCCCGTTCACTGTATTTCTGAAGCGTGATGAGTTCTCGAAGATTCCGCCGCTCAGCGGTGATGAGGACTTCGGTCTGGTAGCGGGCAAGGATGTAACGCAGTTGATCTCGCTGCAGGTGTATAGCTGTGTGGAGTGCGGCCGCTGCACCGAGCACTGCCCCGCGTCCAACACGGGAAAGGTGCTGAACCCGAAGGAGATTGCGCTGGGAGTGCGATCGTACCTGAACGAGTTTGGTCCCGCATCTGAGACTCCACTGCTGACGGAAGCGCGTACGGAGTCTCCCGATAATCCTCCGGCAAAGTACATGAGCATGGAGGCCGTGTTTGCATGCACAACCTGCGGAAGCTGCGAGTACCAGTGTCCGGTGGGCGTCCAGCATCTGCCGATAATTGTTGGATTGCGGCGCGGCGCGGTGAACACCGGCGCGTGGGAGGACACGCATGGGACCAAACTGTTTCTGGCGCTGGAAAAGCAGGGCAACGCGCTGGGGCTGAGCGCGGCCGAGCGCGACAAATTTATTCAGAAACAGGAGTTTCCCATCTTCGATGGAACGCAGGAGTATTGCCTGTGGCTGGGCTGTATGGGCGGATATGACCCACGCGGACGTGAGATTATCGCCGATTTCGCGCGCGTGATGCGGCATCTGGGAACAAGCTTTGGCGTGTTGAAGAAGGAGAAGTGCACTGGCGATCCGGCAAGACGGCTGGGCAATGATCTGGTCTTTCAGACATTGGTAGAGGCTGGCCTCAAAGCGTTCGAGATCGCGAAGGTGCAGAAGATCGTCACCATTTGCCCGCATTGCGTACGCACCATTGCGAATGACTGGCGCGAGTTTGGCGTCGCTCCAGAGATTGAGCACCATAGCGAATTTATGGCGCGGCACAAGGACCGCCTTCCCCGGCAGGATTCCGGCGAGAGCATCGTCTATCACGACCCCTGCTATCTGGGACGCTATCGCAATGTGTATGAGGAGCCGCGCGAGATTGTGGAGATGGCAGGCGATCTGGTGGAGGCTCCACGCTCGCACGAGCGCAGCTTCTGTTGCGGAGCGGGCGGCGGCCTGGCATTTTTGGGTGAAGAGAAGGGCGAGCGCGTCAACCAGGTGCGCGCGGCGGAGCTTGCCGGCACAGGAGCAAAGGTTGTGGGCACGGCGTGCCCGTTCTGCAATACCATGTTCCGCGACGCGCTGGCGTCGATGGGCGAAGCACCGCCGCAGTTACTCGACATCGCACAACTGACGGCGAGGGCGTTGCCGGCATCAGAGAGAACAGGAGAGCAATGAAGATACTGGTAGCAGTCAAGCAGGTGCCGGAACGCGATGCGCCAATCAGCGTTGCCGCCGACGGCAAGTGGATCGACGAGAGCAGCCTGAGCTACACCATCAACGAACCGGACGCCTATGCGTTGGAAGAGGCGTTGCAGTTGAAGGAGAAGAATGGCGGCGAAGTAGTTGTCATGTGCGCCGGGCCAGAGCGTGTGACCAGTACGCTGCGCGAAGCGCTGGCCAAGGGCGCAGACCGCGCCATTCATATTGAGACGAATGATTTAGGGCAGCGCGATATGCTGGGCATTGCGCAGGTTCTGGCGGACGCGGCAAAAGCGGAGTCTCCCGACCTGATACTGACCGGACTGCAATCGGACGATCTCGGCCTGGGCCAGACGGGCGTTGTGATGGCCGAGCTGCTGGGGATTCCGCACGCGACCATCATCATGCAGGTTGAGGTGACAGACGGCGGCGTGAAGGTAAAGCGTGAACTTGAGGACGGCTGGTTTCAGCACGTCGAGATGCCGCTGCCCGCTCTGCTGACGATTCAGTCCGGCGGCAACAAGCTGCGTTACGCCACGCTGATGGGTATCAAGAAGGCGAAGACCAAGGAGACGAAGACCGTACAGGCAGCAGCTGTCGGCGCTGCGCCTACGATTACGCTGGAGCGCGTCTACTTGCCGGAGAAACAGAAGCAGACCGAGATGCTGACCGGAACGCCTGCCGAGATGGCGGCAAAGCTGGTGGAAAAGCTGAAGTCTGAGGTGAGGGTGATATGAGCGGTGTTCTGGTTCTGATGGAGCAGCGCGGCGGAGCGTGGAACCGCATGAGCTTCGAGGCGCTGGCCGCTGGCCAACAGCTTGCGGCAAAGCTGGGTCTGGAGTGCTCGGCTGCCGTTGCGGGTGACGGCGTCGATGCGCTGGTGAAGGAGCTGGCCGGAAAAAAGCTGACAAAGGTCTTCGTCATACAACACACACTGTTGAAGAACTACACGCCTGATGGATATGTTGCCGCCTTGGAGCAGTTGGTAAAAAAGGCAGCGCCAGCTTACGTGCTGTTGCCCCACACCTATCAAGTGCGTGACTTTGCGCCGGCGCTGGCGACGCGGTTCAGGCAGGTGCTGATCAGTGATGTCGTCGCCATCCATGACGGGCCTGTTTTTGTGCGCCAGCTTCTGCAGGGCAAACTGAACGCAGATTACAAACAGGCAGGTGCCGGGCCGTGCTTTGTGTCGATTCAGGCGGGGACATTTCGCGCCGAAGATGTGGAAGTGGGAACGGCGCCGGTTGAAGACTTCGCGCCGCAGATCGACGCGGTGCAGATTCGCAGCAAACCTGGGGAGCCATTCCGCGAAGCTGCGCAGACGGTAGACCTGAGTGCCGCGCCGGTGATCGTCTCGGTGGGCCGCGGTATTGGCGAGCAGGAGAATATCGCGCTGGTGCAGGAGCTGGCTTCGGCGCTCGGAGCAGAGCTGGCGGCATCCCGCCCGATCTGCGACAACGGCTGGTTACCGATGGAACGCCAGGTCGGCAGCTCTGGCCAGACCGTCTCGCCGAAGCTCTACCTTGCCGTTGGCATCTCGGGAGCGATCCAGCACTTGGTCGGCATGAAGGGATCAAAGACTGTCGTTGCAATCAACAAGGATGAGAATGCGCCGATCTTTGAGGTTGCCGACTACGGCATTGTCGGCGACCTATTTGAGGTTGTTCCTGAACTGACCAAAGCCGTGCGCGCAGCGAAAGGGCAATGATAAAAGTTCTATCTGGGCGAATCACTATACTGTGGACAGTGATTGTTCATGCTTCTTCGTCATAAACGAGGCATCGAATGGTTCGGAAGTGATGGTTTGGACGCATGTCCTACATAGCGATTGATGAAGCCGTAACCGCATCTGCGAAACGGTCTGAAGAGAACCGGGACAGCAGTACTCAGCCTCTGGGCAGGCTGCGGGACAAGTTTGGCCGCGCCATCACCGACCTTCGCGTCTCTGTAACTGACCGCTGCAATTACAAATGCGTCTACTGCCGCACAGGAAATGAAGGCGCACAGTACACCGAGCTTCCTATTGCGGACTATCTGCGCATGGTGCGCCGGTTTGTCGCTCTTGGCATCGAAAAGGTACGCCTTACCGGCGGTGAGCCATTACTTCGGCATGGTCTGGTGGAGATGATCGGCGAACTGGCGCAGATGCGCACGGCGTATCTGTCCGACGGCACTCCCTCTGCGGAAGGCAAGCCTCTCGACATTGCGCTGACGACGAACGGACATCTGCTGGAGGGCCTGGCGCAGCCGCTGAAGGATGCGGGACTTAACCGCATCACCGTCAGCATGGATGCTGTGGATGCTGAAACCTTTACCGCCATTACGAGAGTTCCGCGCAGTTTCGATCGCGTGCTGGCCGGAATTCGGAAGGCGAAGGAAGTCGGTCTGGGCCCGGTAAAAGTGAACTGCGTTCTACTACGCGGATTTAATGATAGCCAGATTGAGCAATTTGCAGAGTTTTCCCGAAGCGAAGGCGTTATCGTGCGGTTTATTGAATTTATGCCGCTGGAAGAAGACCGAAGCTGGAGGCCGGAGACGGTCGTCCGAATGGAAGAGCTGGTTGCGCGTCTCAATGCATTCAGGCCTCTGGTCGAGCTTCCGCCGAATGCCCTAAGTGAAACTGCGCGACGGTTTACCTTCGACGATGGACTCGGTGAGATTGGAATTATCGCACCGGTATCGCACCCGTTTTGCGGGCATTGCAGCCGTGTAAGGCTGACCTCGGATGGAAAGATACGGACATGTCTTTTTTCGCAGACCGATCATGATTTGTATGGAACAATGGTGCGCGGTGGAACCGATGTCGAGCTCGATGCGTATATTCGCAAAGTTGTGATGAAAAAAGAGGAGCGTCACCATATTGGCGAGCCTGGGTTTGAAAAGCCTTCGCGGAACATGGTTCACATTGGTGGTTAATCAGGTTCTGCGGCATTTCGTATTATCCTTTTCCAAACAAAAATTGCTTCCTGTCCCTAAGCTGAGTTTGTGAGGAATCGATTGTGAGAAGGCGTAAGTTCGAAGTCATCGAGAGCCGGCAACTGGATCACCTCAAGGTGTTTCACGATGTTGCGCGCTCGCTGACGACAAGCCTGGAGCTGGAAGAGATTCTCGGCGCCATCATGGAAAAGATGGCGCAGTTCTTCGGTCCTGAGCGATGGTCCATGATGATGGTCGATGAGGCAACGCAGGAGCTTTACTGCGTGATCGCTGTCGGCCAGAATGCAGAGACGCTGAAGGGATTGCGTGTTCGCATGGGCGAGGGCGTTGCCGGATGGGTGGCTTCAACCGGAACGCCGCTGATTGTGCCTGACGTCGTTCTCGATCCGCAGTGGGCACGGTTTTCGGCGGAGCACCCCGAGCTGGGCATCCAGTCGATTGCCTGCATTCCAATTCGCGCCGGAGAACAGACGCTAGGCATCATTCAATTGCTCAACAGCAAGCTCGATCTGATGTCGGAGTACTCGATCTCGTTTCTGCGCATTCTCTGCGATTATGCGGCGATTGCAATTCAGAATGCCAAGTCGGTGACCCTGATTCAGGAACTGACGATCACCGACGATGTTACCGGCCTCTTCAATGCAAGGCACCTCTATACCTTGCTGGACGAGCAGGTAGCACTGGGCAAGGTTTTCAGCCTGATGTTCATGGACCTGGATCGCTTCAAGTCAGTCAACGACACCCATGGTCATTTGATTGGCAGCCGTCTATTGGCCGAAGTCGGAGGGCTATTGAAGCGTTCGGCAGGCCCGGATAGCTCCGGGTTCCGGTACGGCGGCGATGAGTTTGTCGTGCTGTTTCCAGGATTGAGCAAGACTGCGGCAACCGAAGCAACTATGAAAATTTATAAAGACCTGCAGAGCGCGAGATTTCTGGAGGGCGCCGGACTTTCGTTGCATCTCTCCGGAAGTTTTGGTCTGGCTACTTATCCCGAAGACGGCAATACGGTGCCGACCATTCTGCGTGCTGCCGACACGATGATGTATGAGGCGAAAACAACGCGCAACAATATCGCCGTTGTTGGCCAGGGCCTATTGATGGAAAGGCCGGTGATTGCCGGTGTGCGCGACGAACGCTGAGTCGCTACTGTGGACGCCGCCGCTCCAGGCCAACAGGACGCTTCGGCTCAGGCTTAATGATGTCGCGATTTTCCGGAGCGACGGGGTGGACCCCGAAATCCCAAACGCTTAGGTTGACCGACTTGTCGGAGATGACCTCCATCAAGGCATATTCGCCAAAATCAAGCGGCTGCTTTGGAGTGAGCTTCATCCAATGGCCGCCGGGCAGAATCTCCGAGGTGGTCTCAACGACATCTTCCTGTGGTTGAACTCCGCCGAGCATGCCAATGCGGAAACTGGCGATGTCACGAACACCGGTGCGCACATCGGCGCGAACGATGACATAGCTGCTCTTTGAGGAACCAGTGCTGGAGTCTCCCTTCATCGCGCTGGATGCGCCGTGCGTGTCAACGGTGAGTGGCGTTCCGCCGGTCGGTGGTTCGTCATCGCTGTCGATACGAATGTAGAAGATGGGCTGTGCGACATGAAGCTGAATATCAGAACGCTCGCCCTTGAGTTGCGCGATCTGATGTGGGCTTGAGAGCGGATTAATAACAGCTCGCAGAATGTTGTGGCCAGTGTTGCGGTTCAGGTCGCTGTCATTTTGTGCCAGAGGTACAAGTTCTGGCGTGCCGTGAAACGTGTCGAGCACCAGAACGCTGTCACGGTCGGGCAGACGGAGATCTTTTGCCACCTCGGGTCGAAGCGAGGCGCGATCAGCCTCTTCCTTCTGCAATTCAGGGCTGAGTACCGGCGGTGCAGCATCGGGACCGTTCGCGGTATGCTGCTGTTCCCAGCGATGAGTCGCGTCGAAATCGACCAGTGCAACTGGAATATCTTCTTCTGCGCCACCACGTTCTGCGCTGACATAGCGGACGCGATCTCCAACGATGCGATAACTCATCACAATCTGGTAACTGCCGTCTTTCAAATACAGCCGTGTGCGATGCGGCGCATTGGCATAGCTGGCTGCAGGAAGTGGCCTGTGCTCCTGCTGAGCTGTACAGATGGGTGTAATCGCAAGATAAATAAGCCCAGTGATCAGGAGTAATGCAAAAAAAGAAAACTTTGCGCAGATTTCGTTCGTCTTAGTCATAAGGCTGTTTCCGACAGTTTAGCCTCCGTGCTTTAGACTTAATTCTAGGCCTTTAGACGTATAGCTAAGGTCCTTCGATGTGCTACACAGAGTTAAGAACGAGTTATTACGATGCAGACCCATCCTCAGCACGAAGAAGTCCTCACGAAGCCGAATTGGTTTCGGATGATCGCGCTGCTCTGTATTGTGATGGTTACGTTTATGAGTGCGGCGCTGGCATGTCACACTCATGCCGAGGCGAGTTCGCTGCGGCAGGGAAACCATCCCAGCCAGCCTTCTCCTGAAGATCACTGCCTGGTGTGCGTTGCCATGCACACTGCCATTCCTTCGGCAGCCAATGTCCTGCAGGAGACTGCGGTTGATGTGGCTGAATATGTTGTGCCGCTGCCTTCTGAGCAGGGACACGGCACGATTCATGCATTCGATCTACAAACCAGACCTCCACCTTTCGCTGCGTAAACGGAGCAATTTTGCGCGGTTTTGTCTTTCGGTCCTTTGCAAACCGAGGATGCACCGTCTCCTTTTCGCAGCAATAAGCAATAAATTGACGAGCGGTCGTATCTTGGCCGGATCGTCATCGGGTCAGGAGCTTCTGATGTTATTTTTTCGCAGCTTGACGAGAGGGCTGGTGCCAACGCTTGCATTCTTTCTGGCGATGGGTGGAACCCCCTTGTTTGCCGTTGGAATGCAGTCGCCTACAACTGGAAGTCTGAGCGGCACATTGACTGATCCCACCGGGGCAGCTATTCCCGGCGCGACGGTCGATGTTATCCGTCCAGGAGGAGAAGTCGAAAAGTCGGCTACCAGCGATGCTGACGGCCACTATGTATTCAATAATCTTCCCGAACATGCCTATCGAGTACGTGCTTCGGCGAAAGGCTTTGCACAAACGACACAAAATGTAACTATCCGTGCGGGAATGCCGCAGGTTCTTGACCTGACGCTGGCAATTGGCGGAGTCACCACAAGCGTTAATGTGAATGCGAATACTTCAGACCAGGTTGAACCTGATCCGAGTTCACACACTGACATCGATCAGCAATTAATCGCCCGTCTCCCTGTCGCGCAGAGCTCAAGCGGATTGAGCACACTGATTACACTGGCAAGCCCTGGAGTTTCGGCTGACTCCAATGGAATGTTCCATCCTCTCGGCGAGCACTCCGATACAACCTATTCGGTTGACGGACAGCCGATCAGCGATCAGCAGAGTAAGACTTTTGCCAATCAGTTGGAGATGAATGCCATCGCTTCCGTGCAGGTGATGGACGGTGTGATTCCGCCTGAGTACGGTGACAAGGCCAGCCTGGTAGCGAAGACGACGACTAAATCCGGCCTGGGAACAAACGGCGTGCATGGCTCGATAAGCGCAGGCTATGGAAGTTTCGGATCGCCGACCGGCGGCTTTACGTTATCGGCGGGTCACAAAAACTTCGGTGAGTTTCTCGCGCTCAGCGGCCTCCGCAGCGGCCGTTTTCTCGACGCGCCAGAGTTCACGCCGTTGCATGATCGCGGCAATTCGGAGAGCGCCTTCAATCGTATTGACTGGCAGCCGAGGACTTCGGACAGCTTTCAATTGAACCTGACCGCGGCGAGAAGCTGGTTCCAGCAGCCGAACCAGTTTGATCAGCCGAACCAGGACCAGCGGCAGCAGAACAAGAGCTTCAATATCTCGCCAATGTGGACGCATATCATCAACGACCATACGGTCCTGAATACGAATGCTTATGTACGTCAGGAACGCGTGGCTTACTATCCCAGCGCCGATCCATTCGACGACAGCCCGGCAACGCTGAGCCAAAGCCGGCGACTGACCAATGCAGGTATCAAGGCTGACCTGAGCTATGTTCACGGAATCCATAGCTTCAAGGGCGGCGTG
>DASRSR010000039.1:0-9742 GCA_035656355.1 Edaphobacter sp.
AGGTGATTGAAGAGCAGGCCCAGCAGGGTGTGGATTACTTTACGATTCACGCCGGCGTTCTAATTCAGTACGTGCCGATGGTGGCCAAGCGCATCACCGGTATTGTGAGCCGGGGCGGCGCAATTATGGCGCAGTGGATGACAAGCCATCACAAGCAGAATTTTCTCTATGAGAACTTCGACCGGATTACGAAGATTATGGCGAAGTACGACGTGAGCTACTCGCTGGGTGATGGTCTCAGGCCGGGCTGCGTCGCAGACGCCAGCGATGAGGCTCAGTTCGCCGAACTCAAGACGCTGGGCGAACTCACACGGCAGGCCTGGAAGAGCGATGTGCAGGTGATGATCGAAGGCCCGGGCCACGTGCCGATGAACAAGATTAAAGAGCAGGTAGACAAGGAAGTAGAGCTTTGCGATGGCGCTCCATTCTATGTGCTTGGGCCGTTGGTGACCGATATCGCTCCGGGCTATGACCACATTACCTCTGCGATTGGCGCGGCGATGATTGGGTGGCATGGCGCGGCGATGCTCTGCTATGTGACCCCGAAAGAGCACTTGGGGCTGCCGAACGAGAAGGACGTGAAGGACGGCATCATCGCTTACAAGATTGCTGCTCATGCGGCGGACATCGCGCGCGGACGGCCGGGCGCGCGCGATCGGGACGACGCCATCAGCCATGCGCGATACACGTTCGACTGGGACAAGCAGTTTGCGTTGTCGCTCGACCCCGATACGGCGCGCGGAATGCACGATGAGACGCTGCCCGATGACTACTACAAAGAGGCGGCGTTCTGCTCGATGTGCGGGCCGAAGTTCTGCAGCATGAACTGGTCGAGCAAGGTGGACAAGTTCAACGAGGAGCAGCACGGCCTGAAGAAGCCCGACCTGACGCAAATTGTGACGGAGCAGATGGCGCTGCGCGGATAACTGGAATTTTTCTATCGTTCTGAAAAAGCCTGGCGTTTGCGCCGGGCCTTTTTTCTTTGGCTGAGATGGAGCAAACGCAAGTTTCCCGCCTTCTAGGATGACAGGGGAAGCAGGAGTATACATAAATGTGATAGCTTGATTCACTTTCGTTATGAAGTCGGAGGCCGGGATGTTTGGACTGACGGAAGAGCAGGAGCAGCTGCGGAAGGAAGTGCGGGCGTTTGCTGAGCGGGAGATTGCCCCGCATGTTTCGGAGTGGGACGAGAAGAGCCTGTTTCCTGCCGAGGTGGTGAAGAAGCTGGGCACAATGGGGCTGATGGGGGTGATCTTTCCTGAAGCGCTGGGTGGCGCAGGCATGGGCTACGTGGAGTATGTGCTGGCGGTGGAGGAATTGTCGCGGGTAGATGGCAGCGTTGGCATCATTGTGGCTTCGCACAACTCGCTTTGCACCAATCACATTATGTCGGCTGGTAATGACGAGCAACGGCAGCGGTGGGTTACGAAGCTGGCGAGCGGCGAATGGCTGGGGGCGTGGGGATTGACGGAGCCGGGGTCGGGATCGGATGCGGGCGGAATGCGGACGACCGCGATCCGCCGTGGCGATAAATGGGTGCTGAATGGATCGAAGACGTTCATCACAAATGGCTCCCATGCTGACTGCGCGCTGGTGCTGGCGGTGACGAATAAAGAAAAAGGAACGCATGGGGGCATCTCGGCATTTCTGGTGGAGAAGGGAACGAAGGGGTTTCGAGCGGGTAAGAAGGAGAACAAGCTGGGGCTACGGGCGAGCGATACTTCCGAGCTGATCTTTGAGGACTGCGAGATTCCGGCGGAGAATCTGGTGGGCAAAGAAGGAGAGGGATTCAGGGATGCAATGCGTGTGCTCGATGGTGGCCGAATCTCGATTGCGGCGCTGGCTCTGGGCATGGCACGAGGCGCGCTGGACGCGGCGGTGAAGTACTCGCAGCAGCGGCGGCAGTTTGGCAAGACGATCAGCGAGTTTCAGTCGATTCAGTTCAAGCTGGCGGACATGGCCACGCAACTTGATGCAGCGTGGCTGCTAACGATGCGCGCGGCGCAGATGAAGGACAAAGGACAGCGCGTGACGCGGGAGTCGGCCATGGCGAAGCTGTTTGCCAGCGAGGCGGCCTGTAGGATTTGTGATGAGGGCGTGCAGATTCACGGGGGGTATGGGTTCATTAAGGACTATCCGGCAGAGAAGTTTTATCGTGATGTGAAGCTGTGCACCATTGGTGAGGGTACAAGCGAGATTCAGCGGATGGTGATTGCGCGGGAACTGCTGGGCACAGCGCCTAGCCGGGGCTGAGTTTGTAAAAACCTAGACAAAGATAAATACAGGGGTCTCTCCACTGCGCGGCGGACGATAAAGCTGTCCGTCGCTTCGGTCGAGATGACATGTTCTAACAGGACGCAATGTCTCGCGCTGGGGCCTATTTTCCGGCATTTAGCAATCGTTGCAGGACGAGAGCCTCGTTGTGCTGCTCGTCTTTTGCTCCGTAGACGAGGGTGGCTGGGCCTTGGGCGGTCTCTTTTCGCAGTAGAGCGATCTGCTCCGGGTTGTGTTTCAGCTCGGCCTTGTAGCGTTTTTCAAACTCCGTCCACTTTGCAGGATCGTGAGCAAACCATTTACGCAGCTCGGTGCTGGGTGCAATTTCTTTGAGCCAGAGATCGACTTTGGCTTTTTCTTTCGTCAGGCCCCGCGGCCAGAGACGGTCAACAAGAATGCGTTTGCCATCATCTTTAGATGGTGTTTCGTAGACGCGCTTGAGTTTGATAGTCATAAAGCGTTAGATGTGTCGCGCTTTCAGCGCTCGGGTTTGTATGGCCAGGCTCGTATGAAACGAGCCGTTGGCCCTAAAAGCTCTGATTAAGCCTTCGGCATGCCCTCAGGGCTAAAGCCCAATTAGTTTCAAACCTCTTACGGCAGGGCTGAAGCCGTGCCCTTAATCAAACTGAGTCTTCGATCATTTTACTAATAACCAGAGAACTCTTCGCCGCGGATATTATCTTCCTCTACGCCAATGTCTTTGAGCAGCTTTTGCATTGCGTTCACCATTTCCGGAGGGCCGCTGACGTAGTAGATAGGTTTGCGCAAATCAGAGAGGTGTCTTTTCAGCATAGCTTTATCGATGTAGCCGGTTTCGCCTTTCCATGCGTCCGAAGGCCCGGTTTCGGTCATGGTGGCGATGAGGGTGAAATTTGGATTGGATTTTTGCGCTGCATTGAGCTCATCCAGAAATGCCGCATCTTTGGGTGTCCGGTTGGAGTAGAAGGCAAAGATCCGATGCGGGAGCTGAACATGCGTAGCTTGCAAGACGATGCTGCGGACGGGTGTGATGCCGATGCCTCCAGTGAGAAAGACGGCGGGAGTGTGGGGATCATCGTGGAGAGTCAGCTCTCCCCAGGGAGCATCGAGATCGAATTCGGTGCCGAGTTCGATGAGTTTGAGCGACCGCTTGAATGCTGTGTCACGCATCCGGGTGGTAATTATAAGGTCGTTTTCATAAGGCGCGGAGGCAAGCGTAAAACTGCGCTTATTTCCCTCAGCGTCGTTTTGCGGCGGATTGGGCAGGGTGAAGTCGCCGCACTGACCCGCCAGAAAAGAAAAGCCTGACGGCTTTTCAAAGTGAAAGGCCATTGTGCCGGATGCGACTTCATGCCTGCTCTTCAACTTGATCTTGTAGATTGCCACTTGCAGATTCCTTTCCGTGGGATGAGAGAACCTCTGATTAATCTTCTGCATTGCCTCAGCGGCTTGCGGCGGGACTGAAGTCCCGCCATTTCAAAACCGAGAATTAATCAGATATTCCTAGCTTCCATAGCCGCGGTGTTTCATGGCTGACAGTTCTTCATCACTGGGCCAGGAGATGGTTAGCAGAAAAGCGGAATCTTCGGTGGCTTCGACATCGTGGCGAATCGAGGCTGCCAGCGTGAAGAGATTGCCGGTGCCGAGATCGTGAGTATGGCCAGCGACGTTGAGCCGAATGCGACCTTTGAGCACCTGGATAGAAATGGTGCCGTCGGCATGGTGCTCTTTCATTCGTGCATCTTTTTCCATGCTGATGAGAACGATGCGGAAGTCGTGCTTCTTGAAGAGAGTTCTGGCGTAGTGGCCAGAGGACCACGGCTTCTTTTTTTCCGATTCGGCGATTTCATGGAGAAGGTCGAACTGCGCCTGCTTGTCGATCATGGTGCCGTCTTGCTGGGAAGTGGTCATTGGATATTTCTCCGGCGTAAGGTCTTGTTTCTGTTCAGTGAGATGCGCGAAGGACGAATGAGGGACAGTGTATCGGACCACGTTGGTGCAGGTTTCATATACTTAGAATTCGCCGCGAAGAGAAAGCGGCGTTCGGAGAGCAACAGGTGACAAACGAAATTACTGCGGCGGCGGTTGGATTTGCACAGAAGAACCAGGGGAGGTTTGTGGAGGAGCTGAAGGCCCTGCTTCGGATTCCTTCCGTTTCGACGCTCCCCGAACATATAGGTGACGTGCGGCGAGCGGCGGAGTTTGTCGCGGCGGAACTGAAGCGTATCGGGATGGAAAACGTGCGGCTAATTGAGACCGGAACGTCGGAAGAGGTAGTGGCCGATGCTACGGGACAGGCCCGCGTTGTTCCTCCCCGGATTGGGCACCCTCTGGTCTATGCCGACTGGCTGCACGCAGGCGAAGGCGCGCCTACGGTGCTTTGCTACGGTCACTACGATGTGCAGCCGCCCGATCCACTGGAGGAGTGGAAGACACCGCCGTTCGAGCCGACTGAGCGAGATGGCAATCTCTATGCACGCGGAGCGGTGGACGACAAGGGCCAGATGTGGATGCACGTGAAGGCATTGGAAGCGCTGATGGTGGCTGGCGGAGGCAAACTGCCGGTGAATGTGCGGGTGATCGTCGAAGGCGAGGAGGAGGTGGGTGGCGAGGGAATCGCCACATTTGTACGAGAGCATGGGGATCAATTGAAGGCAGATGTCGCGCTGGTTTCGGATACGGAGATGTTTGCTCCGGAGTTGCCGACGCTTTGCGTGGGGTTGCGTGGCATGATCTACACGGAGATTGAAGCGCGCGGAGCGCGTACTGATCTGCACTCGGGCATGTATGGCGGAGCAGCGCCGAATCCTTTTGTAGCTTTGGCGCAGGTGATTGCAAAGCTGAAGGACGAGAACGGAAAGATTTTGATTCCGGGATTTTATGACAAGGTGCGAAAGCCGACGGACGCAGAACTGAAGGCCTGGAATGCGCTTCCGTTCGATGAAGAACATTATCGCGAGACTGAGGTTGGCTCTACTGCTTTGACTGGAGAGCCAGGTTATAGCGTGCTGGAGAGGACGTGGGCGCGGCCTACTCTCGATGTGCATGGAATGCCGGGAGGCTTCACCGGAGCGGGAGCGAAGACGGTGATTCCGGCGCGGGCGACCGCAAAGGTCAGCATGCGGCTGGTTCCGGATATGACGCCGGAGGAGAGCTTTGCCCAGTACAAGGCATATGTGGAGTCAATTGCTCCTAAGGGAGTCGTACTGGAGGTAAGGCTGATCCACTCTGGCGACGCAATTGTTGTAAGCACGGATAACCGGTATATCAAGGCAGCGACCGAAGCGATGCGCGAGGTCTTCGGTAAGGAGACGGTTTTTGTGCGCGGCGGTGGATCGATTCCAATTGTGGGTGACTTCGAGCGCGAGCTGAAGATTCCTACCGTGATGATGGGCTTTGGACTGCCAGATGACAATCTCCATGCGCCAAACGAGAAGTTCCATTTGGCAAATTTTCATCGTGGTATTGAATCCATCGTGCGCTTCTTTGCGCGGTTGGGTGCCTGATGCAGCCGCAGGTTCCACTGGATGTTAGCGGTTATGTGCTCGCCGGCGGCAAAAGCTCACGTATGGGAACGGACAAGACCATGCTGGATCTGGCTGGTAGGCCGCTGGTGCAACGCGCTGTGGAAAAGCTGCGGCGAGTCTGCACAGAAGTCTCGATTTCGGGAAATAGGCCAGAGCTGGAGGTTTATGCTCCGCTGGTTCGAGACGTGCATGAAGAATGCGGGCCGCTGGGTGGATTCGAAGCTGCACTTCTTCATTCGACTCGAAATTGGAACCTGTTGATGGCCGTGGATATGCCGTTTGTGCCGATAGAGTTTCTTGCCGCATGGACGCAGTGGATAATTCAGCAGGGGAATGCGCGGGTGGCACTGTTTACTGTGGATGGAAAGCCACAGCCCGCGCTTTGTCTGCTGCATCGGGAGATTGCGCCGTTTCTCACTGCGGCTATCGGAAGGAGTGAGGTCAAGCTGTATCCAGTGCTGCACGGCGCAGCGCAGGAACTGGCGGTGCGATTCGGCGCGGATTTGAGCGATGTGTTTTGGACGCGGGACTGGGTGGAAAATGAGTTGGAATGGAGTCCATCGCCTGAACAGCAAAAGACGAGACATCTCTGGTTTGCCAATCTGAATACGCCGGAGGAGTTTGCCGCGGCTCAGGCCTTTGCGGGTTCATTAGAGATGGATTAAACGATTTGCACAATGGTTGGTAGATCGCGCATCTGATGGAAAGCAGGAAAACCCATGACCGAGAACGAAGACATAATGCACGAGGGAGATCAGGAGAGAGATCCACGCAACAAGAATAAGAGACCGGTGGAGGCTACCGACCGCGAAAAGTCCGAGCACATCTCGGACGAAGAGACGACCGGAACGGCGGACGAGGGTGAGTCGCTGACGGCGGATGTGTCGGCGGACGTAGCGCCGCTAGTGGAAGAGTTTATGGAGCAGGCAGCGCAGCAGAATGAGGCTGCCGCTGAAGCTGTTCCCGATACGAGGGATAAGCCCGGAGCCTATATCTCCTTCGAGCATGTCTATAAATCCTTTGGTGACCTTGTTGTTTTGGATGATGTTAGCTTTTGCGTTGATCCTGGTGAAACATTGTGCATCATGGGTCGAAGCGGCGTGGGGAAGTCCGTCTCGCTCCAGATATTGATGGGCTTTTTGAAGCCTGACAAAGGGGTGGTACGGGTTGCCGGTGAGGATATCAGCGGTTTCAGTGAGTTGGAGATGCAGGCTGTCCGTCGCAAGGTGACGATGGTGTTTCAGAACGGAGCCTTGTTTGATTCCATCACGGTCGGCGAAAACGTCGCGTTTCCGCTACGTGAGCGCGGGGAGCTTGCCGAAGAGCAAATTCTACAGGTTGTGAAAGGACTGCTGGAGATGGTGGGGGTTGCGGGTATGGAAGATCTGCTTCCATCAGATTTGTCGACGGGGATGAAACGGTCGGTCGCGATTGCCAGGGCACTGGCAGCACAGCCCGAAGCGATTCTTTACGATGAGCCAACAACGATGGTTGATCCGTTGATGGCACATCTTTTAGGAAATCTGATTGAGCGATTGAAGCAGCAGCTTCATTTGACGAGTCTGGTGGTGACTCATGACACCCGGTTTGCGAAAAAACTGGCCGATAGGGTGGTCTTATTGCATGGGGGAAAGGCCCGCTTCTTTGGAACGATGGAAGAGATGGAGCATAGCGACGATCCGGTATTGCAGGAGTTTTTAGCGCTGGATGCCTTAACGGTTCCGGTATAGAGAATTGAGCTTACTTGATTGATAAATAAAAGCTTGCGGTCATTTTGAATATATCGTATTCTGAATATGCAGAGGTGATGTTCTGCTGAATTGTCCTCCCCTTTCGTAACAATTGGTGTCATGGCAGACGACTTTGTGCCCTAAACTGTGTTTCTTTTTTTGCAGCACTTGAATTTCTTATTCGTGCAACATGCCGGAGGAAACTTTCGGCATCTTAATCGTTGATGAGACCTTGGAAATTTCACAGTGAAGAGGCGTTCGCTATGGCGACACCGGATTATTTGCAACAAGTTATCGTTTCGGCCCGTGCCCGGGCCGCGCGGGACAGTCGCAATTATTCCACCCGATTCGGAATTTTCCGTCGGCCTTCCATGACCAGCGTGGTGTGGGCCTCGCTGGATTTGATCATTGTGGTTGTGGCGACGATCCTGGCGCTGCGGGTCCGTGTGGTCCTGCCTCCCCATATCGCCACATTGGATGTCGTTCCGCACTTAATTGCAGTATCTCCTCATTCGCTTTTTCTGTTTTTGAGTTGGTTTGCAACGTGCGTCATTTTTTTGACGCGCTCGTACGGCCTATACGGGCCCATTCAGAACCGCAGCGGTCTGCATGAGCAGAGGATGACGGTGCAGGCGGTGCTCATCTCCGGGCTCCTTTTGTGCGGAGCTTTGTACTTATTCAATGGTGTTGCTGTTTCAAGGATTGTTATTGCTCTGGTCGTTCTATTTTCTGCTGTCTTGTTGTGCGCACGGCGGGCAGTATGGCGGCAAATGGCGTACAGCCGCTTCCGTGAGGGGATTGAAACCCGTAACGTACTGATTGTAGGTGCGGGACGGGTAGGATATGCCCTCCGCAACCATCTGGAGTCTTTGAGCCATCTTGGGTTCCGATTCAAGGGTTTTGTTGCGCTTACAGAACGGGAAGCAGAGTCAGGAGATGCCGAGGTTATTGGCGATGTGCGCAATTGCCTCTCTTTGGCACGGTCCTTATTTGTAGATGAGATCTTCTTTTCGGTGCCGGCGGACAAAAAGCTCGTGATCGGTATGGTAGAAGAGGCTCGGACCGCTGGAATTGACGTCAGAGTGGTGCCGGATATGTACGACGGGTTGGCCTGGAACGCTCCCGTAGAATACATCGGACAATTTCCAACGATTCCGCTGCACAGGCGAGATTTTCCCATGGGTGCGTTTCTGTTGAAGCGCGGATTGGATATCGTTTTGGCGTCCATTGCTTTGGTCATTGTTTCGCCCATTATGCTGGCGGTCGCAATTGCTGTCCGGATGGATTCGGAAGGGCCGATCTTTTATGGAGCAAACCGGATTGGACGCAAGGGAAGAACCTTTACCTGCTATAAGTTCCGCACCATGGTCCAGAATGCGGACAAGCTGAAAGCTGAACTGGAGCACATGAATGAGCGGGACGGCATTCTCTTCAAGATTGCCAACGACCCCCGCATTACGAAGATTGGCGCGGTGCTGCGGAAGTATTCTCTGGATGAATTGCCCCAGTTCTACAACGTGTTGCGGGGCGACATGAGCCTGGTGGGTCCGAGGCCGCCTATGGCTTCCGAGGTAGAGCAATATGATTTGGCGCACTTGCGCCGACTGGACGTTCTGCCCGGTATCACCGGTTTGTGGCAGGTGGAGGCAAGACAAGACCCGTCGTTCGACAGCTATATCTCGCTGGACACAGCCTATGTGGAAAACTGGAGTCTATGGCTGGACCTGAAGATTCTGGCCCGGACAGTCCATGTTGTATTGAATGGGACGGGAACCTAGGGTTAAGGAAAATCGTCCTCTGGCAGTAGACTGAATCCTGTGAAAATTGCTCTCGCGCAGATCGACCCGACGGTAGGGGACTTCACCGGAAATATTAAAAAAATACTTGAATTTGCGACGCGCGCTGCTGCGGGCGGAGCTGCCCTGGCAATCTTTCCCGAACTTGCGGTATGTGGTTATCCTCCGGCAGATCTCTTGGAGAAGCCCTCTTTTATCGAAAGGGCAGAACAGTCGGTAAATGAGATTGCCGCCTGGACTGCTGAAGAAGGGCGTCCGGCGATCTTATGTGGAACGGTGATGGCGGCCGCTTCGCCGGTGGGGAAACGAGTACGTAATGTAGCGGTGTTGCTGCACGGTGGCGAAGTAGTTTTTGTGCAACAAAAGATGTTGCTACCGTATTATGACGTCTTCGATGAACAGCGCTACTTTGAGCCGGCTACAGAGCAGTCTCTGA
>DASRSR010000040.1:0-21559 GCA_035656355.1 Edaphobacter sp.
GACGCCGCCACAGGTGAGGCCGGAGTTTTGACCACCATTTATCTGCTGGACACGAATACCTTCGGTTATATTGCGCGGCATCGGTCGGAAGCAGTCCGTGACCGTTTGAGAGCTTTACAACATAACGAGATTGCTGCCATCTCTGCCATTACCGAGGCAGAATGCTATTACGGGCTAGCGAAAAGGCGTGGCGCTACGGTTCTGCAGAGAGCAGTGCAAGGCCTACTTGACCAGATGCACGCTCTACCGTGGGGAAGCAATGAAGCCAAAGTCTACGGCGAGCTTCGAGCGAAACTCGAATCGCAGGGCCGGACATTAAGCAATCTCGATATGCTGATCGCAGCCCATGCCGTTGCCGTGGACGCGGTGCTGGTGACCAATGATCGTGCATTCCACCAAGTAGAAGGACTGCGTGCAATTGAAAACTGGGCTACCGATCTGGTGTAAGAGCATATCCTGGGTTTTTCACCCAGACTGCGATCTCAAGCGCAAAGCAGGCGAAGATAAAAGCAGCGGGGGAAGTGGGTGGCGATGATCCGTTTCAGAGCGGTTCCTATGCTGACGCTCTGCGTTCTTTTGATTACGGTCACATTGAGCTGTGTGGAACGCTTGTATCCGGCATTGCTTCTTTTCCTCTGGCGCGATCCTGTGGCGTTCTCCCATCATCAGTGGTGGCGGCTGCTCACCCCTCTCCTCGTTCAACCTGATCCCTGGCCACAAGCGCTCTCGGTGTTCCTTCTGTTCCTGGTCGTTGGAACTCTGAGTGAACGTCTGTGGACGAGGACCGGCTGGCTGAGCTTCTACTTCGCTGGCGGCCTGGCAGGAGAAATCGCAGGTTACATATGGCAGCCTTACGATGCCGGCATGTCAGTTGCCGGTGCTGGACTTCTCGGCGGTCTGGCCGGATGGATGATTTCAAGCGCGTCAGTCTGGCAAGTTAAGCTTGGCGGCTTGCTGATTCTCTTGGGTGCTCTTGTTCTGATCTGGCGGTCCGATATTCATGGTCCACCGATACTCGTTGGTTGTCTGATCGGGGTATTGGTCATTCGCACAGAGAGTCATGCTTTCATCAAGATCCGATAGAGCAGAGGTTATAAGTCGGGCCTTCAGCCCTCATGGTTTTTGGTGTACATACACCCAGGGCTTCGCCCTGGGCTGGTATGAATCGCGCCTTTGGCGCTAAATGCGAGTGGAGTTATGAGCAGACCACAGATCCTTCGACTGCGCCGCTCGCGGTAAAGCCGCGAGCGGCTTTGCTCAGAATGACAGTTCCCAGCTATTCAGGATGACCGTTCCTAGCTATCTAGCTAAATTGAGTCGGTGCGTACAGAAACATCTATAAGTCGATGTACCCTAGTCTTCGCTTCAAAGGAGATCGGTATGAGGAGTTTTGTATTTGCTCTTTCGCTTTGTATGGCCGTGAGCTTCAGCCTGTTTGCGCAGGGGCAGGCGGTACCGGAGATTCCTTTTGAGTCGGTTCCCGATTTTCTGAAGCTGCCGCCGGACCTGTATCTGGGTGAGGTGGCCGGGGTGGCGGTGAATTCGAAGGGGCATGTCTTTGTCTTTTCGCGCGGCAATACGACGGGGCCAGCGTATGGGGCAGCGGCGGCGCAGCTTCTGGAGTTTGGGCCGGACGGTGCGTATCTCCGCGAGATTGGGCACAACCTGTATGCGTGGTCGTTTGCCCATGCGGTGAAGGTGGATAAAGAGGACAACATCTGGGTGGCCGACAAGGGGTCGGACATGGTGATCGAGTTCGATCCGACGGGCAGGGTGAAGATGGTCTTCGGGCGCAAGCAGGAGGCGGCGGACGAGGGCACCGGGCCGGTGAAGCATGTGAAGCCGCCGCTGCCGCCGATTGACGGAGAGTTTCGCCAGGTGACGGACATGACATGGGACAATGACGGCAACACGTACATCAGCGACGGCTACATCAACTCGCGCGTGGCGAAGGTGGACAAGAATGGCAGGTGGCTGATGTCGTTTGGCGAGCCTGGCAGCGGGCCGGGGCAGTTCAATACGCCGCATAGCATTGCGGCAGATGCGGCAGGGAACATCTATGTGGCTGACCGCGGCAATCGGCGGATTCAGGTGTTTGACGATAATGGCAAGTTCCTGCGGCAGATGACGATTGATGTGCCGTTCGACTATGCCAGCTCCACTGCCGCGATTGGCAATAAGCCCGCGAAAGATGCGACGGGAACGATGGCGGCGGGATCTCCATGGGCGATCTGCATTACTCCGGGGCCGCACCAGGTGCTGTATGCGACGGATGCGTTTCCGGGGAGGATTTATAAGATGAGCCTCGACGGAAAGATGCTGGGCATGCTGGGCGAGAGCGGCAAACAGCTCAAGCAGTTTGGATGGATTCACGAGATGGCTTGTCCGTCGGAGAACGAGTTGTTTGTGGCTGAGTTGCTGAACTGGAGGGTGCAGAAGCTGGTGCTGCATCCGCAGCATTAAAATGCCTGACTAGTAGATTGTGGTAATCTGGCACCCCTCCCCAATTATCCCAGGGCCCTGTTTTAATTCACCCCCAAGGAGGGGAGCCATGAATCATTTATTCAGCAGAGGACCATCTGCTTTTGTTCTTTCATGCCGGAAGGCGATCTTTCCGGCTTTGCTTGCGTTGGCGGTAAGTGTTGCCTTAACACCAGCCGCGCGAGCCGACTCCTACGTGTTCAGCTTTAACGGTGGCGGACTCAGCGGCTCCGGCGTACTTACGTATTCGAATACGGCGGTACCTGGAGTACCGGGCGCGTATCAGATCACTGGCATCACCGGTACTTTTTCGGACTCGAATATCGGCCTTACCAATGCGGCGATCACTGGCGTGCAGACCACTTCCCTGCCCTCCGGTATTAATCCCGATGGCACCTTCCTTCCTCCTGGCAGCCCCGCTGGCGGCTTTGGATTTTCGTACGACAACCTGTTTTATCCGGCAGGAAATTCGCCAGCGATATGCCCTCCAAATCCGAGCGAGCCACCTTATCCGTTTGGCGGCGGCTCCCTTGACATCTACGGTTTGTTATTCAACGTGGATGGCGGATATAGCGTCGATCTGTGGAGCAATGGCGTAATTCCAGGCATGGGCCTGACGTACGGAGCGGGCGATTCGCTGCATGGAACCGTGCTCAGTACCTTTGGTGAACCATTCACTGGCACGAGCGTCAACTTCACAGCTTCTCCGGTTCCGGAGCCTGAATCGCTGGTTCTGCTGGGCACTGGGCTGGCAGGGCTGCTTGGGTTTGTGAAACGCCGGCTCATCGCATAAACGATCGACCACGGATTTTGAGGACATTGATGTGGCTGTCCTCAGAATTCGTGGTCACGATTGAGTGCTGAAAATACAGGGATCTCTCCGCTACGCAGGCGGACGGTACAACCGTCCGCCTGCTTCGGTCGAGATGACGTGCGTTTATGGCTAGGGCATTCGGTCGAGATGACGTGCGTTTATGGAGTTTACTTTCCCACCCATCGCGATAAAGCTGCGATGGATGGGGCATCCGAGCATTTATAAGACCTAAGATTGTTTGCTTTGCTCGGCGAGTGCGGGCAGAGCGTGGTGGCTGACGCGCATGGTGCGCCATTCGGTCAGCATCTTTGCGCCCATCTGCTCGTAGAATCCGATGGCGGGCGTGTTCCACTCGAGCACGTCCCATTGCAAGCGATGGCAACCCTGTTCCACGGCGATAGCTGCAACACGCGTGAGCAGCGCCTTACCGATTCCTTTGCCGCGATGCTCGGGGCGAACGAAGAGGTCTTCGATGTGGATGCCGTGGTGTCCACGCCAGGTGGAGTAGTTGTAGAAGTAGAGCGCGAATCCGACGGGAATGAAGTGGCAATCCTGTTTCAGCTCGGCGATGAGACAGTAGAAACGCGGCACAGGGCCAAAGCCGTCGCGGTGTAAATCAGCTTCAGTGGCGAGGACAGCATCGGGCTCACGCTCGTAAGCAGCGAGTTCGCGGACAAAGGCGAGGATTTGAGGAACGTCGGCGGCAGTGGCTATCCGAATATTTAACATAGTTGTTAGTTGATGGTTGTTAGTTGTTAGTTCGTGGTTGGCGGAGTTGAGCGGTTTTCCTGAATCTCGATGGATAAATATTTGGAGAGACTGGAGAGCATTTTTCCAATCTCTATCGCGAGTGCCTCTGCTGACCGAGCTTTTTCAGAGCACCCGAACTGAAGACGCCTGGCAATAATCAATTGGGTTTGGAGTTCGCAGTTGCTGCCTTCAGCTTGCTTAACGAATTGCTTAAAGTCTTTTCTGGTGCCGCGCGCAGAACCTTCAGCGATATTGCTGGCAATAGAGACTGCGGCCCGACGCATTTGGGAAGTAAGCCCGTAGATTTCGTACTTCGGAAATTCAGCAGTAAATTCGTAAATCAATGTAGTCAACTCAATCGATTTCTTCCAAACTTCAAGTTCTCGAAATGATTTGGCCAAAACTTCTCCCGTACTGTTGCAGATGATCTTTCCCAGCAATCATAGCTGTAATAACGCTTGTCACTAACAACTAACAACCAACAACAAACAACTAGCAACTCTTTAGTGCTGGGCGGCGAGCCATTTGGCGAATGGAATGGTAAAGGGGAAGAGCTGGTGCTTGTGGTCGAGGGTGTAGATCATTTTGACGTAGATTTGTGCGCCTTTAAGCGGTGGGTCGTCGACGCCGCGCACGTCGTAGAAGAGGTACCCGCCGACGGTGCTATGGGGGTTGACCGTGGTCCCCTGAAAGCCGAAGTCGTTGTCGTCTTGGGTGATCTTTTTATCGACAGGAGCGTGATGGATCGTAAGCGGAATAGGCAGTGGCAACCGGGTGCCCATACTCTTCTTTAGATTGAACAGACGGCGGTTAATCTCTTCGAGATCGGCGGCGGGAATCTTGTCATTGGCCGCGGAGATGAACTGGATGCGAACATCGGTGAGCGTAAGCGCGGTGTCACTGTCGTTGGTGATGATGACGCGGACAGGGATGAAGCCATGCTGGATGTAGGGCAGGCGGAAGAAGCTGCACTTTGCCGGATCGTTGCAGGGATCGATGGCAATGGTGACGTGCTCCTGCGGATGGGTGTCGAAGGCGAGGTACTGATTGGCCGGCTTGATGGGAGGAGCTTTGCGGCTGGCAACGGCGGAGGCAGTCAGCAGACAGGTAACGGCAAGGACAGAAAGAATCCGGAAAGTGGCCTGAGGAGACGAGTGCCGGTGGGAGTACATAGCTTGCATTGATTATCATCTTCGCTAGCGCACAAGGTAAAGCAGGGGGCAAAACGAGGTGACGATGTGGGTGTATAGCGCGCTGCTGCTGGCGGTCCTTGTGCTGGGCGCGCCGTGGTGGCTGTTGCGCATGGCAACCAGTGGACGATACCGCGCGGGGCTGGCGGGAAGGCTGGGATGGATTCCGAAAAGCTTACGCGATGCTGCCGAAGGGCGCGATGTGGTGTGGATCCATGCAGTTTCTGTCGGCGAGGTCATGGCAGCGGCGCGGCTGGTCCGCGATCTGCAGGAGGCATGGCCGGAGTCGCTGATTGTGGTTTCGACAACAACGGCGACGGGACAACGGCTGGCCAGGCAGAGATTACCGGAGGTTTCGGTCTTTTATCTGCCGCTGGATTTCGCGTTTGCCGTGCGGCGGTATCTGCGCGCGTTGCAGCCAAAGATGCTGGTGCTGATGGAAAGCGAGTTGTGGCCGAACCTGATTGTGCAGTGCGCAAAGGCTGGCATTCCGGTCGCAGTGGTGAATGCAAGGGTGTCGGACCGGTCGTTTCCACGCTATATGCGGCTGCAACGACTGTGGCGACCGCTGCTCGGAAAGATTTCGCTGTTTCTGGCACAGAGCGGAGAGACTGCCACGCGGCTGGAGCAGATTGGTGCACCAGCAGAGCGAATCAAGGCAACAGGAAATCTGAAGTACGATCTGCGCGAAGGTCGCGCATCAACACTGGTGGCGATGCTGCGGGAGCAATTGCCTGCGGATGCCTGCGTGGTGGTGTGCGGCTCGACACTCGAGGGCGAGGAGAAGCTGCTGCTGGAGGTATGGCCTGAGGTATTGGCGGCTGAGCCGAAGACGGTAATGGCGCTGGCTCCGCGGCACCCGGAGCGGTTTGCCGGGGTTGCGGCGATGGCAGAGGCTGGCGGCTTCAGGGTGGTCAGGGCGAGCGAGTTTCGCTTGCGACCTGTACCGCTGGCAGCAGGCGATATTTTTTTGCTGGATACAATCGGCGACCTGGCGGCGGTATATTCTCTGGGTGCGGCTGCATTTGTTGGCGGCAGCCTGATCGCAGCGGGCGGACACAATCCGCTGGAACCGGCTCGGTTTGGCGTGCCGGTGTTGATGGGGCCCTCGTACGAAAATTTTCGTGAGATTGTAGATGCACTGCAAGCGCATGATGCAATCCGTATCTGCACGGCGGAGACGCTGGGCGATACGTTGCTTGCACTGCTGGGCCACGCAGAAGAGGCACAGGCGATGGGCACGCGCGGACGCGAGGTCTTTGAAGCACAGGCTGGTGCGACGGCGCGAACGGTCGAAGCTCTGACTGCCCTTCTGCAAGAGAAGGTGGTGAGTGCGCGATGAGCATCCGCAGACCTTTGTTGCTGCCGTTGACTCCGCTCTATGCGGCGGGACTGGCCATAAAAGATCTGGCACAGCGGCAGGGCTGGTTGAAGCAGAGGCGGCTGGAGCATCCGGTCATCAGCGTAGGCAGCGTGTCGGCAGGTGGAGCAGGGAAAACGCCGTTCGTGATGATGTTGGCGGCAATGCTACGGCGACGAGGCTATGATGTGTCGATTCTGACGCGGGGTTTTGGACGCGCACCGGAGACGATTGAACGCGTTGACCCAAAGGGCGATGCTGAGTGGTTTGGCGACGAACCGATGCTGATGGCGCAGATGCCGGGAGTGCCGGTGTTCGTTGGGGCAGACCGATATGAAGCAGGATTGCTGGCTGAACAGAGCGAAAGCAGCGAAAAGATCGCGGTGCATCTGCTGGATGACGGCTTTCAACATCGCAAATTGGCGCGCGATGTAGACATTGCTTTGCTAACGCGGGATGACGTTCAGGACTGGCTGCTGCCCGCTGGCAATCTGCGCGAGCCGCTTGCGATGCTGCGCAAGGCAGACGTCATCGTGGTGCGAGAAGAAGAGGCGGAAGAGCTTGAAGGCTTTCTCGACAGGTTGAAAAAAGAAGACAAACGGCCTTCAGTGTGGATGATTCGGCGAAGTCTACAGATGGATCGAATATTGGCACGACCGCTTGCCTTCTGCGGAATCGCAAGACCGGAGAACTTTACCGCGATGCTGGCCGCAAAAGGATACGACCCGGTAGAGACAGTGGCGTTTCCCGATCATCATGCCTATAGCGCACGCGATATTACCCGTTTGGTTGAGAAAGCTCGGAAGCATAACGCCGATGGGTTAATTACTACGGAAAAGGATGCAGTGAAACTGACTCCTGCGATGCGGGAGCAGCTAGGGGCGGTTGGACCGCTGCTGGTTGCACGGCTGAGCGTCGAGCTGGTGGATGAGCAGGAGGCGCTGCTGCGACTGATTACGCTCTGCGAACGGCTTGACCGGCGCCTGCAAAAGCGTTGAGACACTTCGGATTGCGTGAGAGAATGACGCCTTGGCACAACCTACTCTACCTCCGGTGAAAACGGCTTCCCGTCGCGTGCTGATTATGCGCATCGGCGCTTTGGGAGATGTGCTTCATGCCATGCCCGCTGTGGCGGCCCTGCGTCAGCGGCATCCGGAGTGGTATATCGCATGGGCAGTCGATCCGTGCTGGAGAGATCTGTTGCAGACCGACAGCGCGACAGCACGAGGCGCAGAGATGCCGCTGGTTGATCGCTGCTATACGGTGCCGGTGAGAGAGTGGAAACATCGCCCCGTGTCGCTGAAGACCCTGGCGAGTATCCGCGAGGTGAGACAGGAACTGCGCGCTGAGCATTTCGACCTATGCGTAGATATGCAAGGCACGATCCGCTCATCGATAATTGGCAGAATGGCTGGAGCGGAGTCGTTTGTTGGCCCAGATGCTCCGCGGGAACAGCAGGCACGCTGGCTGTACGGCAGCAGGGTACCGGTGAGCGCTGCTCATGTGATCGAACAAGGCTGCGAGATTCTGGGAGCGGCTGTCGGCGAACCGCTTACCCCGGTCAAAGTCAATCTCCCAGTGGATACGACCGCAGAAAAATGGTGCGATGAGCTGCTGGCAAAATCCGCGCCGGAGGGAAAAAAGTTTGTCGTCATTGCACCCTCTGCCGGCTGGGGAGCTAAACAGTGGCCGGCAGAGCGCTATGGCACGGTTGCAGCCGAGTTGGCGCGGGCAGGATACGTGCCGCTGGTCAACGCAGTCATTGCAGGAGACATCCTCGCCAATGCAGTCGTCGATGCCAGCGAGGGAGCGGCAATTGTGGTTCCCTGCTCGGTAGCGCAACTGATCGCACTAACCCGGCGCGCCAGCCTGGTGGTTGCAGGCGATACAGGCCCGCTGCATCTTGCAGCAGCCTTGGGACGGCCTGTGGTGGCGCTCTTTGGCCCAACCGATCCGGCCCGGAATGGTCCCTGGGGAACCGAAGCGCGCGTGCTGCGCCATGCCTCCAGCAGACGGGACCACACCCGCCATGCAGAAACCGAAGAAGGCCTGATGCAGATTACGGCAGCCGAGGCTGTGGCAGCGGCGTTCGACCTTCTGCAACGGGCAAGGTAAGGTAAAGCAGTGAGCGAACGAACGAAATGGCAACGGATTGCGCGTCGTATCCGTGTGCCTTTGGGATTTATCTTTGCCGTAGTCTTTCTATGGCTGGCGCGGCCAACGTGGCATACCATGCTGGTGAGCCTGGTGCTGGTGTTGCCAGGGCTATGGCTACGGGGCTATGCCGCTGGGTATGTGCGCAAAAATGCGGAACTTACCCGCACCGGCCCTTATGCCCATACGCGCAATCCGCTCTACCTGGGATCAATGATGATTGCCTTCGGCTTTGCTGCTGCGGCTGCAAGCTGGCCCATATTGATTGCACTGGCAATTCTATTTGCAGTGATCTATCTGCCGACGATCCGCTCGGAGGAGCAATACCTGCGCGAGCACTTCGCTGGGTTTGACGAGTATATGCAGCGAGTACCCCGCCTTCTGCCTCGCCTGACTCCGGCCCGCACAAATGACGTTTCCGGCGAATTTTCGTCCAAGCTGTATCTGCACCACCGTGAGTACAATGCCAGCATCGGCGCAGTCGCCATTTACGCGGCACTGGCAGCCCGCCTGCTGTTTGTGAAACAGTAGAACAACTTTAAATTTCATCTCAGCGAGTTGCCTCTGCTTAGCCCGAGTTGCTTTCTATTTAGCTCTAAATCGAACCTTTGCCGCATGGCTGCCTTGCTGCTGACGGCCCTGCTGGGCGGAACGCTGACGCTCGCACAGCAACAGACGACCATTCCGACGCTGCCACCCCCTCCGACCGGCTATGTCTTTCCTGAGCACCAGACGTTGAATTTCACTGTGGACTGGCGTGTATTTACCGCTGGAACAGCAGTCTTTCATCTGGATCGCGATGGCGACATGCAGAGGGTCAATGCTACTGCTGACTCCGTAGGCGCGGTGACGATGCTGTTCCCGGTGGTTGACCGGTTCCAGTCCGGCTTCAATACAAAAACTGGCTGCTCGACCGGCTTCAGCAAGCAACTGCATGAAGGCCGCCGCCGAGTTTCGAGTGATCTGAGCTTCAACTATGCGCAGGGCAAACAGACCCAGATAGAGAGAAATCTGGTGAAGGGCACCCAGAAGCAGCAGACGGCCTCAATTCCAGCATGTGTCACTGATTCGCTCTCGGCCATCTTCTACGCTGCATCGCAGCCGCTGATTATCGGCAAGACGGTCGATTTCCCCCTGGCTGACTCCATGCGCACGGTGACAGTGACGATGAAGGTAGAAGCGCGGGAAGAGATTAAGACGCCGGCAGGGACCTTCCAGACAATTCGTGTGCAACCGACGGCTGATGAGGGGGTCGTAAAGAACCGCGGCAAGATATGGATCTGGTATACGGACGATCCGAGACACATGCCGGTGCAGATTCGCGCCCAGCTATTCTGGGGAACGATTACGTTTCACCTGCAATCTTATGAGAACAAATGAAAGGCGGACCGCTATGGCAGAGAGATCCCGTGATCCTGAAGAGTATGTGACCGTCGCAGAGTTTATGGAGCCGGTCTTTGCGCAGATGGCCAAAGGCGCGCTAGAGTCAGCCGGCATTGAGTGTTTTCTGGATGGTGAGCACGCCAATAGCCTGATAAGTCCAGCCTTCTGGGCACAGTTGCAGGTCCATCGTCAGGACGAAGAGGCAGCACGGCAAATTCTTGATTCGGCAGGGGCTTCTGCGGAAGCGGCTGCAAGCGCCGCATCCGCAGAGGACCTGTCGGCATCCGATACGACTGATGAATCAGCCTGAATCAATCCGTCCCCGCGCCGTTGTCTGTCTTTCGGGCGGCATGGACTCCTGCGTCTGCGCTACGCTGGCGGCGCGTGACTACGATGTTTACGCGCTTCACTTCAGCTATGGCCAACGGACCGAGGCGCGTGAACTGCGCTCGGCAGAAGAGGTTGCGCGGCTGATTGGCGCGCGCGAACTGCTTCCGCTGCGAATCGATCTTTTTCGCAAGATAGGCGGCTCGGCCCTGACCGATCTCAGCATTGATGTGCCTATGCCCGGAGATGCGGCTGGCATTGGCCGTGAAGTCCCCGTGACTTACGTTCCTTTTCGCAATGCGCATTTTCTTTCGGCGGCGGTAAGCTGGGCTGAAGTTCTGGGAGCAAAGACGGTTTTTATCGGCGCTGTGGAACAGGACAGTTCCGGCTATCCGGACTGCCGGCCGGAGTACTATACCGCCTTCAACCGGCTGATTCGAGAGGGCACCAAAGAGGGCGATATTCGCATCGTTACTCCATTAATCGACCTGCGCAAGAGCGAGATTGTCCGGCTGGGAGTTGAACTTGGCGCTCCGTTCCATGTAAGTTGGTCATGTTATTCGGGTGAAACCGTGGCCTGCGGCCGCTGCGAGAGTTGCGTTCTGCGATTGCGGGCATTCCAGCAGGCGGGGGCCACCGATCCGATACCGTATGCTGTCGCCCGATAAGGCTGATTGCGCATCAAACCTTCGTGAACAGGGTTTGGAGTTGAGGCAGTAGATTTCGAGAAAGAAAATTTCCGCCTGCACGACCGGGGCCAGGAGAAGAGAAAGTGATGAAGAATTTCGCATTGAAACTAAGGCAGACAAGCACCGTAGCCGTTGCGTTGCTGGTGGCCTTCGCGCTGGCGCACCCATCGAAGTCGGTGGCGCAGGCGACGGCCAGCATTCATGGCCACGTCAATAACGCGCTCGGCCAGGCCGTGACCCAGGGCGATGTGAAGCTGACAACCGACCGCACCTCGGAGCCGAAGGGCCGCAAATACCAGTACAGCTTCTCGCTGGACCAGAATGGCGACTTCAAAGGCTCGGGAATTGCGCCCGGGACTTATCTTGCTGTCGTCTTTGTGGACAACAAGACCGTTGACTTCCAGGATGTGACGCTTGCGGCGAATGATGACAAGGTCGTGAACTTCGACATGACCCGCAAGGAGTACATCGACAAGATGACTCCGGAAGAGAAGAAGACGCTGGAAGAGTACAAGAAGAAGAATGAAGCTGCGATAAAAGCCAATGCGCAGATCAAGAACCTGAACGCGGAGCTCGTCCAGGCGCGCGCAGACACGAAGGCAGGGAACTTTGACGCTGCCATCAGCTCCATGACCAATGCGACCACCAGTAAGCCAGATGAGCCGATTCTTTGGATAGCGCTTGGCGATGCACAACTTGGCGCAGCCAATAAAGCGGCGCAGGACGCCAAGACTTCCGGTGGTTCCGCTTCGACACCCGACATCCAGAAGAAGTTTGCGGATGCGGCAGCTTCGTACAAGAAGGCAATCGATCTGAATGCGGCTTCCAAGAAGCCCAATCCGGCAACGGCCGCGGCGGCTTACAACCAGATGGGGCAGGCGCTAAGCAAGAGTGGCGATGCAGCGGGCGCGTCCAGTGCATATGACGAAGCGGCCAAGGCAGACCCCGCCCATGCCGGCATGTACTACTTCAACGAAGCGGCCACCTTCTACAACTCCGGCAAGCTCGATGAGGCAGGTGCAGCAGCTGACAAGGCCATTGCCGCCGATCCGAACCGTGCTGACGCCTACTACATCAAGGGCCAGGCACTGATTCCGAAGGCGACCGTCGATCCCAAGACGCA
Organism: Edaphobacter sp.; assembly: GCA_035656355.1. Taxonomy (GTDB): domain Bacteria; phylum Acidobacteriota; class Terriglobia; order Terriglobales; family Acidobacteriaceae; genus Edaphobacter. Next base: position 12,272 of record DASRSR010000040.1, read on the forward strand.
GAAGATTGTTGCACCTCCGGGATGCGTCGAGGCCTACCAGAAATATCTGGAGCTGGCTCCCGATGGACCTCATGCGGCAGATATCAAAGGCATCCTTACTGGTATCGGCGCCAAGGTCGAATCCAGCTACAAGGCAAAGAGGAAGTAACTCTTCCGTATAGAAAGCCCCAGGTCAGTTGGCCTGGGGCTTTTCTCTTTCCGGTAATGCAAGACGAGCGTATATGAACGTCGGTGAGATGATCTTTGATTTTGATGGAGCTTTAAAGACCGTACTGCTTCACGCTTCCGGTTTGCAGAAGCGTGAGGCGCAGGCGATGCCTCTGATGGAGTGCGCAGGGCGAGTTCTTGCCGAGCCGGTTTTTACCACACGCGATCAGCCGCCTTTTAATCGCTCTACACGCGATGGTTTTGCAGTAAGGACTTCAGAGTTGAAAGTGCCGCTGCGAGTCGTGGGACAGATTCGTGCAGGTGAGCGCTGGCAGACTGGCCCGATGGAGAGCGGATGCGCGATCGAGATAATGACCGGCGCGCCTGTACCTGACGGAGCGGACGCTGTGGTGATGGTCGAGCATGTAGCGCAGAAAGACAGTACGATCTGCATCACCGAAGGAAGGACTTTGCGGGCCGGAGAGAACATTGTGCCGCAAGGGAGTGAAGCGCGGGCCGGACAAGCCGTACTGGCGGCAGGAGCAAAGATAGAAGCGGCGGAGATGGCGCTGGCAGCGGCATGCGGCTGCTCTCGACTGACAGTTTTTTGCAGGCCAAAAGCGGCGATTGTGGCGACAGGCGACGAGCTGGTGGAGTTGGGTGAGACTCCAGATGAGCAGCAGATATGGAACTCGAACAGCTACGCCTTAGCAGCACTGGTGACGGAGTCGGGAGGCGACGCCGTGCGTATGCCGATTGCGCGGGACCGGCGCGATTCACTGGAGAAGACCATCGTTCAGGCACGTGAACAAAGCGATCTTCTGCTGCTCTCGGGCGGAGTTTCGATGGGCAAGTACGATCTGGTCGAAGAAGTATTGCATTCGATGGGTGCGGAGTTTTTCTTTACCGGAGTGAAGATGCAACCGGGCAAGCCGGTCGTCTTTGGGCGACTACCGGCAAGCGGCAGCCTTCCGGCTCAGTTCTTCTTTGGTCTGCCGGGAAATCCGGTTTCAACACAGGTGACCTTTCACTGCTTTGTTGCGCCGATGCTACGGGCGATGGCCGGAGCAGCAATACCGTCTCCTCGATTTGCGCAGGCGACGCTCGCCGAAGATGTGGCCGGTAAGCCGGGGCTTACTCGTGTGTTGCCCGCACGGCTGAGTTATGACCGCGTCCGTCCTGAAGTACAAATTGTGGCCTGGCAAGGGTCGGGCGACCTTGCCGCCAATGCGCGCGCCAACTGCTATGCGGTGCTGCCGCCGGAACAGGAGCGGTTTATGGCGGGCGATGTGACTACGATTCTGTTGCGATAGGCTTAGGGCATGAGCGAAAAGCTATCGCACTATGACGAAGCAGGGCAGGCGCACATGGTGGATGTGAGTGCGAAGTCCCCGACACGGCGGGAGGCTGTGGCCGCGGCATTCGTAGAGCTTTCCGATGCGGTACTGACTGCATTGCCGCGGAATCCGAAGGGCAATCCGCTGGAGGTAGCGCGCTTCGCCGGAATCCAGGCGGCCAAGCGCACTTCCGAACTTATTCCGATGTGTCATCCGCTGGCGCTGAGTTTCGTTGACGTGCAGGCTACAGTTGTCGCAGGCGGAGTTGCGATTGAAGCGACTGCCGCCACAGTTGGCGGTACCGGAGTTGAGATGGAGGCGATGACGGCGGCATCCGTGGCCGCGCTTACTGTCTACGACATGACTAAGGCGCTCGATAAAGGCATACGCATCCGTGAGATCGTACTGCTGCGTAAGAGCGGAGGCAAAAGCGGAGATTACGAACGGAAGAGTTAGGGACAGGAGCATCTTTACGCAGACCTAGCTTCCCAGCGAAAGTGCGCGAAATTTTGTCGGGTCTACCCCATAAGACACACGGAACGCATGAGAGAAGTTGCTGCGGCTGGAGAAACCCACGCTGTGAGCGATCTGGTCAATGGACTTATTCGTCGTGACAAGCAATTCGCGGGCACGATGCAGGCGTGCCGCTTTGAGCAGCGCCATAGGCGTTTGCCCGAGCACTTCCGTAAAGCGCGCAGCAAAGGCCGAGCGGCTCATTCCGGCAAGGGACGCAAGCGCCTCCACCGTAAACTTTTCCTGAGGACGTTGAAGAATGGCCTGCAGCGCCCGGGCAAGACCGGGATCGGCCAAAGCTGACATCCACGGAATCGGTGATGTACCACGATCGATCTGTCTGCGGAGAAGCAGAATCAGACATTGCTTCAGGAGGGCTTCGGTAAGCGCCCGGGTCCCAATTCCGGGGCGAAGAGATTCCGCAAGAAGGATAACGAACTGGTTGCGCAATCCGCCGGGCCCGTCGAAGTGTTCAACTACGGGTCCGGCTAACTGACCAAAGAAATCCGGGGTTGAGGCCGCTGCAATGCTGATTTCGCCACAGGCCGTCAATATGCCGGTCTTGCCTTCTCCCGCCTGAATCGTAGGAATGCTCTCCCGGAATAGAGGCGCATGAAAGCGCGGATGCAGCCGATTGTCACTGTCCTCGGCCTCGTTTGCAGCGATCGTGTAAATCAAACCCGGGGGCAAAAGCACGAAGCTGTGCTCTTGCATCGTAATCACGGGGCCATTTTTGAGTTTCATTACACCCTGACCGGCCAAGCAGTAATGCAGGCTCGCTGTAGAACAGGCCTCAAACGTCAGCTGGTGGCCTAACCGAATATCACAGGAAGTAAAGGCGCCCACACCTACTTCCATAATGGCAAGAAACCGCTCCATCAACTCCGGAATATGTATGTCCATGATCGCTTCTTCGTTTTGGACGTATCGGCACCAATACAAGACCAATTAGCACCCAGGCCTTCCTATGATAGGGTTCTGCGGCAGAAGTTATCTAAGAAATGGAGACGCAACATGTTTGATATGAAGAATCTCAGCCAACTCAAAAAATTGAATGAAAACGCACCAGAGGCGTCCAAAGCTTTTTGGGAATTTGATAAGGCCGCCTTTAAAGCAGGATCGATCGATGTCCTTCATAAACAACTGATAGCGGTTGCCGTTGCACTGACGACACAGTGTCCATACTGCATTGAACTGCATCTGAAGGCTGCGCGCGAGGCGGGAGCGACCGACCAGATGCTTGCCGAAGCTTCCATCGTCGCAGCAGCCATGCGCGCCGGCGCCGCGATTACCCATTCATCGCACCTTTTCAAAAGCTAAGCAGGAACCCATGCTGAACTCTCTGTCTACGATTCGCCATCGGTTTTTAAATCCGCGCTGGGCACCGATTCCGCTGCGCCTTATTGTGGGTTACGGCTTTATGGAGCATGGCTTTGCCAAACTGTCCAAAGGGCCGCTTGCATTCGCCTCTATTCTGTATGCGTTACATGTGCCCGCGCCGCATTTAATGGCGTGGATAACAATCTTCATCGAATTGCTTGGCGGCCTGGCCATTCTTTGCGGTGCGTTTGTAACTCTCGCCAGCTTGCCGATGGCAGCGGTTCTGCTGGTAGCTATGTTTACGGTGCATCTGCCTTATGGCTTCAGCTCGATCAAGCTAAAAGCCGTAACCGCTGCCGGCCCACAATTCGGCCCGCCGGGCTATGAATGCGATCTCTTGTATCTTGCGTGCCTGATAGCACTCGTCCTATACGGCTCAGGAGCATTTTCCGTTGACAACCTGATCGCAGGTCGCAAACGTGCCGCATCTTCAGAAGCAAGCTAAATGAGGTCAATCAGAGGCGATAGGAACTTATCTCTGCAGACCTTCTCGATAGATTTAAACCGCAGTCGCGAGCGTGACAGAGAAGAGTTGCCGCGGGTCCTGCCATAATCTGGCGACCTCAAAATTCGCTTTCGCCAGCAGAGCCTCAACATCTGTAGGTGTGAATTTGTAGCTATTCTCAGTGTGGATGGTCTCACCAGCCTCGAACTCGAGAACCAGATCCGGACCGGCGGAGTTGGCAGGGATATAGACGCGCTGCCGCATGAGAGATACCAGATGCATTTCGATGCGCGAGAGCCGCGCGTTCCAGATAGCGCGGTGAGCAAAGTCCGCGGGATGGAAATCCGCTCCAAGCTCACGATTGAGCCGTATCAGAACATTGCGATTGAAGGCAGCGGTGACTCCAAAGGAGTCGTTGTAGGCAGCAAGCAGCTCCTCGACATTTTTGTGCGGGCCGGGAACAAGATCAGCACCTAGCAGCAGCTTATCGCCCGGCAGAAGCTGCGCACGAACATTGCGAAGCAGAGACCGCGCCGCTTCCGGCGAGAAGTTACCAATACTAGAGCCGATATAGAGCGCGAGCGTACGCAGGCCGCGGAGCCGGTCGAGCGGAAGCGGCTCGCGGGTGTAGTCGGCAACCTGACAGCGAACGCTGACGCCAGGAAAGTTAGCCTGGATATTGCGACTGGCAAGATCCAGAGCAGACTCGGAAACATCCACCGGCTGGTAAACCACACTTCCCTGCTGACGAAGAGCGGCTGCAAGCAGAATGCCGGTTTTAGCCGCAGTTCCGGCGCCAAGCTCAATCAGGGTAAGTTGCTGCTTTTCTTCTCCAGCGGCTTCGCGCAAAATTTCGTCAGCATATTCGCTGAAGATACCCCGCTCAATGCGGGTGAGATAGTACTCGGGTAACGCGGTAATCTGCTCAAAGAGGCGCGAGCCAATCTCATCGTAGAAGAGCCATGGCGAAAGTGTTCGAGGATAGGCGGTGAGCCCTTTGCGAGCTTCTTCCGCAACTGCATTGCTGGTGGTATCGGCTGTGGCGGCGGCGATGGATGACACCTGGGCTTCCCTCCATAGTGTGCGGCCGGGCCGCCCTTTGGGAATTGGATGCAACAAAGGCTGAAATCTATGCACGGAAATTCACCCATTTTCGGCTTCCCGCGCAGCAGCTAAACTATTGTGCAAAGGATTATTTCATGCTGAAATGCAGGATGTTTGCAGCGGTTGCCGCTGTGCTGATGTTGGTCTTTACCTCTTCCGCAGTTCAAGCGCAGTTTGCGGGGACTGCACCGCGCGACAACTTCCGCGACACTACTATCCTGCGGCCACCGACTGGAGCCAAAGTCGCAATCATCGTATTTGAAGACATGGGATGTCCGGCGTGCGCCCACGCCCACCCGATTGAACAGCAGGCAGCCGAGCAATATCATGTGCCGCTGGTGCGCTATGACTTCCCGATTGCTGCGCACATATGGACGTTCGATGCCGCGGTCGATGCACGCTATCTGCAGGACAAAGTAAGCCCAAAACTCGCCAACGAGTACCGCAGTGCAGTCTTCGCGTCGCAGCGAATGATCTCAGGCAAGGACGATCTGCGGCAGTTCACCCAGCAATGGATGCAGCAGCGTGGACAGAAGATGCCGTTTGTTCTCGATCCGAATGGCGCGTTGGCCGCTAAAGTCCGCGCAGACTATGAGCTTGGCCGGCGGCTGAATGTGGAATACACGCCAACCATCGTTGTGGTATCGCGTACAAATTATCAGGTCATTGCCGGCACTGAAACCGGATCTCACGATCCGATGCAGCTCTTCCCGGTTGTAAAAGCTGCCCTTGAACAGACAAAAGGTTCAGCAACCGCACACGTAACTCGCGCAAAGGCACATCGCTGATTGGTCTGCATCTTGGTTCTGAACAGACAAAAGGCCTATACTTCAAGCCAGACCAGCGAGTCCTACATGAAGAGCCGTCGCTTTTGCCAGGAGGAATTCCTATGAGCACCCAGACCGCATCTCCTTCCATCCCCGCCGCCGAACTTACCCGCGATGCAGAGATTTTTGAGTACAGCAAGGCTGCTAACCCGATTGAGTCGGGAGCAACGCCACCGATTCCGATTACAAAGTTCTCGCGCGACCTCTACGCCTCAGGTCCGAGCCGTATTATTCCGCTGGATCTGAGCGAAAGCCTGCTTACCTCTTACCCATGCACCGGCCCCGGCCTGCTGGCGAGCTTTGTGCGGATACGGGCTGGCGAGCGCCTGACCACCTCGCCTAATGCAAGCAGTGAGTTTTATTACGTTATTCGCGGCAAGGGAACAACTGAGACCGCCCAAGGCTCTATTGCATGGAAGACCGGCGACTTTGTTGCGCTGCCGGGACTAGAGGCAATTCACTCCGCCGAGGAAGATGCAGCGTTGTACATGGTCAACGACTCACCGTTGCTCGCCTATCTGGGAGCGCGCAGATCCGAGGCACGTTTCCAGCCGACGCTCTACACGCGCGAATCGGTAATGAAGGAACTGGAGGCGGCAAAAAATGATCCTGAAGCCTCAAAGCGCAGCCGAGTGAGTGTTCTGCTGGCGAACAAAAACTTCGAGCAGACGATGACCATTACACAGACGCTGTGGACAATGTTCGGGATAATTACTCCGGGAACGCGCCAGCTTCCGCACCGGCATCAATCGGTGGCGCTGGACTTTGTTGTGGACGCAAAGCCTGGTGTCTACACGCTGGTCGGCAAAGAACTGAACGAGGACGGCACGATTCGCGATGCAGTCCGCGTGGACTGGGTTGGAGGAGAGGCGTTTGTGACTCCTCCGGGCGAATGGCACGAACACGTCAACGAATCGGATTCGGACGCCTACGTCATGCCGATTCAGGATGCTGGCCTGCATACTTATCTACGGACTTTGGATATTCAGTTCTTCAAGGAAGACTAAGCGTAAGGACTAAAAACAACAGGGGATGAATCCAACGATTCATCCCCCGATTTATTGAAACTTTCAAATGTGTCGTGCCTTCAGCGCTCTGGCTTTGGATGGGCTCAAACCCTGGGGCTTTCCACCCGGCCAGTAAAGCTGGCCGAGAGAGAATCGCCCTAGGCTGGTATGGAACGGGCCTTCGGCCCTGAAGACGAAAGCACTGCACCTAGAGAACGTGACTCTAAATACATGCTACTTGTGTGCGTCCTGCGCGAGACGAAGACCGGAGAATTGCCAGCGCGTCGCAGGAGTAAAGAAGTTGCGATATGTGGCACGAATGTGAGTAGCAGGTGTGACGCAGGAGCCACCGCGAAGAACGATCTGGCTGGACATGAACTTGCCGTTGTATTCACCCAGCGCTCCCGGCAGCGGATGGTAACCCGGATAGCCGGTATAGGCAGACTGAGTCCACTCCCAGACATCGCCGAAGAGTTGTTGCAGACCGGAGGCGTGGCTGGCCGGAGTGGGATGAAGTTTGCCGGATTCCAGCAGATTTGCACCGATCACGCTGGCAGATTGTGTTGCAGCGTACTCCCACTCAAATTCTGTGGGGAGACGATACCCGGCCCAGCGAGCGTAAGCATCCGCCTCAAAGAAGCTGAGATGGCAGACTGGCGTTTCGCTTAAATCTTCCAATGGAACGAAGCCATGCAGCGTGTAGATACACCAGCCGGACTTCGTCTCGTTGTCGCGTTGCCAATACAGCGGAGCCTGCCAGCCCTGTTCGCGCAGCGTTGTCCACCCCTCAGAGAGCCAAAGCTCGGGACGGTTGTAGCCGTTCTCGTCGAGAAAGGCCAGGTATTCAGCACAAGTGACAAGACGAGTGGCAAGGCGGAACGGCGCGATGAAGACGGGGTGGCGCGGAGTCTCGTTATCGAAAGCAAAGGCTTCAGATGCAGCGGGGTCAGGCGTAGTTCCTATTTCTGTAAGCCCCGGAGAGAACGCAACCCAGTCAAGCGGTGGCGCGATCGTCTCGTCTTTCTTCTGATCAATAGCTTCAACATAAGGCGGGTGTAAGGGATTGGTGAATAGCGCGTTTTTGATATCAGTAGTGATGAGCTCCTGATGCTGCTGCTCATGGTTGAGGCCAAGGACAATTCGCTGAATTGCCTTGGCATCCGCAGGCTGTTGCAGGAATGTGGAGATAGCGGCATCGACATGGGCGCGATAGCGATAGATCTCATCGAGCGGCGGACGCGAGAAGGAGGCGCGAAGTTTTTTCTCGGGCATCTCGCCGAGTGAGTTGTAGTAGCTGTTGAAGAGCCAGTGAAAATCAGGATGAAAGGGATTGTAAGCGGCGACGTATTCGCGCAGGACGAAGGTCTCGAAGAACCATGTGGTATGGGCCAGGTGCCATTTGGCTGGGCTGGCCTCCGGACAGGACTGAACCATAAGGTCTTCGGGCGAAAGCGGAGCGCAAAGGCGCATGGTGGTCTCGCGTACGGCAAGATAGCGGGCAAGCAGGGTCGAAGCTGTCGTAGCAGGATTTGCAGTGGAAGGCATGGTCAGGCTCTCTCCAAATTGGATGCTCCGGATAACGCGAACGGCTAGTAATTCTCCATACGCATTCGAAACGCCATTTTCTTCTATGCTTGCCCGTTAAGAAAACGGGCAAGTAAGTAAGCAGCGGCAGCAGCTATGCCGCCAATGGTCACGGTTTGAATCGCACTGCGTAGCCATCCCGTGCCGACGAGCTTCCCTTTGAGCGCTCCGAAGACAGCAAGGGCAACGATGGTGATGACGACCGAAAGTTCCAGCGCCTGAGTTGAATCATGGACAAGCATATAGGGCAGCAGCGGAATGAATCCACCAGCAATATACGAAGCTGCGATGGTAAGAGCAGATCGATGGGCTCGATTCGGCGCTGGTTCTTCGAGGCCAAGCTCGAAGCGCATCATGAAATCGACCCACTGCTTCGGGTTCTGCTTAAGCGAAGCCAGAACAGGAGCCGCGCTGGCGCGATCGACGGAGTACTGCTCGAATATCTCGTAGATCTCTTCCTCTTCGTCCTGTGTGCGCTCGACGATCTCGCTCTCCTCGCGCTTGCGTTCGGACAGATAGTGCTCGGCATCTCCGCGGGCAGCGAGATAGCCGCCAAGGCCCATAGCGATCGAGCCGGCGGCAATCTCCGCCAGCCCGGCAAGAACAACAATGTGCGACGAAGCGACTGCTCCGGAGAGGCCAGCAGCCAACGCAAAGGGCACAGTGAGGCCGTCCGAAAGGCCTATGACGATATCTCGCACCGCGGCGCTGGACTGGAAGTGTCCTTCTATGTGCTGATTGTCTTGCCCCTGAGCGACCTGATGCATTGCCGTAGTGTAGAGCAATCCTCTTGCCGCCGTGACACTGGCGATACCGTTTTGGAACGAAGTTTTTATGCGTGAGGCGAGTCTTTCGCAGCGGCCCAACGTCTGTATGAGCACGGCTCTTCGACAAGATAGGACGTGCTGAATGGGAACGAAGTTCGGTTACGGTTGGAATTACCG
>DASRSR010000041.1:0-10474 GCA_035656355.1 Edaphobacter sp.
CTGCCGGCAGCGTTTTACAACGGGATGATTGCGCCAATGACACCGTATTCCATCAAGGGGGTGATCTGGTATCAGGGCGAGTCGGACAGTGAGCCTGCTGCGGCGCCAATTTATGCGAAATCCTTTTCGATGATGATTGGAGACTGGCGCAACCACTGGCGGGAGGGGAACTTTCCATTTCTTTTCGTGCAGATCTCCAGTTTTAACTGGAAGGGCGAAGAATGGGGGATTGTTCGCGATCAGCAGAGGCAATCGCTCGCGGTGAGCAATACGGCAATGGCGGTATCGCTCGATGTCGGCAAGCCCGACAATATACATCCGCCGGATAAGCAGACGGTGGGAGCGAGGCTGGCGCTGGCGGCGCGTGGACTGGTTTATGGAGAGGCCGTGGAATATACGGGACCGCTCTTTCGTCAAGCGACCAGGGATGGTTCCGGAATGCGCGTCTGGTTTAATCATGCTGCTGGATTGAAGAGCAAGGACGGGGACCTTGTCGGGTTTGAGATTGCGGGCAAGGACAAACAGTTTGTCCCGGCTACGGCTGTCATCGATGGGGCATCCGTTCTGGTCACGAACGGCACTGTAAAGGACCCTTATTATGTTCGTTATGCATGGCAGAATATGACGAAAGCGAATCTCTACAACGGAGCCGGACTACCAGCTTCTACTTTTACGTCGGAATAGCAGCCGCGGAGTGGGAGCGGCGTTAACAAGATCGATCAGGAAGATTACTCCCCCACAGGATTCGTAGATATTACAAATATTCCAATTCTGAAATGCCCGGGATTGATCTTCACGAGGTATAGATCTCCACCTTAGATCTCCAACAGATCTGCGATGGACATAATACCTTTAGTGGTTGTTCCTTTCGGGCAGCTGGGTCCTATGGACACAGCTTGCCTGTGTTCCTGAGACCAGGCGATAAATCGAGCTTGATCCGAGCCGGTGAGCCGCTGTTGATTAATCCAGGTATAGAACGATCCCATATCAGCATCGAGTAGCGAACCCGCAGGATCCTGTAGCTTGTGGATTTCTTTGTTCGCAAGCAGCTCATCCATGGAGAGCTGTCGCTGCCGAGTAGCGAACCTGACTACGAGTGTGGAAGGGCGTGCGCGTCGAAGTGCTTCTCGTGCGGTCCATTGAGCAAAGGTCGTGCTGAAAATCTGCGTTCCGGAGCCTTGCGTAAAAATACTGAGTTCAAAGCGCGCCAACACCTCATCCTTCTCTGAGGAAAAGCCGATGTCGGATGGCCTGGTCTTTGCGATCTCAGTCCGCAACTGTTCCGGGCCGCTATTGCCACGGTGAATAATTTCTTGAATACGTTTGAGAGTCGCGTTTCTGACGGGCTCAAGCGAAGCCCAGGAAATTCGGATGCAGTGCGGCTCATCCCAAGGGGCAGGAGTCCCTCCATCTATATACCAATGCTCATAGGGAAAAGGACGCTGAGAGATGCGTTCCGAAAGAGCATTCAGAATGGTTTGCATCCCGTGCGGATCATCTACCTGTGGGCAGAAGATTCCATGAGGACGGAGTTTATTGAAAAGAGATACGCCATCCGCTCTGACGCCTTCCCCTAAAACAACGATGCAAAGACGAGGAAGCGCCGGTTTGGGTTCAGGCCTGGTGCTTTGCCACATTTCTAAAAACTTCCTTGCATTTGAGGAGAAGCTGTCGAACTGATGTGTAGACCAGAGATAGGCTGTCATAGACTCCAAAAATTCTCCGGGCTGATTCACCCAATCCTGAGAAGAGATCTGGTTGGAAAGAACAATCCTCCTAAATCCAGCCAAGGCGGCATCGCGTTTATCCTCCGATAATGATTGCAGAAATGCCAAAGGGCTTTCGATGGACCATCGCTCAGCCGGAAAGAGCCAATCATAGTTGGATAGCTCGTTCAATATACTGGCCGCGAGCGGAAGCGGAAGTTGCTGCAAGACAGAGAGGTACTGAAGGGCAAGGGCTTGTGCCAGTTTGGGATATTTGGAAAAATTCGCGGCTCGTAAATCAACAGGCTTCATGTGTTTAGGATCTCGCGGAGCAGTCTGCCTCTTGCGAGAGGTGTGGGAACCCGCAGGAGCGCTCCGAGCGTGGGGACCAGATCAAGCGAGTCCACTGGGCGATCGATAAAAGCGCCTTCCCTCACGCCCGCGCCAAGAGCCATCATCCAAGTTGTCCGGGACAGTGCGTCACCTGTGCGGTGATGCTGAAACCCGTTACCGCCAGCAGTAAAATCCGAATCGCGTCCGAAGTCCGGAAGAATGAACATGGTGGTCTTGTTCGCGTACTCCGGCTCTGTCTGCACCGCCTTCCAGAGATCAGCGCAAAGCTTATCAGTGCGGTGAATCCCCTCAATATACAGAGAATAAGCTCCGCTGTGCGCAACATCCATATCGTGAAGAGTGATCCAGAGCAGGCTGGGAGCAAAACGCTTCATCAGTTGGCGGGCGATATATACCGAAAGTTCGTCGGGACTGCTGAGAGTTAATGCATGAGCTCTAAACTCGGCCAGGGAAATTCTTAGAATATTTTCGATCTGCTGCAGTTCAACTTCGCTGCCTGCAAGCTGAGGCGTATAGTACGGCTCCTCATAATTATCGCGGAGGAGATGCTTATAATCGTTTCGATTTGCGGCAAGGGTAGCCGCATTTAAAAGATGTTTCGGCAATATCACTTCTGCGCCGAGTCCCGCTCCGAAGGAGCGGTTGTCACTTTGACCTATCCGATTAAAGCCATTACTAGGAGCTACAACCCAGGCGTCATATGCAGGCCGATTTAGTCCTTTGCGGAAATATTCAAAAATCGTCGGATTGTGTGGTGCTACGGCGGCAAAGTTATCAAAGGTCTCGTACGATCCTGTTGCCAGACTTGCCGTCGCCACATAGTGGCCAAGAATCCCTCGGTTAACTACCCTGCCAAAGAACGTAGATTGCGGAAGCAGTGTCGTGACCAGATTGGGTATATTTCTCTGACCTTCAGGAGCGAAGGTCTCCTCATCGCGTGCACCACCACCGAAGGTTACGACTACAATCTTTCGGCCAGGGTGAAAAGCAGACGCTCGCAAGGGCGAAAAACCAAGCATAGCCGCAGCCGTTCCCATCTTCAATGCTGAACATAGAAACTCCCGCCGGCTCTGAGCGATAGATTCGCCGACTTGACGTAAATCGTCCACCTCAAAGGCTTTGCTTCTCAACATCGTCCTATGCGCTCTGTGGTGCTAGAAGATCCAAACAATTTGATTCAATGCTGATGGCTCGTTCCATTCGCGCCAAAATATTTGGTATTACCATGCATAGACCGCCAGTATATGCGGATGAACGTTTCGACTGTCAAGGATTATCAATGCTGCCGAAAAAGGGTAAAACCTTTATTTCAACTGCTTTTGGAACTGCCAACTCGAGTGGAGAATGACAATTAGTGCCTTGTCCGGCAACAGCACCCCAAATTTCAGGCTAAGCCTCTGGAGCAGAAGACGTAGAAGTTCCATCTACCAGGTCTCCATCCTCCTCGGATATTTATCAGTCAAGATCACTGAAAGGACCGCAGATACTGGTATCGAGCTGCGCTAGTCCTGTGCCGTCAAATTGAGAATACAGTCACATGGGATTCGCAGTTCCGGCACAGGTGCGCTCGGGCGAAAGCAGTCAATTTCCATCGAAGTGGTCTCTTTCTCGAAAAGGCCGAGCTTCTCAAGCACGAGAGCTTCTAACTTCGCGGGCTCTGCCACTGCGCGCAGGTTCAACAGCAGTTCGAACTCATTTGCCGACGAAGCATCGAGATTGCCTTCGAGCTCCGGCTCCTGTCCTGGCTTGGCCATGGCGGCTTTTAGGAAACCCGTCGGTCCGCTGACGATCGCCTTCAAATGCGCAACACGCATATCCGCATTGCTCAATGCTTCTGCTAAAGAATCTAGAAAAGGCCCCAACAACATTGCTGGAGACTGAGCCTTCCGCAATCTCAGTTCCGCGCGCAGATTCAACCATGCCAGGGCCGCCTCAGCCTTCGCATATTGCTCATAATCGATGCTCAGTGCCCGCTCGCCTCCAGTTATCGCGCCGCCGAGCACCTCATCCAGCCAAGCCGCCATACCCTGTCCGGTCCGCGCACTGATCTGACGCACATGAGCCGCATTTACCTCCGGATACGAAGAAGACACATCCGATTTGGTGAAACACACAAGGTCGGCCTCTTGAATCTGCTTCTCAAAGAGGAAGCGCATCGAGACATCGCCCTCATCAGCGAGCAACTCTCGTGCGCGCTCCGGGTCGACGAGTACAGACAGCGGTGCGAGTCGAAAACGAAAGTTTTTCTCCCAGCGAAGTTCGCGTAATGGTCGAATTACTGTAGCTGCAAGATCGGTGCAGCTTCCCACCGGCTCCGCGAAAATCACGTCGGGAGAAAATTCTTCAAGATTCTCGATCTGTTCTACAAGATCGGAGAGCCGGCAGCAGAAGCAGCCGCCGACGACCTCACCGGAGCGAATACCGACGCTCTCCGCATATCGGCTGTCAACAAGGTCATGCCCCTGATCGTTGAAGAGGGCTGCAACACGCAGGCCACGCTCGTTCAGAACTTGCGCTGCTTTAAGGATCAGAGTCGTCTTGCCTGCGGCGAGAAAGCCCCCGACGACGACGATGATTGGCTCACGTTCGCCGCTCATGCCTTTACCTCGATCTCCAGCCTCGTTCCTTCGGTGATCGTAAGCGTTTCGGGGAAACGCAGCTTGGCCCTCTCATCTTCCTGTTCCACGCGAAGCGGATAAGTCTTGGTGCTGAGACGCGCCGAAGCCCGCATTGCCAGTCCAGGGACAATGCACGTGGCGCAGGGAAGTTTGCCAGAGATTATGTGGATCTGCAGCATCGCACCCTTCGAGTGGCGTTCCACCGAAAATGTTCCCCACCCCGTCCCTGTCGACCAGAAGCTGCGAAAGGCGCGTCCGGGTAGTCGAGGCATCACCGTCACCTCCGCGCGATCGCCCGCGTAATAAAAACCGCTCAACATCACGACCGTCGACCACGACGACATCGCCCGCGCATAATGATGCCCACACTCCTCCTCATCCCACGGATTGCGCTTCCTGCCATCATAGCGAGCACGTGCGCTGGTCACCACGTGAATGCCTTCTTCGATCATGCCCACATAGAACAGCAGCGAAGCGACAAGATATTCCGTTCCAGTCCATGCTTCCGCAAAGTAGGGAAAGGGGACACGCGGACGCTCTCCTTTGCCATAGTCGCAGACCACCAATGCGCCCTCCTCGTTTAGCGCGTAGGTTCGCTGCACGCACTCATGCTCCACAAGCGTCGGCTTATAGTTGTAGCGGTAGATCGACTCCATCGCCGTGCGTATATTGTGCGGGGAGACCAGTGGCCCCAATCCCGCGACAGAGGCAAGGTACTGGCCAATAAGCTGGTCGGCGAGGCAGCCGGAGCCAACCTGGAACTGCGGGTCTTTCGTGTCTGCGGCCCCCATGCCAGCGCGTAGCTGTGGCGCGATTTCGTCCGCAGAGTAGCCCCGTATCTGCTGGATATAGAATTCGCCTTGAAAGAGATGCTTATCCACCCATCGACTGCCCTTTTCGAAGATCGGGCGATAGACCGAGGCAGCAGACTCATCTCCCACCGCATGGGCCATCTCCTCGGCAGCACGCAGCGCGCCGAGATAGTAGACGCTGCAAAGTGGATTGGGACCGAAGAACTCAATGTCGTAAGTATTGTGCTGGACTCCAGTCATGACTCCTATCCGTCCGGGATCCCAGCCGTTCCTTATCCACACAAATTCCATGGCCTTCTTGACCCGTGGCCACATCTCTTTGAGCCATTCCGCATCTCCGCTGAGCTTCCAGTCCATGTATGCATGCAAAATCTGCCCCATCTGTCCATCAGCGGCAGCAGTGCTGAAGCGCTCTTTTCCATCGGGCAGCAGTTGGCGAAAGCGCATGCCGCCCTCTTCGTCCATACTGTAGCCAAACGCGGCGTGGCGCAGTGACCGCGCGTAGGAAGGAAACAAATACGCCGTTGCGGTCTCGTAGTTCCACACGTGCGTGCAGTTGCCGAAGCAGCAGCCCAGGCGATTATTCGCTCCCTCGAAGCCATGGAACTCGCCGTCGGCAGTGCGGAAGCACACGGTCGAGGCCAGTGTCGAGAGGTTTGCGCTGGCGGCATCTTTCACCGCGGCCGGAAGAGTACTTTCGGCGAAAGCCCGAGCAAAGGCTCGCGTGCGCGACTCCAGTTGGTCAAGTTGGCCGGCCGTGTACTGCGCCGCGTCCCATGCATCTTTGAAGCGCGTGCAGTAATGGTTGCCTATGACAGTGCTGCCCTCTCCTTTCGGTGCTGCCCAACCGCACCAGTCTGGCGTGCGATGGGGAAAGTGCCACGCCAGAATAAAAGTGAATGTGGCTGCCGAGGAGGGCGCGATAGATCGCTGCATGCAAAGCGCGCCCACGGTACCGAAGTCTGCAGGCTCATCCGTCAATTCGCCATGAAGGGAGAACGCATCCCAGAAAAACATAGGCGCATTCCACCAGCGGGCCTCCGGCCAACCTCGCCAGTTCGTGATGCGTGCCGGAGAGTCACGTAATGCCGCCAGCACAAACGTGCCGCGCATCGGATCGTCAGTTGTCAACCCCGGATTGCTCATCGAGATTCCTTCGAGCATCTCGGATGCGCGGTGTTCGTTAGCACGAGTGTCCGCTTTGGGATTGGCGCGGTCTGTCTGCTCAGACTTCACTGGGTTGTCGATGGAAAAAGCGATGCTGACCTCAGCGGTCGTTGGCTGCGGATTGTGAACGCGATATCTGAGGATTGCAACAGGAAGACCGGAGCCATCGGGGTCGTGCGGGATAAAAGGGCTGAAGGCCTCAAGCTCTACCTCCACCGGAAGCTGCGAATCACGGAACCGGAGTCGAGCGAACGGATAGGCGCCGATGAACTCTGTCTCGGCAAGTCGAGAGAGCCCCGGCACATTATTTGAGCCGAGCCCGTCCTGCCCCTCATACGGCGGCAGAATACGTCCTTCGAGGACACGAGCGACCGGCTTCCTGTTACCGTGCTGCACCCGTATCGACGGAAAACAATACGACGGAGCGAAGCCTTTGTTTGGCCGGTTAAAGATCTCCCAGTCGCGAAGCTGCCCACGGCCACCCAGGCTTAGGCTACCTGCTGCAACGCCGCCAAGGGGAAATGCGATCGTCTTCAGATTCTCGCCGGTAAAAGTGCGCGGAAAGTCGATCGTCTGAGACACAGTGGAGGACTTGACTCCAGTGGCGGTCGACGCCGATGGCTGTAACTCCGCCTCGGCCATCGAAGGCCATGTGCCCACCTGCGTTGCCGTGCCAACTATCCCCGCCGCCGTACCTTTCAAAAATTCACGACGTCCAAAAGAGCCTCTTCTCTTCATCTCAATCAGTCCCCTCTGAGTGAAGAGAGCGCACCCGTTCACTCCAACGACAACACAACAATATCAAGAAGAATGCGAGAGTGTCCCTTAGTGTCAGAGTTACAACCCTGCATGACGACATCCATTGAAGTATGACGAGCGGTGTAGGCCGCCAACTTACGAAATATCTGGTTGATTGGTCCGAGTTTTGCCGGCATTCGTGCGAAACGCCAATCTGGTGGCTGCGCTGAATGTACGACACCAGAAATTTGTCTTTCTGGCTCGTTATTTCCGGAGATGAATCTTTGTCCGACAGGTGCTCAAACGGTAGGACTCCGTTCGGGTCCTCAGTAACTAGCAGCGCTTGTGAGAGGCGTAAGAGCGGCGTTTCCGTTGAGAAGAATGTGTTTTGGGGATTGATGGTGAGAAATTGTGTTGGCGGTTCAGATCGTCATGATCGAAGACTTTGCCTTACCCTGTGCGAGCCGATTCCGGCTATTCATCCGCATTTGTAGAATTCCATGCCTGATGCATGAGTACGAGAGGCTATAGAAGCCATTCGACCCGTTCTACTGCAAAGAATATATCCCAACTTTCGATTTGGAAATTATGGATGTACTCGTTATAGGTATGTGACAATCCAATAATATTGGAACCATATTTGAGTGGTAAATTTTATTCTATTATGCAGAACTTATCTCAAGTATGAAGGTCTTATGCCGACGAATAACTACATTAATGCGATTGAGCGTATGTCTCAGGTGCTTCAGGCGTTTGGTTGTCGCGCGGATGTTTCATTGAAGGATTTGACGCAGCGAAGTGGGATCGTTAAGAGCTCAGTCTTCAGAATATTGTTTACGTTGGAAAAACTTGGCTATGTGACTAAGAGCAAAGAGGGATTGTATTCGATTGACCCGAAGTTTGTTGCTCTGATTTCTCCGGCTCCTCCCGCCTGGGTGCTGATTCAAGCGGCGATTCCTTACATGAAGGGTCTGGTGGATCGGTTCAAAGAGACGGTGAATCTCGGGATATTGGACGGCAACGAGATTCTGTACATCCACGTGATCGAAAGTCCGCACATGCTTCGACAGGTTGCCTATGCAGGTATTCGCAGTTCCCTACATACCAGTGCGATGGGCAAGTGCTTTGCAGCGCATTTACATCGCGACGAAGTGGACCGATTGCTTCAGCTTTCCTTTAAGCGAATGACTCCGAGGACGATTACGACAAAGGAACGCTTTCTGGAAGAGTTGGAAGAAATCAGGCAGCGCGGCTATGCAATCGACAATGCAGAGGAATCAGTTGGGACACGATGCGTGGGAGTGGCGGTGTTTGACCATTTTGGCCGCCCTGCGGCGGCGCTCAGTCTAACCGGACCGGAGTCCCGTTTTAAAGAACAGAATTTTCCCGCGGCTGCGGAAGCGTTGCGAACAGCGAGTCGAGGAATCAGCAAGGCATTGAAGCTGAAGCGGATTCAAACTTCTTAGAGAAAAAGGTGAATATGAACTTAGCGATCCTTGGTGGAACTCCGGTTAGAAGGGAGGCATTTCAAAGCTGGCCTCAATACTCGGACGAGGAAGAGAAGGCGCTACTGGATGTATTGCGCAGCAAAGCGTGGGGTGGTTATGGGAAATGGGTGCAGCGTTTTGAAGAATATTTCACCGCCTTGCATAGAGTGCAGTATGGCATCTCCTGCGCGAATGGAACAGTGGCGTTGGAAGTGGCGATGCGTGCAATCGGAATCGAATGCGGTGATGAAGTTGTCGTGACAGCTTTTACCTTCATCGCCAGTGCATCTTCCATTCTGATGGCACATGGCGTACCGGTTTTTGCGGACATTGATCCACGCACAATGAATATTTCGCCTGAGTCGCTAGAATCGGTTCTTACGCCAAGAACCAAGGCAGTTGTCGTGGTCCATTTTGGTGGTCACCCGGCAGACATGGATGCAATTGTTAAAATCGCCAGCAAACACAAGATCAGCATCATAGAGGACTGTTCGCATGCTCACGGAGCATCATGGCGCGGGACACCGGTGGGAGGCTTCGGTGCAGTAGGGACATTCAGCTTTCAGGCCTTCAAACTGGCGACAGCAGGTGAGGGCGGCATCATCGTCACCAATGATAAGGCGGTTAGCGATGCCTCGTGGAGTTATTGTAACCAAGGTCGTATTCGTGGAGGTCAATGGTATGAGCACTGTTCCTTGGGCACGAATTACAGACTTACAGCTTTTCAGGGCGCGATTCTCTATGCGCAACTGCAGCGGTTGAAAGCGCAAACGGAATTGCGTACAAAAAATGCCAACTACCTTCGCAAGCGGCTCAAGGCCGTAGAGGGCCTCCACACGGAAGAGCCAAGCGCGCTAGTAGAGAACCACCCACAATACCTAATGACGCTCCGCTTCAACCCGGAAGCTTTCAATGGTATCTCGCGTGGAACCTTTCTGGAGGCGATTAAGGCTGAGGGAATTCCGATGCGCGAGGTGTATCCGTATCCTCTCTACCGCAACCCAATGTTTCAACAAGAGGCGATGGCAAAGTATAGCTGCCGTGGCTGGAAGGCATTGCCAGACTACAGCAAGCTGCATCTTGAAGAGGTGGAGCGAATTTGCATAGAGGGGCTTTGGTTAGAGCATGAAATCTTCCTCGGGAACGAGAAAGATATGGACGATATTGTTGATGCAGTTGTGAAAGTGCAACAAAACAGCAAGTTCCTCGTAGCGCGATCCTAAGAGTCAGATAGAGGAGTCAGGCAATGCATCGTAGGGTATTCCTTGCAGGGATTCTGTTTACCTTTTGGGTCTTGGTATGTTGTGAATCTCGCGCACAGAATCTGACAGATCGGTTCGATCGTGGCTTGTCATCGTGGCAAAGCTTTCCACTGGCACAAGATGTTGGCTACGACCCCTCTGTTTACACAGAGCAGACCCCTCTGCCTGCGATTGTGCGGGACCTAATTAATCAGGGAGAGACTACTGATGAGGTGGGCCTGATTCGTTCGGTGCATATGAAGCTGGGGCGAAAGAGCGTTATCACCTTATCTTATGTTGTTAAGGCGGCCGGTCAGCAGACGTCGGCACGAGTGTCGGTTTCCTCTCTAG
>DASRSR010000042.1:0-7310 GCA_035656355.1 Edaphobacter sp.
GACGGTGTGCGTCTTCATGAACTGTTCCAGCGGCCACATGCCATCAAGGCTGAAGCGGACCCCGGGATGTTTTGCTGTCAGGTCCATTGCTTCATCGACGACGCGGCTATGGATGGCTGCAACTTTTGCCTGATAGTCCGAGTAGCCAATGTCCAGATGGATATGAGGGACCAGATAGATCGTCCACTTCTTCGCTGGCGTAAGAGATATGGTCGTCTGTTGCTCACGCCCGTCCGCCGTCCATGTCAGGTGTGCTTTTGTTCCCGAGGCAAACTCGGCAATCGGAACTTCGAATTTTGTTTCTCCAAAGTCCTGCGCCTCTGCAACACGGTTACGGTAATGTCTGCCCGCGACTTCAATATCGACTGAGTCTGCAGATTTAATTGCCATCGCATCATGCAGAACCACATCTACAAGCTCATAGAGATGGTTGGCTTTTCGCTGATAGAAGATCGTTGGATACATCTCGGCCGAAGGTGTCGGCGCGGTTTGGTCGCTGCGATCCAGCTCAATTGCGTCGTAGGTTAGCTCTGTGCCAGGAACGGCTTTGGTCGCATCTTCGACGGCCTGAAGCGTAATCGTATTAGTGCCGGAATGAAGGGTGTTTCCGGGAAAAGTAAATTCGATCTCTGCGTGTGAGAACGAGGGATTCTGACGTTCATTGGCATAGATAAGCTCAGGCCGCAGATAAAACATACCGTGTCTGCCATTGATGCCGATGCGAACATCCGGCACACCATGCTCCCGAACCAGAAAAGAAACGCGAAGGCGATAAGACGGTGCCGGGGACTCTGGCAGAGAGAATGTAATGGTTCGAGGAGCTGAATTAGCTGACAGTGGCTGTGTTGAAGCAGAGAGCACAGCTGCGGACTGGGCAGAGTACCAGTCTTTTGCAGCGCTGCTCTGTCCGACAACGAAATTGACAGTGTGGCTGGGATTACCGCCGGCAAACTCTGCCCAGGAAAGGTCGAAGGTGCCAATCTGAAATACCTTCTGAGGATTGTCTTTAGTCTGCGTGCCTGCGGACAGAGGCAGAGAAACAATAACAAGAGCGATGAAAAATAACTTTGAAAGTCTCATAGGCTCCTTCTTCAGAGACAAGGCCGAAAGGCAGGGCGGAAGTTGAGCCCCGAGAATAGAAGCTGCGGCAACCGCCTCCCACTATACCGAACGATTGTCTACGAACGAATAGAGCTAAATCTCATGCTTTCCGAGAGCACATCACCTCGATCGAAGGTCTAACCTTAGTACATGTCATCTCGACCGCCCCTGAGCGAGCGAAGCGAGTCGAAAGGGAGTGGAGAAATCCCTGTATTTCCCCCACCATTTGCAACTCAATCGGAATGACTGAAAGACAAACGCCCAAATACAGGGGCCTCTCCACTTCGCGACGGACAGTAAACTGTTCGCCGCTCCGTCGAGATGACGTGGGTAGCAATCTTCCCTGCAACGGTAAGAATGAAATTGCTCTAAGATTGACAGACGGGATTGACAGCCCGGCTCACATGCGATTTTTGAACCAATTTCGCGCTGCGCCCAACGTGCTTACGTTGATGCGGCTGTTCATTATTCCTTTTCTGATCATCACAATTCTGGACGGAGATTACGAGATTGCGTTTGGTCTGTTTCTTCTGGCCGGAATCAGCGATGCGCTCGATGGCCTGCTGGCCCGAATGCTTCACCAGCGCACAACGCTCGGCCAATATCTCGATCCGATTGCGGACAAGATGCTGCTCAGCACACTATTTGTCGTCTTTACGCACGTCGGGCTGATGCCGCGTTATGTCACTGTGCTGGTCTTCAGCCGCGACTTGGGGATTTTGCTGATCTCAACCCTTCTCTTTGCTACCGGGACATTGCGGGACTTTCGGCCCAGCTGGTTCGGCAAGCTGAACACGCTGATGCAGATCATTGCGCTGATCTCGGTGCTCTGCCAGAAAGTCTTTGCCTGGCATCATCTGACGATGATGCGCGATGGGCTGGTGCGCATTATCGCCGTAATGGCCCCGCTTTCTGCGGCGCAGTATGCCTGGATTGTCTTTCGCCGAATTAACGCGCAGCAGCCCACCACTGCAGTCTAATCTTCTTCGCCGGTTTCAGCCTCTTCCAGGGCAATATCGCTAAACTCAGCAGAATCAAATACTTCTCCGCACTGCTGGCACTCGACGAATTCGGTATCGTCCTCGCGGGCGACAACTTTCACGATGGGATGTTTGCAGGTCTGGGTCATGGATTGGTGTCTTGATTGGTATGGATTTTGCTCGTGTCACGGCAGGTTGTCAAGGCGCTTTTCCTCAGTTTTTACGAACAATTCAGGTCAGCGACGCGCCTGAGGGCAGAGGCTCCGACGGTTGCATATGGAAGCCTCCGGACGTAGACTATTTAGGACTGGAATTGTCGGTATTATGGCGATTCTCCATTCCGAGAGAGGGTAGGCTACGATGCTGCGTCTGACCAAAAAAGCCGATTATGGTCTGATGGCCTTGAAGTATCTGGCCGAGCAGGGCGATGGTACGGCGCATAGTGCCAAGGACATCGCCGAGGCCTACCATATTCCACCGCAGCTTCTAGCTAAGATTCTGCAAACATTGGCTAAGGCGGGCCTGTTGGTTTCTCATGCCGGAACGAATGGGGGGTATGCGCTCGCTCGCGGGGCAAAGGAAATCTCTGCCTTTGAGGTAATCCGGGCGATCGATGGGCCGCTGTTTATCACCAGTTGCATTACGATCCACGGTTCGTGCGACCTTGCGGGCCACTGCACCATCAAAGAACCACTACGCAAGGTAAACGACAGCATTAAAGAGCTACTGAGCGGAATATCCATCTCCGACCTGATTGAGGCGGCCGATGCGGAACAGAACGGCTCGCCAGTGGGCGGTGGCCTGGTCAGCATCGCGATTTAGCAACAGAGTTTCAGAAGATTAGAACGATATGGGAGTAAGAGGATGAGCAACGAGATAAGCAATAACGGAGTGGTCATTACGGAATCTTCTACACCTCTGCCAGAGGGCGTGCACCTGCCGATTTATATGGATAATCACGCGACTACGCCTCTGGATCCCCGAGTGCTTGAAGCTATGATGCCTTACTTCGGACCGAAGTTCGGCAATGCCGCCAGCCGCAACCATTCCTTTGGCTGGGAAGCGGAAAAGGCCGTGGACAAGGCCCGCGAACAGATCGCGAAGCTGATTGGCGCAACAGCCAAGGAGATTATCTTTACCAGCGGCGCTACCGAGTCCGACAACCTGGCAATCAAGGGTGTTGCTGAGATGTACCGCGAGCGCGGCAATCACATCATCACTCAGGTGACGGAACACAAGGCTGTGCTCGACACCTGCAAGAAGCTTGAGAAGCAAGGCTATCGCGTCACTTATCTGCCGGTAAAAGCGGATGGCCTTATCGACCTCGATGACCTAAGGCGCGCCATGGACGACAAGACCATTCTGGTCACGATCATGTACGCGAACAATGAGATCGGCGTCGTTCAGCCAATCGCCGAGATTGGCAAGCTCTGCCACGAGAAGGGCGTCATCTTCCATACCGACGCGGTGCAGGCAGTCGGCAAGATTCCTGTTGATGTGCAGAAAGACAACATCGATGTGCTCTCGCTTAGCGGCCACAAGATCTACGGACCGAAGGGTGTAGGCGCGCTTTATGTGCGGCGGCGCAATCCACGCGTGCAGATCTCCGAGCAGATCAATGGCGGCGGCCACGAGCGCGGTATGCGCTCCGGCACGCTGAATGTTCCCGGCATCGTTGGCTTGGGCAAAGCCTGCGAGATTTGCTCTGAAGAGATGGAGGCCGAAGCGAAGCGCGAGACCGAGCTTCGCGATTACCTGAAGAATAAGCTGGAGAACGCGCTCGATTACGTTCACGTCAACGGCAACATGGAGCACCACCTGCCGGGCAATCTCAATATGAGCTTTGTTTATGTCGAGGGTGAGAGCCTGCTGATGGGAATCAACGATGTAGCAGTTTCTTCTGGTTCTGCGTGCACCTCAGCGACTTTGGAACCATCTTATGTATTGAAGGCTCTGGGACTGGGCGACGACGTGGCGCACAGCTCTATCCGTTTCGGGCTTGGACGCTTCAATACGAAGGCTGAAGTGGACTACGTCTCAGACAAGGTGATCGACATTGTCTCGAAGCTGCGTGAGCTGTCGCCACTGTATGAGATGGTGAAAGAAGGCATCGACCTAACCAAGATTGAGTGGGCGGCGCATTAATACAGGGAACAGGAATCAGGGATTAGGGAACAGAAGAACAGGAGAATGAGATGGCATACAGCGACAAGGTAATTGATCACTACAACAATCCCCGCAACGTCGGACAGATGGACAAGGCTTCACCCGAGGTTGGCACCGGGCTTGTTGGCGCGCCGGAGTGCGGTGACGTCATGCGCCTGCAGATTAAGGTAAATCCTGAGACACAGGTGATCGAAGACGCCAAGTTCAAGACCTTCGGTTGCGGTTCGGCAATTGCTTCCTCTTCGCTCGCAACCGAGTGGGTAAAGGGCAAGACTGTGGCCGAGGCCCTGACGATCTCGAATACCGACATCGTCAAAGAGCTCTCGCTTCCTCCAGTCAAGATTCACTGCTCGGTGCTCGCGGAAGATGCGATTCGCGCGGCTATCGGCGACTGGAAGAAAAAGAACAACGTCACTGAGACGGCAGATGCGGCTGCGACAGCCCGCTAAAGACAGGTGACCGCGGAGAAACGCGGATGGACGCGGATCTGATGTTTATCCGTGTGATCCGTGAAAATCCGCGGTCGTGCAGTTCAGGATGTGAAGCATGCCATTCGTAGGTCTACAAACCGAGACCAGCAGGAGCGCGCAGAGAGAAGTTCCGTCTGGGCCAGCGAAGGACCCGCTGGCTGGGATGACTGTGTTGACCGCCGAAGGTCAGGACCCGGCGCAGAAGGGCATTCAGATTACGGAGAAAGCACTGAAGCGGATTCGCATCGCCATGGCCAAGGAGAATGTCTCGCCGGAGCAGGGCGGTCTGCGAGTTGGCATTCAAGGTGGTGGCTGCTCCGGGCTGAGCTACAACATCCGCTTCGACTCCAAGCCGCGTGAGCGCGACCGCGTGTACTTTTTCGGCGCGGGCATTGAGACAGCAGCCGACCCAACTAACGGCGCGCCCATTCGTGTCTTTGTCGATCCAAAGAGCTTCATTTATCTGCATGGCATGGTGCTGGATTATGAAGAGTCGCTGATGCGTCAGGGGTTCAACTTCATCAATCCCAACTCGACTAAAAGCTGCGGCTGCGGCTCCAGCTTCACAGCGTAGAAACTGCGAGCCGCTGTTCTCGCATCGAACGATCTATGAAAGCTCAACTTGCGCTTCTGCTCGTCGCAGCATCGCTGCCTGCGATTGCTGCCTCGCCAATCAACTGTAAAAGAGCTCAATCTCCGACTGAGCGTACTATCTGCCGCACGCCTGAGCTGTTGCAGGCCGACGCGCGCCTGACCGCTTATTTTGAGATTGCAACCCAGTTTGTTGGAATGGGTGTGCGTGGTGATCTGGGCGAATCGCAGCAGCAGTTTCCTGCCGAGCGCGATAAGTGTGGCCGGGACAAAGCGTGCATTCTGGCGGCATACAAAAAGCAGACGGCTCCGCTGGAGGCAATCATTGCTCACGTCAAAACATATGGACCTTTCTGATATCTGATTCCGATAAGATCAACTAAGAATTCATACCCTGACAACTTATTAGTGAGGAAAAGTGAAATATCGAGATCTGATCAGACTTATCGAGCAGGATGGTTGGTATCTCTATAAAACAGTTGGAAGTCATCAGCAGTTCAAGCATCCCACTAAGCCAGGACGAACGACAGTGGCAGGCAAAGGCGGACAAGATGTTCCAGAAGGAACATTGAAGAGTATTCTTCGGCAGGCAGGTCTAAAATAAAGCCATGCGTGAATATACCGTTATCTATGAACAGGCAAAAGATGGAGGATGGGGAGCCTATGTTCCCGATCTTCCCGGTCTGGGCGTTGTTGGAGATACTCGCGAAGAAGCGCATCAACTCATCGTTGAAGGAATCGCGCTGCATATTGCCGGTCTGATTGAAGACGGACTTCCTGTCCCCGAGGCGACCTCGTACGCTGAGCGCGTGACTGTGCCAGCCGCATGAATCAGGACTTCTTCACCTTCTTCGATCTTCCACGCAAACTAACGGTGGATACCGCTCAATTAGAGAAGAGCTTTTACACGCTCTCGCGCAAGCTGCATCCGGATCGCTTCGCGTCAAAGCCAATAGCGGAACAGGAGGCAGCGCTGGCTCAGTCGTCGCTGCTGAACGATGCCTACCGCACACTGAAAGATCCGATCCTGCGCACGCAGTATCTGCTCAAGCTTGAGGGCGTGGAGCTGGAGGAGCAATCCAAGGCCGCCACTGATGCGGCTCGTGCTTCCGGTGAGCAGAAGAAGCAGATTGTTCCACCGGAGCTGCTCGAAGAGGTCTTCGAGCTGAATATGCAGCTTCAGGAGATGCGTGCCGCTAAACAGATGGGCGAGGACGAGCCCGAACTGCGGCGCGATTTACTCGCTGCCAAGGATTCGTTCGATGCAAAGATGACCGAGACCCAGGCCGAACTGGAGAACCTGTGGGCGCGCTGGGATGCTGCGGTCGATTCCGGTGATGAGGCAGATAAATCCGCTGCGAAAGATGCAATGATCGCGCTGCTTAATAAGCGCAGCTATCTGCGCAATCTGGTTCGCGATGTGAATGACGCACTGGAGTAGGTTTCAGCCTGCTGTCTGTTCTCCGCTGGCGATGCGCTCAATCTGCTGCAGATGATTGAGATCGTGGCCCGCCATTGTCTCAACCAGCGTCCAGAAGGTCATCGTGCCGCGCTCTGGATGCGTGGTCGGTCGATGCCTGTCCTCTTCCGATACGGTGGTCAGGAGCCGCAGGTTCCAGTTTCGGGCCGCCTTAAACAGTGCCAGAGCGGAGTCCAGATCATAGGCCCCATAGCGCGTTGCCCACGCTTCCTGATCGAAAGGGCGAATAATCGCGTGCTTCTGGCTAAGCGTCTGGCGCAGACGAAAGCTATAGACAATCTCGCAGTCAGCCAGATGGGCTGCAATCTCGCAGATGCTCCACTTGCCGGGTGCTGGCGTGCGGTTGATCTCCGCTCCCGAGAGCGGAGACGTCAGCTCGTACAGCCGGTCGGCAGTGGAGGTCAGCACGGGAATTGGTTCCCGGCCAGCCAGGAACCTCTCGTATGGATTGAGCACCATGCAGAGACGTTATCATGAGGCCCGCTACATTGACACGCTGTTTCCTATGCAGAAAATGGTTCA
>DASRSR010000043.1:0-13358 GCA_035656355.1 Edaphobacter sp.
GCGCGAAAGGGTCAGTTCACTAACGCCGGCAAATCCATAGTGGATACCAATAAGACGAAAAGCCAGTGATCCTGCAACTACCGCGACACAAAGCCGCTTGGCATTTAGACGCGAGGTGCAAAGATGAACGACGAAAGGCCAGACGAGGTAGAACTGCTCTTCCACAGCGAGACTCCAGAAGTGGTAGAGTTTGAGACGGGTAATCAGTGAGTTTGGAAAGATCGTCGGATAATTTTGCAGATAGAGCGCATAAACTGCGAAATTCTTGAGATTGCGTAAGATTGCCCCATGCCATTGCGCAAAGCAGGCGGTCAGTACCAGCGCTACGATGTAGAGGGGAAAGATGCGAAGCGATCTTCGAATATAGAAGTTCTTCCACCAGTGCGCCTTGCCTCGAGCGTCCCAGAGAATGCCCGTGATAAGGAATCCGGAGAGAACAAAGAAAAGAGAGACGCCGGACCACCCGAATTTGGTGAGCACGCCCATAGCGTGAACTAGTGGCTGCCGTGATTGCGCCCCACCCCCGTAATGAAAGAAGACGACGAGCACTACTGCAAGACCACGCACACCATCCAAAGCGGTAATGTGCTTCTCACGCGTAGTTTCGGTGGCTTTGCCCTGAACCATTCAATCTCCTCTATTTACCGGGCCGAATCCTCAATGCGTCGGCTCCAATGGGTGCGGACAAACCAGACGACGGCAATGATGATGAGGAATAGAACCGCAAAGTCGGCCTTGTGCAATACGCGCCGCAACAGCGAATGGGGATCATTCCAGTTCTCGCCTGCCATCATGCCGGCATAGGCCAGGGCAAAGCACCAGGGCCATGAGCCGATGAAGGTGTATATGTGAAAGCGCACCTGAGACATGCGCGCAATACCAGCAGGCAGCGCAATAAAGGTCCGCACCACCGGCAGCAAACGGCCCACCAGAACTGTGATGCTGCCATATCGCGCAAAAAAACGTTCTGCCCGATCCAGATCGTGATGGCTAAGCAGAACATACCTGCCATAACGTTCGATCATCGGGCGTCCGCCATAAGCACCCACCCAATAAGCGACAAACGAGCCAATATTGCACCCAATCGCCCCAGCGGTCGCAACCCAGAAGAGGCTTAGTTTGCCCTGATAAACCACATAGCCGGCAAAGGGCATGATGATCTCGCTGGGCAAAGGAATGCACGCTGATTCAATCGCCATCAATAATGCGACACCCGGATAATGAATCGCCGCAATAAGTCCAGTGATATAGGGCAGCAGGAAGTTGATAATCTTTTCTGTCATTGGCCGATTATTGGAAGGGCCTGCTTAGTATAGCGTCCCGGCATGAACAGCTTTGTTACGATTAACCTATGTCCCAGCCGAAATCTGATACTTCCTCCAGCACGCCCTCTCTTCGTTCCGCAGCTTCCCGCCCGACACATGGAGGCGCCATAAAGCGGCAGATTGTGGCCTTCAGCTTCTACAAAGTGATGCCCGAATGGCGCAGGTTACCGAAGCAGGAGAAAGAAGCACATAAGACTGAATTCGCAGCAGTCCTTCAACGCTGGAACAGGCCAGGAGAGTTTCTTTCGCTCACTTATTCAACTGTGGGTACTCGTGGCGATGTTGATATGTGCGTCTGGTCAATCGGCTATGCGGTCGATGAGATGAACCAGATGCGCAGCGAAATGATGACGACAGCGCTTGGCGGTTATCTCACATCACCACATAACTTTCTGGCGATGACGAAACGCTCCCAGTATCAGATTGATCGTGCCGACGAAAGCGAAGGCGAAAGCCGCGGAGCAATTCGCCCCGGCGGCCAGAAATATAACTTTATCTATCCGTTCTGGAAGACCCGTCCCTGGTATCGGCTATCACTTGAAGAACGCAAGCGTCTGATGGATGAGCACATTCGCATTGGCCTGAGCTATCCGCGCGTGAAGCTGAACACAACCTATTCCTTCGGTATCGACGACCAGGAATTTGTCGTGGCCTTTGAGACCAACTTTCCCGAAGATTTCGTTGATCTGGTCCAGCAGTTGCGCGAAACCGAGATCAGTCTTTATACCCTGCAGGACACGCCGGTCTTTAGCTGTGTTCGGGTCTCTCCCGAAGAAATGCTGAATCGGCTGGGCTGATTTCTGCAACTCAGCCGAGTTTGATTATTTGTTCTTCCGATAGAGGCGAATCAGATTGTTGGTTGAGCTGTCATGGTTGAGTTTGAGCTCTTGTGGAGCCTCCAGTTCACCAAGAATACGCGTCGCCAGTACCTTACCCAGTTCTACACCCCACTGATCGAACGAATCGATATTCCAGATCGCTCCTTGAGTGAATACTGAGTGCTCATAAAGCGCAACCAGCTTACCCAGGGACTCTGGCGTAAGCTTCTCGGCCAGAATCGTGTTCGATGGCCGATTGCCATCAAACACTCGATGCGGAACCAGCCAGTCAGGCGTCCCCTCCGCTTTAACCTGCTCTGCCGTTTTGCCAAAGGCCAGCGCCTCTGTCTGCGCAAAGACGTTTGCCATCAGCATGTCATGGTGACGGCCCAGAGAATTAAGTGCCTTGTAAAACCCGATAAAGTCGCATGGAATAAGCCGCGTTCCCTGATGAATAAGTTGATAGAAAGAGTGCTGGCCATTCGTGCCAGGCTCACCCCAGTAAACCGGCCCGGTCTGCGTCTCAACCCGCTTGCCGTCAAGTGTTACATGTTTGCCGTTCGACTCCATCGTCAGTTGCTGCAGATAGGCCGGAAACCGCTTCAGGTATTGCTCATAGGGAAGAATTGCCACTGTCTGTGCATCAAAAAAGTCGGTGTACCAGATCGTCAGCAGCCCCAGCAGAGCTGGCAGGTTCTTCTCAAACGGCGTGGTGCGGAAGTGTACGTCCATTGCATGAAAACCAGCCAGCATGGAGCGGAAATTCTCAGGACCAATAGCAATCATCGTCGACAAGCCAATCGCCGAATCCATTGAGTATCGGCCACCCACCCAGTCCCAAAAACCAAACATGTTTTCCGTGTCGATGCCGAACTTCTCCACCTCCTTCGCGTTGGTGGAAATCGCGACAAAGTGCTTCGCAACCGCTTTTTCATCGCCCAGCTTCGCCAATGCCCAATCACGCGCAGTGTGCGCGTTTGTCATGGTCTCAAGCGTGGTGAAAGTTTTTGAAGCAATCAGAAACAATGTCTCTTCGGGGTCCAAATCCTGAACTGCTTCGGCAAAGTCAGTGCCATCCACATTAGAGACAAAGCGGAAGGTCAGATCACGCTGGCTATAGTGCTTCAGCGCCTCATAAGCCATTACCGGACCGAGATCTGAACCACCAATCCCCACATTCACTACATTCCGAATCCGTTTGCCTGTATGCCCCTTCCATTCGCCGCTCCGAATGCGTTCAGCAAATGTCGACATCTTATCCAACACCTGATGGACACCGGGCACTACGTCCTCTCCATCGACGACGATGGACTCTTCCTTCGGCGCACGCAGAGCGACGTGAAGAACAGCACGATTTTCAGTGATATTGATCTTATCGCCGCGGAACATGGCCTCAATCTTTTCGCGCAGACCCGATTCTTCCGCCAGTTGGACCAGCAGCTTTACCGTCTCGTCTGTAATGCGGTTCTTCGAATAATCCAGAAAAATCCCTTCGGCACCGACTGTAAGGCGGTCACCTCGGGAAGGATCCTCAGCAAACATATCTCGCAGATGCTTGTCATGGATCGATTGAAAGTGGGCCTGCAGGGCTTTCCAGGATGTACGTTCGACAAGCGGAGCGGCGTGCGAAGAAGGTTGGATATTCACGCGTGTATCTTCTCACAGCGTGGGGTGTGCACGCATGTCTTGCGCTGGAAGGATATGTGCGTTTATCGTAGAGATAGTCCGGCTATCGCCCTTGCTTTTTTCTTTCTCTTCCGCGACACCGGTATGGAAAGGATTCACCTCGATGAGTCTCGCCTCGCGTCGCGTTGTTGCCGCCAGTACACCAACTCCTACACTCCCGCCCCAACAGGAAGAAGCTAAAAAAACTTCGCCAGCTGCCGCGCTCGACGTCTTTACCGGCGATCCCAATTTCATGACATCGCTGGCGCGCGGCTTGATCGTGATTCAGGCATTTACGCAACAGTCGCCGCAGATGACGATTTCGCAGATCAGCATCAAAACCGGACTTTCACGTGCCGCAGTCCGGCGCTGTCTGTATACGCTGACGAAGCTTGGTTTTGCCGGAGCCGAAGACGGTTCACGCTATTCACTACGGCCGCGCATGCTGACGCTCTCACACACTTACACGGCATCCAACACGCTCTCAAGCGCGGCCCAGCCGATTCTTGAGCGCATGTCGGCTGCGCTGCGTGAATCATTCTCGGTCGCCACACTTGACGGAGAAGACATCGTCTACATTGCTCGCACTACTGTCAGCCGCGTCATGGCCGTCGATCTTCACATCGGAAGCCGTCTGCCTGCTTACTGCACCAGCATGGGGCGTGTCCTGCTTGCCTGGCTTCCGCCCGATCAGCTCGAAAGCTATCTGGCGAAGGTAGTGCTCACTCCGCACACAACGCGAACAGTCAATTCCATTGAAAAGCTGAGAATGTTGTTACGCAACATCCGTCGTAACGGCTATGCCGTGTGCGATCAGGAGTATGAAGTGGGACTGCGCTCACTGGCCGTTCCCGTCTATTCCACATCGGGACGCGTGGTTGCAACGATCAATCTCAGCGGCAGCGCACCACGGATGTCTGTTCTGGATATGCAAACCCGGTTTCTGCCTCATCTTAGAAACGCCGCCGCCGAGCTAAGCATCTTCCTGCGCTGAGGCTTGCGCCGCTTAAGCGGCGCTCGCCGCAGGTGCAGCACAACGCACAAAGGAAAGCTTCTCCGCGGCCTCAACCATGACTTGTCCCGGACCTACGGGAAGCACAACTGCCTGACCGGCTTTTAACTCCGTTGTGCCATAGTCGCTCCTCACCATGCCGGTACCCGACAGGCTGACGAGACACGATGGCCCTTCGCTGGTCACATTTACCTCACTAGCCGTTATATCGAAACGGTCTACCGTAAAGTACTTCTGCTCAATCAGGCGAACGAAGCCATCCATCGTGCGCGGTGCCACCTTACCTGCCTGAGTCTTGGCTTTAATCACGGCAAGCCCTTCTTTCAAATGCAGCTCGCGCGGTCTTCCGTAGTCGTATAGCCGATAGGTGATGTCGCTGGTCTGCTGCGTCTCCAGCAAAACAACGCCGGGCCCAATGGCGTGTACGGTTCCCGCATCGACGAACAACATATCTCCCACGGAGACCGGAACCTGCTCCAAAAGCTGCTCCATTGTCTGGTCGGCAACGGAAGCTTCTACTTCAGCAGCGCCCACGCCGGGCTTAAGCCCCAGTGAAACAAATGCTCCCGGCTCTGCCTCCAACACATACCAGCATTCCGTTTTTCCACGGGTCTGTCCGGCCGCCTGCGCCTGAGCATCGTCTGGATGTACCTGAACTGAGAGCTTCTCGTTGGGAAAGAGGATCTTGACCAGCAGCGGGAATTCCCCGCCGATCTCCGGCGACACTGCAGCCAGGGTCCATCCCGTAAATACGCCGGTCTCAACGATGCACTCGGGTCCCGTCAACCAGGCCTCACCCACCAACTCTGTGGTTCCGGTCGACTCATACCAGGGGCGCAGATCGCGCTTTCCCCATACGCGCTCACTAAACCACGGCTTCAAACGAAAGGGGGCCAAAACCTTTGCAGCAGAACTTGTCATTTAGTCGTCATCATCCTTTTTGGAGTGCTTGATGGGATGCAATAGCACGGCTGGAACCGGCTTATCGCCCATCGCATCCTTCCATAGGATAACGTTTAGCTTCAAAGCGTCGGCCTGGTCGGCATGAGTAAAGTCCATCTTCATGCTCTCCTTCGCTCCCGGAGCGTTCTTTTTATTAGCTGTGTAGATCAATCCATTGTCGCGGTTCATATAATCGGCCACAAAGGGAGCCTGATCCCCAGGACCAGTAAATTCCGGTGTCATGGCACTGCTGAAAGCATCGTTATTATTCATCGGAGGCAGGCCAAGCACCATCTCCATCGTTCGCAGCATCGAGACGGTGGTATAGAAGTGGCTATCGACAAATGCCTTGCCATTAGTCCCATGCGGAGAATACTTACTGATAATCAGCGCCAAACTGCGGTGCGCATCCACGTGATCTCCGCCATTTTGTGCATCGTCCTCCAAAATGAAGAAAGCCGTATCATTCCAGTACGCTGAATGGGAAACAGCATCGACGGCGCGTCCAATGGCAAGGTCATTATCGGCAACCGAAGACTTTGGCGAAGGACTGCCTGGCCGTGTGCCAGCCGTGTGATCATCGGGCAGCCGCAAAAGAACAAAGTTCGGCATCGTATCGTGACCTGCTTTGCGGTCGTCAACCCACTTCTGGAAGTGGCGCAGGAAGATCGCCACACGAATCTGATCTGGAATCATCAGATTGAAATCCGGAGACTCCGCGGCAAAGTGCCCAACAAGTTCAGGTTTGGTGGCTACATTGCGCGCCAATAGCGGAATCGACCACGGCCATTTATTAATTCCACCGCCCCAGACTGCGGGAATCTGACCGCCAGGTTTAATCTCCGCCGGCACACAGATCTTGCTCTCTCCAGAGGCTGCTCCCTGCTGCGGATTCACATTCTTGATCGCATGTTCACTGCCACTGCAAAAGGTCGATGAGATGTACTCTCCAAAGTGATAGAGCGTTTTACCATGCGCCGCTAGATCGCCCCACATATACCCGCTCGCAGGCTCATTCACATCGGGAATATTCTGTTGGATCGGGTAACCGTCGGCCACCATTCCTTCGTAGTCATAAGTCCGCTGGCCGCTACGGTAGTTCTGCTGCCACGTCTTTTCCAGATAGTCGGTACCAATTGCGGCATTGGACCATACGTGTCCTTGTCCAGAAACTTCTCCCGAGTCGTAAAAGTTATCCAGCACACCGAATTGAAGCGCGAGGCGATGTTGATTCGGAGTTATATCTGCCCCATACATCGTCAGGCTGGGATCGCCATTGCCCACCGGCTTTCCATCCTGCTGCAGATCGCCGAAGACCTGGTCGTAGGTCCGGTTCTCTTTGATGATGTAAATGACATGCTTAATGGGCCCCGATCCCGAAGTAGCCCCATTGGCAAACTGGAGTTTTTGCTGCGTCGCCTTCATGCGGTTCGAGTCAATCACCTCAGCCGTCCAACGTGGCAGGTTCGTTTCCATCGCCGTCATATCCAGCGATACAAGCGACCCATAGAGCAGCGTCGCGATATACGTAGTGGCCCCTTGCAGCTTTTTCGCTGCGTCGGTCTGCTCTGTTCTGCGTTGTGGAAATCCGTTCGGCCCCGTCCCTTTCCCTTTAGCCGTTGCAAGGTAGAGTTTGCCCTCGCTGGCAGCCATGCTTACCGGCAAATACTCAGTCGGCACAAAACCCAACGGTTCAATCATTCCCTTTTTCAATCGATCAGCTGTCATCTTGGTGGTATCCAGTATCGCCACTGCGTCCGAACCAAGATTGGCGGCATACAGCCTCTTTCCGTCGGCGCTCAGAGCAAGTGCATCCGGTTCCGCGCCAAAATAACTCTGTCGCGGCAGACGAGTGTCGAAATAGCCCCTTACCTGAAACTCCCCACCTTTCAGATCCACCGCCGCTACGGCATCGCGATTTGCCAAAGCGACATACATCGTGCGTCCATCTGGCGAAATAACGATTGCGCAGGGGTGAGTCCCCGGTGCAGTCGCTACATGCGGTTTCAACAATGCAAGCTTGCGACCAACATTACCCTGCTTCAAATCAAGTTCTACGACCTCGGAAGCATTCCACAGGGCAACAAACGCTCGCGAGCCGTCCTTCGTCACTGCAAGCGCCACCGGATATGTTCCTGGCACCGTATTGCTCTCCGACAGATCAAAGCGTTTGATGGTTTTTCCATCAGCAGCATCGATCAGCAGAACATCGTCAGAGAGATTATCGGCAACCAGCAGTTTTTCTGCGCCGCTACCAGGTACAACAGCGATTGCTGCTGGAAACGGAATACCCTTATCTCCTGCAACCCCGCCGAGCAACATCGTCTTACGCCCTCGGGCCAACTGTTGCAGTGGAATTTTGATAATCCGTTCATGCGTGATCCTGCCTTCACTAAACCCATAGACCACGACGCCATTGCCCGTATCGCCAGCCCGCCGCCCTGTCGGGTCAGTCGTCGAAGCGATGCTCGCGTAGATATGTCGGCCGTCCTGGCTAAAGGCCAATCCGGAATATAGCGTCTGGTGCGCCCCGACCAGCGTTCTGTCGTCCGGAAAATCGGTGATTGTTCCTGCCTGCGTATCCATCACGGCTAGGGACTGCATGTAGCCGGATTCATAAGTCCCATAGCCGGCATTCACAGTCACAACGTAGCGTCCATCCGGCGATACGGCCATCGAGATCGGTAGGCTATTAAGGCGTTGCGGACTTCCAGGTACCGGCTGAGAAATTTCCTTGCTGCTTGGCAAGTTAATAGCCTGCCCCTGAGCGCCTGCCGATGTTGCCAGCGCCAATGTAACCGCAACCACACCCCTAATTCGCATTTCTTCACCCTACCAAGTCCCGATATTTACGGCATTACAAAAATATTACGAATGCAGCGTTCCGTATACAGGGGCATTACAAAAGTCTTACACCCACGAACTTCTGTGCCTGTTAGCTTGTTGTTAGCAGCAAAAGGACAGAATTTATTCATGGCACAGACTCTCATTCGCCCCGAAGAAACTACGATTGAATCCACCGCATCTCCCGCGGCTGGCACGCGTCCCACCGTTGTTGAGATCAGGCAAAAGGTCAAACAAGACCTTCGCATGGGACGGGAGCACCAGCAGGGGCGCATCAACTGGATCACCACCATTGCCATGGGTCTCTTCCACGTTGGCGCCATTGCCGCGCTGTTTTTCTTTAGCTGGAAAAACCTCGCTGCATTCGCCATCATGTACTTCTTTGCCATCAACGTCGGCATTGGCATGGCGTATCACCGCCTCCTGACGCATCGCGGATACAAGACACCTAAGTGGGTCGAATACTTTCTGACCATGTGCGGCACTCTTGCACTCGAAGGCGGGCCAATTTTCTGGGTCGCGACGCACCGCGTCCATCATCAGAACTCTGATGACGAAGGCGATCCGCACACCCCACACGATGGAACCTGGTGGGCACATGCCGGCTGGATACTTTCTGGCCGCGCTCTGCATTCGGAGACCGCCCTGCTTGGCCGTTATGCTCCGGACCTCACGCGCGATGCCGTACACGTCTGGCTAAGCAAATATCACTGGGTGCCACTGACGATTACCGGCCTTCTGCAAATCGCTCTCGGAGCGGCGCTCGCCGGGCCGGATCATCGCATCGTCGGTGCACTGGGCATGGTTCTGTGGGGGACCTTCCTCCGCGTCACCATTGGACTCCATGCCACCTGGCTGGTTAACTCCGCAACTCACCTCTGGGGCAAACGGCGGTTCGAGACCAAGGATGACTCCCGCAACAACTGGTGGGTTGCCCTTCTTACCGGCGGCGAAGGATGGCACAACAATCATCACGCCCATCCGGTCAGCGCACGTCATGGCCTCGCCTGGTACGAGTTCGATATCAACTACTATGGCATCTGGCTGCTCTCGAAGATCGGCCTGGCCAAAAAGGTGCAGATCGCCAAATTTGATCCGCAAAATCCTAAACCGGCTGGTGCTTGAGTCTTTCCTGTTTCAATCAAATTCAAGCAAAGCGCGAAATCGAGATTTCGCGCTTTGCTTTTTAATGTGGCAGACGTATTCTTTTCACCGGCAAAGCAACGGGCTCTGCATCCGGCGTATCAAATGCTTCGGTTACATAGCCATAAATCGATTTTTTTGAAAGAGGTCGATGATGCGCGTTTTTAAATTATTTCTCTGTGCAGCAATCTTTACCTTCTGTACCTCATTCGCGTTCGCGGCAATCCATCCAATCCAGGCATTTGCCGCCATGCAGATCTTTCGTCCGCCTATGCAGACGGGTCAAACTATTACCTGCTCGTCCAATGATGGAAACCGCCACTACTGCAATGCAGATACGCGGCGCGGGGTCCGCCTTAGCCGGCAGATTAGCGGCACAGCCTGCATTGAGACTCGAACATGGGGTTACGACACCCGTGGAATATGGGTCGACAAAGGCTGCCGGGCCGAATTTGTCATAGGGACCGGTGGCGGCAATGGAGGCTGGCAACAAGGGCGGACCATCACCTGCTCTTCCGATAATGGCGGCAGAAATTACTGTTCGATTCCCGGTAACATCAATCCGAACAGCATTAATATGACGCGCCAGATTAGTGGTTCGCCGTGCATTCAGGGCCAGACCTGGGGAGTTGACCGCCGCGGGCTTTGGGTTGACCGTGGTTGCCGCGCTGAGTTCTCAACCCGAGGGAATGGTTCGTGGGTGCAACCTCCATCGCAGGCCTTTACCTGCTCATCGAATGATGGAGGGAGGCGATACTGCTCTCTTCCTTCCGGCATCAACTCGAACAGAATTCAGATGACGCGGCAGATCAGCGGCTCTCCCTGCATCGAGGGACAAACCTGGGGAGTTGACCGCCGTGGTCTCTGGGTCGATCACGGTTGCCGTGCCGAATTTCGCTCTCGCTGACAGAAGTCGGGGCAAGCTCGATTCTCTTGCCCCGCTTCGCTTTGCTTGCATCGTTATACTGCCTGTGAAGCCATGAATATTACCCGACGACGCGGAGCCATCGCTTTTTTCATTACGCTGGGCGCGCTGCTCGTCGGGCTCGCCATTGCACTCAATATCGGTTGGATCATCCTGAATGATCGTGCCGTAGCACTGGCCGTCCTCGGTGTCATCCTTTTTAGCCTGCTCATCGCCGGTGTTGTGCTCAATACTGTCTTTCTGGTGCGCGAAGTACGCCGCAATGAGCGGCAGGATTCGTTTCTAAACGCCGTCAGTCACGAACTCAAGACACCGATTGCGTCCATGCGGCTTTATCTTGAGACCTTGCAGCGCCGAAACGTTGAAGAAGAGCAACGGCAGCAGTTCTACAAAATGATGCTTGCCGACTCTGACCGGCTTCTAGCGACCGTCGAACAGGTACTCAAAGCCGGTGAACTAGGCCAGCGCTACCGTAAGCAGAATCGCACCGTCATCGATCTTGAGCCTCTGCTGACGGAGTGCATCAATACCACACTCCAGCGGCATCATCTTGCACCTGGAAGTATCGTATTCGACCCTGTCCCCGGGGGAGTTCGCCTGCGCGTCGTAGGCATTGTCGAGGACCTCCGCACCGCGATCATCAATATTCTCGATAACGCCGTTAAATACTCGCCTGAAGGCCCTCAAATTCGCTGTTCGCTGGCCATCACCCGCTATACATGGGTTGCCTTACGAATTGCCGACAAAGGGATTGGTCTTCCGCCCAACCAACACAAGCGCATCTTTCGTCGCTTCTACCGCGTGCCCGGCCGATCCATGGTTAAGATTAAAGGCACAGGATTGGGCCTATTCCTTGTACGAAACATTGCTCGCCAGCACGGCGGCGATGTCACCGCCTCCAGTCCCGGTCCCGGACTTGGTACCACCATCACTTTGACCCTGCCGCTTGCAGGGCCGATGGGCAGCACAGATACGCCATGAATGAATCTACCCCACCGCTGATCGTTGTTGTCGAAGACGAAGACCATCTTGCACAGGGTCTTCTCTTCAACCTGCAGGCCGAAGGCTATGCGACTCATCATGAGTCCGACGGCGATGCGGCCCTAGCCTATCTTCTGAACACCCCGGATAAAATTGCCGCGATCGTGTTGGACTGTATGCTCCCTGGCACTGATGGTTTTGACATCGTGCGTGCTCTTCGAGAAGCCAAACACTACACCCCTGTCTTGATGCTCACAGCTCGCAGTCGTCCTGAAGACGTTCTCGAAGGCCTGGAAGCTGGAGCAGATGACTATCTTCCCAAACCATTTGAACTAAGCATTCTGTTGGTTCGGCTGAAGTCTCTTCTGCGCCGTGCCTCGTGGCATAAGACCGCATCCGCTTCCGAAGCTTCTACCAATCAATACACCTTCGACCACCGCACCATCCGCTTCGATTCGCTCGAGCTGGTCGCTCCTGACCACACCACGCAGCTTACCCTCATGGAAGCCGATCTTTTGCGCTACCTGATTGACCGCGAAGGCCAGATCGTGCCGCGCAAAGACATTCTCGAAGAGGTCTGGCGCGTCCACGAGGACACAGATACCCGTGCAATCGATAACTTCATCGTCCGTCTCCGCCGTTATATCGAGGACGACCCCGGAAAGCCGAAGTATCTGCAAACCGTAAGAGGCATCGGTTATCGTTTCGTCGCCAACCCATAATTTCAGCCGCTCAGAAGGCGATCAGGACAAATAACCTTCATAATCTTTGCGCACACGATACACTCAAAACAAAGCCTTTCGCATGCGTATCTTAACCCGCTACATCCTCCGCGAGGTCACCTCTTACGCTCTGCTCGGCGGAGCACTCTTTACCTTCGTGCTCTTTATGCGCGACCTCGGCAGGATTCTGGAGCTGGTTGTCCGTGAATCTGCCACGCTCACCCAGGTCTTTCTCGTCTTTGCTTATACGTTGCCCAGCGCCATCACCTACACCATTCCCATGGCGGTGCTTGTTGGCATTCTTCTTGGGCTCAGCCGGCTTGCCTCCGACAGCGAGATTACGGCAATGCGTGCCAGTGGGATGGGGGCGCTCAGTTTTGTGCGCATCGTTTCCATCGTCGCCACAATTGCGCTGGCGCTCGGCCTTTTCAATTCCCTTTACATCGCGCCTCGCGCTGCTTCCGGACTGCTCCGCCTGGGCGATGAACTGAAATCATCACAAGCATCCTTTGAGGTGCAGCCCCGCGTCTTTTACGAAAACTTCCGCAACTATGTTCTTTATGTTCAGGACGTACAGCCCGCGGCTGGCGCGGCGCTCTGGCGACATGTCTTTCTCGCCGATCTGACCCAACCTGCCACACCGCATATCACTACAGCAGAACGGGCCGTCGTTGTAAATGGAACTCCTGGAACTGCCGACGCGCAAACCATTCGGCTGCACTTAATTGATGGCAGCCAGCATGAAACTTCCGCTGCAAATCCGAATCGTTACGATATCTCCACCTTCTCCTCAACAGATATTCCTATCGAAACCGAAGCACCCCCCGATGCTCACCTTGGCCGCGTCGATACGCCAATTCTCGCGCTTCCCCTCTCTGAGCTTTGGCATCGCGCTAACATGCCGTCGACACCAGAAAAGACAGCACGGGCCTACCGCATCGAGTTTCACAAGCGCTTCTCTTATCCATTGGCTTGCCTGGT
>DASRSR010000044.1:0-39445 GCA_035656355.1 Edaphobacter sp.
ACGACGACGACAGCTTCAACTCATTCTGCTCCAGCCGCAGCTTGATTGCGCCTGAGCGCTCGTCGGCAAACTGCGCCACGCGCTGAATCGAACCCATCAGATCCTCGGAGCGCACAATCGCAAACTTCGTATTGTCACGCGGCAGCACTGCCTCGTAATTTGGGAACTGGCCCGTCAGCTTGCGGCTGGTCAGCACACGGCCGCCAATCTTGAAGAACAACGTCTGATCATCGTCGGCAAACTCCAGCGTCTCGGCCTCGGTGTTCGCCAGCAGCCCCGAGAGCTCGGCCAGCGCCTTGCGCGGAATCAGCGTCTTCTTCTCGCCGGAGACACCTTCGAGCGTCTCGCCCAGCTTTTCGATGTGCGCCAGCCGGTGGCCATCGGTCGCAACCATCGCCATCGACTCCGCCTTCAGCACCAGCAGTGCGCCGTTTAGCGTGTAACGCGACTCCTCGTTCGAGATGGCGAAGATTGTCTTCGACACCATGTTCTTCAACGATGCCACCGACACCTTCACTGCCGACGAGGCGGGAAACTCCGGCACCTGAGGAAAGTTCGCCCGCGCCATGCCCACCATCTTGGTGTTCGACCGGCCCGCGCGAATCTGTACCCAGTGGTTATCCATCAGCTTGATGCTGATATCGCCTTCAGGCAGCAGCTTGATGTAGTCGTACAGCTTGCGTGCCGGAACCGTGCAGGCACCGGGCTTCTTCACCTTGGCCGTGCAACTGGTGCGCAGGCTCTGGTCAAGGTCCGTAGCGGTGATGGTCAGCTTATCGTCCGCTGCCTCAAACAGAAAGTTCGACAGAATGGGAATGGTCGTCTTACGTTCAACCACGCTCTGGGCTGCCGTCAGCTCGCGCAGCAGCTCGGCGCGCGATACGGTGATCTCGAGGTTGCCGGTAGGCGCTGCGGTGGTCTCGTCCATCGAGTGGTCCTCTGTCGCTGTGGTCACTGTCTCTTCTCCATAGGTTGCCGGCGTGGTCGCATCACGCGCGGCTGCCTGTTTCTAAATCGCTTGGCAAAACTTTACACCGAATCCGAGCACACGTGCAGACCTTTAGGATTCGGAGTTGTCCTTTTGCCCATTCTAGGTTGCCAGCCGCACCCGCGCATCTGCTTTCTTTGTGAAAAACATGGGCGCTATGTGTCTTTCCATATTTCACCAACAACAATCGCTCGGGTGCCCCATCGCTGATAAAACAAATGCGGGGGTTCTTCGCTTCACTCAGAATGACGGCAGGTTTTGAGGCATCGTCGCAAACTCACGTCATCTGGACCGAAGCCTGAGCCAACAGACCCCTGTATTTCCCTGGTCCACACCATCCCTGTCCGACTGCATCCACCGCTATTGTTCTTCCCAATTAAAGACTTAAACAGAGATAAATACTCATAACCATAATCAATCAGTTCGGAAAAGTGGATAACCAACCTAACCGCCGAATCACCATCTACTTACCTACCGTCCCTGTTTTAGAAAAACAGCCTCTGCCGAAACGCATATCGGGGAAGACCGGTGCACAACGCGCAGAAAGCCACCTGCTTATCCATCTTTCCCACAACGCATCGTCCTCACCTGCGAGAAGACCCTGCCCTATCCGTGGGAATACCGCCCATCTAAAACAAAATCAGAAACTTCCACCACGCCCATTTTTCACAGGCATCAAAGAATGACAGAGGAAAAGGAGCCACCTGATGAAGATCACCATCTTCGGAGCCAGTGGAGCCACCGGCAATCTGCTGACCCAGCGCTGCCTCAATGCCGGACACTCCATCACAGCCCTGCTCCGCCACCCGGACTCATTCCGCTTCCGCAACTCCGTTCGCGCCCTGCGCGGCAGCGTTTTTCAACCTGCCGACGTCGTGCAGGCCATCTCCGGGGCCGACGCTGTGCTCTCCGCCCTGGGCGCCCGCTCCCTGCATAAGGAAGATGTGCTCGAGCGCGCTGTGCCGGTCATCGTCCGCGCCATGCAGCAGGAGAATGTTCAGCGCATTATCGTGCTTGGCTCTGCCGGGGCCAAACCCGACGCGCTCGATAAACAGCCTGTTCTGCGTTGGATCGTCGAAAACCTGGTCTACACCACAGTGATGAAGTGGCCGGTCGCCTCGCAGCGTAGCCAATATGAAACCCTCGCAGCCAGTGAGCTCGACTGGACCATGGTGATGCCGCCCCTGCTGACCAATGGCCACGGCCGCGGCACCTGGCGCACCGACGCCTTCGCCCTGCCACGCAACGCCGTCCGCATCTCCCGCGACGACGTTGCCGCCTTCATGATGCAGCAGCTCGATGACCCGCAATGGGTGCGGAAGGCGGTCTACATCGCCTGGTAGAAAGGTAGTTCCTTTCTGGGAACTGTTTGGCATGAAGAAAAAATAAAGAAGTTTTCCAAAGGCGTGGAGCGAATATAAAGGGAACATGAAAAGCAAGTCCTTCGGCACTGG
This sequence comes from Edaphobacter sp., assembly GCA_035656355.1. Lineage (GTDB taxonomy): Bacteria > Acidobacteriota > Terriglobia > Terriglobales > Acidobacteriaceae > Edaphobacter. Next base: position 2,443 of record DASRSR010000044.1, read on the forward strand.
CTGTGCAACTCTAGCAGTAATTTCGGACAAAGGCCTTCGTTCTACGTCCGGAAAAACTACTGAGGCTGAGGTTTTCGCCGTGTTTGGAAGGAAGCCGAGGCTGCTTGACCTATTCTGCTGCGCGGGAGGTGCGGGTACCGGATATAGCAGGGCTGGCTTTGATGTTGTTGGAGTGGATATTAAGCCACAACCAAACTATCCATTTCCATTTATTCAAACTGATGCTTTGAGTCTCGACCCGAAGTTTATCTCAACTTTCGATGCTATCCATGCATCTCCGCCATGCCAGTCCTATTCTGATCTCGCAAAACGAAATGGCAACGCTGACGCATGGCCACGCCTAATCGATCCTATAAGGGAAATTTTAATAGAATCGCGGCTTCCGTACATTATCGAAAATGTCGAGGGTGCACCGCTGCGTAACCCTGTGGTTCTTTGCGGCACAATGTTCAAGGGGTTGAGAGTACTTCGTCATCGTTTATTTGAAGCAAATTTTCCGATTTTGACGCCAAAACATGGTCCTCATCCCAAAGTGCATACCTTTGACAAAAGAAAAGCACATTATGGAAAAACCGATGACATGCGTGATTTCGTACAAGTAACTGGCGGAGGCAACTGCACCATCGCCGCTGCCCGCGATGCGATGGGCATTAATTGGATGACTAAGAATGAACTAAACGAGGCAATACCCCCTGCATATACACGATTCATTGGTAAGCAGTTGCTAGCATATATGCTAAGCCTGGAACAGGCTGAGTTAGGCTTACAACAGAATGCGTAAACCGGGATCGAAAGAGCGGATTCGGCAGTTTCTTCTAGCCAATATTGGTCGTGTGATTACCTCAATCGAGATTCGTGATGCTGCCGGTTCAAATGTGAGTGAATGGGCGCGCCGTGTACGAGAATTGCGTGAAGATGAAGATTGGCCCATTCTTACGCACAATGACGATGCGGGGTTGAAGCCTGGCCAGTACCTATTGAAAGAAGCCCCGCCAAAGAAAGCAGCTGTTAAATTTTCCAGGAGTATCTCTGCAAAGCTGCGGGCGGAGGTTCTGGATCGTAATGGCTTCACCTGTCAGATGTGCGGTTTGACTCCCGGTGAAATCGATCCGGAAACGGGACGTTTAGTTCGACTGCACCTGGGACACATTGTGGATAAAAATCTCGGAGGGAAAGATGAGCTATCTAACCTCCGTGCACTTTGCTCAACATGTAATCAGGGCGCGAAAAACATTACTACGGAAAGACCGACCGGCTTGTGGCTTATTTCTCAGGTCCGCCGTGCAGGTCAGGATGAACAGCTTGCTGTCTTGAACTGGTTACGGAAGAAATTCAAGGTCTGATGTTCCTATGGATCGCAGCGAGAATATGCGAGCAATCCGTGGTAAGGACACGCTACCCGAATTAGAAGTGCGGAGCATAATTCATCGGCTTGGTTATCGCTTTCGATTACATAGATCTGATCTTCCGGGTAAACCGGACTTGGTGTTCCCTGCGCGACGCAAGGTGATATTTGTTCATGGTTGTTTTTGGCATTCTCACAATTGCAAAGGAGGACTCATTCCTAAATCGAATAGAGACTTCTGGTTGCCGAAACTGCGGCAGAACAAATTGCGTGACCAAAAGAATATTGAAACCTTAGCACAACAGGGATGGAGTGCCTTGGTAATTTGGCAGTGTGAACTAAAGGACAAACATTCCTTGGTTCGTCGAGTGAAACGGTTCTTGGGGCGGTGCGGCAACTCTTGAATAGTTCCCAAAAAATTGCCGTCTAGCGCAATCGACCGTCTCTTAACTCAGCGACTCCATCAGTTTGTTCACCGTCTGGTTTAGTGCCTTGTCGGCCCGCCGCTGTTCGTCGATCTTGGCAATCGAATGCATCACTGTCGTATGGTGCTTGCCACCGAACTGCCGCCCGATCTCCGGCAACGAAGCCTCGGTCAACTGCTTGGCCAAGTACATCGCAATCTGCCGCGGCACCACAATCTGGCGCGAGTTGTTCTTCTGCTTCAGCTCTGCCACTCTCATACCGAACTGTTCTGCTACCGTGCGTTGAATCGCCTCAATCGTAATCTTGCGCACCTGCGTGTCGATAAACTGCTTCAGGCACTGCTGCGCCACCCCGAGCGTAATCTCGACGCCGTGCATCGAGCACCATGCGATCAACCGCACCAGCGCGCCTTCCAGCTCGCGCACGTTGGTCCGTACATTCGACGCGATAAACAGCGCAACGTCCACAGGCAGCGCCGTCTGCTCGCTCTCTGCTTTCTTTTGCAGAATCGCAACTTTGGTCTCGAGATCGGGCGGCTGAATATCGGCGATCAATCCCCACTCAAAGCGCGAGCGCAGACGGTCCTCAAAGTCCGAAAGCTCTTTCGGCGGACGGTCGCTCGCAATCACGATCTGCTTCATGCTCTCGTGCAGCGTGTTGAAGGTGTGGAAGAACTGCTCCTGCGTGCGCTCCTTGCCGGCAAGAAACTGAATATCGTCGATCAGCAGCACATCCACGCTGCGGAACTTGTCGCGGAAGCTGGTCATCTTGTCGTAGCGCACCGAGTCGATCATCTCGTTGGTAAACTTCTCCGCGCTGACATAGCAGATGGCCGAGTGAGGCTGCCGCCGCTTCACGTCGTGACCGATAGCGTGCATCAGGTGCGTCTTGCCCATGCCTACGCCGCCATACAGGAACAGCGGGTTGTAAGCCTTCGACGGACGCTCCGCCACCGCCTGCGCCGCCGCCATAGCAAACTGGTTGCCGCTTCCCACCACAAAGGCGTCGAACTGGTACCGCGGATTGAGCTGCGAGGCCGTATTCCAGTCGAACCGCGACTGCTCCGGTCCGGGCTGCCGCGCTGCCGTGCGCGGAGCGTTGGGGCTGTGGCTCGGCAACGGCGCAAATCCGCCGTCCTCACGCACCTTGGGCGCACGCGGATCTTTCTCCGGCGTGGTGAACACCACCGTCTCGACATCGAGGCCGAGATTGTCGATCGCCTCCTGAATCAGGTCGGCATAGCGGTCGCCGATGTGCTGAAAGTCCTCCGAGGGAATGCGCACAAAGAGTTTCTTTCCCTCAAGGTGCGAAAACCGCGTCGGCTTCAGCCATGTCTCGTACGACTGGCGATTGATCTTCTTCTCGAGGGCAGCAAGAATACGCACCCAGTAATTCAATACGGCAGTTGCCGTCGGAACGAATGACATTATCTATTTCCTTGTCTCTTTCTCTGTTCCAACCCAGCCCGGCACTTCATTCCATCATGCAACAAAGATTCAAAAAGGAAACACCCATCCCGCCCGCCATCGCAGGTGCCCGGGGAGGATTTCGTGTTACCGGAGTCTGTCTTCAACCTGCGCCCGGATCGAGCGCCATGAAGAGCAGTGAATTAAAAATAAGGCAGAGTGCGAAAAAGCTGGACATGCAGAAAACGTCTTACTAAACGGGTTTGATAGTAGCACGTATTCCACAACGATTTTCAAGCCCGTGAATGAAAAAATTTAAGTTGCACCATTCCCGGTGAAGAACTGCATCGCCGTCCATTTCTATGTCAAAAAAATTGTTCCGATGCAGCCCTTCGTCTCTACCCTTAAGGCCCTTCTTGTGGTAAAAATTTGCGCGTTCTTCCGCTTTCGCAGATAAAAATTACGACCGAAAACCCGCAACCTTTAACTCACGTCATCTCGACCGAGCCGAAGGCGAGCGGAGAGACCCCTGTATTTGTTTTCTATATCGGCGCTGACGTGGTCGCTTCAATTACTGCTCAACCGCAGCCAGTCCCTGTTCCGGCCTGGGAAGAAACGCGCGCGCTACCAGCGACAGCCCCAGCGCCACAATGATTCCCTGGGTAATCAGAAACGCGTTGTAACGATAGCCGACGGCGATGAACGCAATCGCCGCTCCCCACATATAGGTCTCGCCGAGCAACGCTGCGCCCCATGCCGGGCGGCGATCGCTGGCCGCTACCTGCGGCCTAAGCGCGGGAAGCAGCCGTGGAACACGTGCGCAATATGCCCGATAGCTTTCGCCGAACCTGCTGGTCAGAAACGCCTCTTCTCCCAGAATCAGGCGCACCTGAAACAGCACCATCGTCACCAGCATAAAGATGGCTCCGCTGGGCGGCATCAGCAGCGCCAGTGCCAGGATATGGATCATCGTGCCAAGATAGAGCGGATTGCGCACCCGGCGATACGGTCCCGCCGCCACCAGGTCCTGCCCCTGAAACGTATGCGCCTTAACAACATTCGCGCCGAGATACGCCGAACCCCACGTGCGCAGCACCGCTGCTACCAGCGTGCAGGCGATGCCGAAGCCCAGCAGCAGATTGAATGCTGTGGCAATGTTCAGCGCACCCGGCTTAATCATTGAGAAGTAGGCAGCGAGCGTTCCCCACAGATGCGCATTCGGGCCGGAGGAGTCCACATGCAGCCACCGGTCCCACGGCGCGGTGAAGCCCAGCAGGATAAGGAGAAAGTGAATCAGAAAACGGAAACGGAACTCGAATGCGGTGGCTTTCATCTCTGCGCCAGACGGCGCTGTTCCTCTCTATGTGCTGCTGGTGTGCAGGCAGGGACTGCTTCTTAAAATCTACCATCGAGATAAATACAGGGATCTCTCCGCTTCGGCCCTTCGGGCCTCCGGTCGAGATGACGTGAGTTGGGGTTGATGAGGTTTGAAAGGCAAAGCAGGTCCTCCCGCCTGACGGCGGAAGGATGACAAGTTTAAAAATAGGGGGGTTCTTCGCTTCGCTCAGAATGACGGCGGGTTGGAGTGTTCTCCTCAGCGCGTAGTTTTGGCGATTCGCGCAAAACGCAGATTCCCTTCGGGAATGACAAACAAAGAAAGCTACACCTCAGCGGAAATAGCGATAAGCCTTTCCCACCGAAGAACTCTACAATCAAGCCATGCCCTCTACGCTCAACCTTCGCGACTTCCGCCTGCGCAAGCACGCCGACTATCAGCGCGTCTACCAGGCCAGCCGCAAGCAGTTCAGCCGTCAGATGAGCTATTTCTACACGCTGCGTCCTGCCGCCGCTGCCGACCACTCCGGCCCGCGCGTCGGGCTCACCGTGGGCAAGGCGATGGGCAAGGCAGTCGATCGCAACCGCATCAAACGCCGCATGAGAGAGGCAGTGCGGAAAAACCTGCCCGCGCTCGATGCTCCGGTTGATGTCATCCTTCACCCGCGCCGCAGCGTCATCGACCTCGACTTCGTCGCGCTCGACCGCGAGATCGCCACCATCTTCCGCACCATCCAGAAGGCCACTCAGAAACAGAAGGCTGAAAACGCAACCATCTTGCTCAGCAATCACAGCGATTAGAAGGCGTGGGCACACGTTCTTTACTGTTCGCAAACATTGCGACCAATCTCGAAGAATAATTCAGCGCGTTTGACTTAGTTGCGGGTATAGACTTCCTTTGATTTTGATTCCAGACGTCGCACCTCAACCTACTTTCGAGGTTGGATGATTATGCGTATTGCAGGTTCTCTTGTTCTGGTCCTTCTTGCGGGCACATTGGCCAGTTCGCACGCTCAGAACACTTTATCCCTCTCCGGCTGCGAAGCTCCGCCTGAGGTTCGTGCGGCATTCGATGGCCCGCTTTCACAAGATTCACTTGCCAAACTTACAACGAAAGAGCGCAATGCTGTTCAGAAGCAGATAATCGCCAATCTGTTGGTGAAATATCCGCGCGAGTACTCCCTCTATGAACAGCAGATGTATTCGGTTCAAGTCTTCGGGAACAATGACATCAAAACGGACCTTGAGGCGCTACGCGCTCGCTGGGTAAACAGCGCGAAACAGCATCCCGACGATCCGCTGGCACTTCTGCTGGCTGGCAAAATCTTGATCGGACGCAATACGCCCGAAGCGATCCATCTGCTGGAAACAGCAAAGATCCATGCACCCGAGTTTCCCTGGCCAGCTCATGAGCTGGCGCAGTTGTACTCTCGCGGAAAATACGCAGATGCGGCAAAGATGAAGGAGAACCTTGCAAAGTTCTATTCTCTTTGCCCGGCGTGGACTGCCGATAATACTTTTGCCAATCAGATGGAATCTTTTTTGCTTCAAAAAGACCTGCCCCTTACAGCAAAAACCGCAGTCGCTCTGCGAACCAAACTGGAAAGGGAGACTACTCCGAAGCAGCTTGAAAACTACCAGATGCTCTGGCAACGCGAATTTCTTACTCGGCCACCAAACGAATACGACGCTGAGCGCGCGCAGATAAAGCAGGACCTGAAGCGACTTGAAAAGCTGGTTCCCAATGGTGATGCCAAATGGCGTTCCTTTCTGATCGAAGGTGACAAGCTGAGCGGCGTCTCCAAAGAAGAGTTGGTGCGACTGCAAGAGGCCGCTGTGCACGACTTTCCCCATTCGCGGCTGGCTGAGAGTCAGCTATGGGAGCAATGGAACAGGGAACATCCGCTTCCGGATGGACAAAAAGATGCAGAGGCCTGGAAGACCTACTATGCCGCAAAGATAGAGATGGTGAAAAAGCTTATCCGTGAATTTCCCGAAGACCCATATGTGCAACGAAGTGAGTTTTTCGAAATTGCGCGTGATGACGAATACATATCCCGCGAAGACGGTATGGCGGCGCTGAATCGATACCTTCAGGCTATGGATACCTACGGTGGATATGGCACGCTTTCCTTCATGCCATCGGACCCTCCCAGATTCCTGCTCGATCATGACTGGCAACCGGAGCGAGCCCTGGAACTGTTACGGAAGACCTCGACTTACAAGGACGCTGGCCATACTAAAGTTAATTTCGGCGATGACATCTCTGACACCGATCTGAAGCGGTTCGAGCGGTTTGACGCTTACCAGGATCGCGCAATTCTCGGTCTGATTCTGAAGGCCGCTAAACTCGCAGGCAAGCCGGACGAGGCATTTAAATTCCGGTCTGCTATCGAGGAGCAGCCACCAACCGACAAGGGTGCTCTTGAGCAGTACTGGATAAATCGTGCTCGATTCGCTGTGCTCAATAGACATCCACAGGATGCGCTGGCCTATTACCGTCTCGCAGTGGATAGCAGAAGCAAAGCACCCGAATATCGTCACGGCATCTTGCGCGATGACCTCATGGCCGAGTTCCATAACCTATGGATAGCGCAAGGTGGGACGGAAGCTGCATGGACGGCCTCTACCGAAATGTCGCAGGCAGAGAAAACACAGAACAACGCTGCACCGGCAAAAGCAACTTCGCTTACGGCGAAGAAGAAAGAACCGCAGGGAGATTGGAAAGACGCATCAAACGATCTGCCATCGTTCGCGTTATCAGATTTTTCCGGAAAGACATGGCGGCTGAAGGACCTAGCCGGTAAGGTCGTGATGATTACCTCGTGGGCCACCTGGTGTGCGCCGTGCCGGCTCGAAGACAAGTCGCTCCAGAAGTTCTATGAAAAGGTAAAAGGCCGCAACGATCTAATGATTCTGACCTTCAACGTGGATGAAAACCCGGGCCAGGTACGTCCCTTCATACAGGAGCAGGGATACACCTTTCCAGTATTAGAGGCATTCTCGCTTCCGCCAAAGATGAGAGCCTTCATTCCTCGTACCTGGATCATCGACCCCCAGGGCCGTTGGCGATGGGTGAAGAATGGGTACGACGACTCGCAGGACTATGCAGGATTCGAAAAAGAGATGCTGGACAGAATTGAGATGGCGAAAGCGCCGCAATAAACCATCTATGCCTGCGTGGAGACTTCCGGTAACCGGCGCTTATTGCTGCTCCCGCCACTGTCCTAGTTCGTCTCCGCTGCGCTGCGCGATAAGACTGCGCAGCTTCGGTCGAAATGACGTGCATTCGGGTTGTGCGGGACAATTCTCATAGCTTTTTTACAGGTTCTTAAGGAAAAACGCAGGTGTATGCTCCGTTCAGCAAGCGCTTCCTGTATCTGAAGTTAATGGATGCTGAGATGCGGGCGACGTACAATGCTGACGACCCTGGGTGAACGTTTCTGGAGGAATGATGAAGAACCTTCGCTGGATTACGTTGTTTGCGGTCTCTTTGCTGTTCGCTTCATTCATGCCTGCACAGGATGCTGCTCACAACCAACAGCCTTCCTCAGTTCTGTTCCATAATGTCCGCATCTTTGACGGTGTTAAGCAAGAGGTCTGGGGACCGGCCGATGTGCTCATCCAGGGAAACAAGATCGCACAAATCTCCACCACGCCGATCTCTCCCGGTCCCGATACCAAAGTCATTGACGGAACCGGGCGCACGCTGATGCCCGGCCTTATCGACGCCCACACACACATCATGCTGGCCGCGATTCCCATGCAGGCCGCCCTCACTGCCAACATCGGCTACATCAATCTGGTCGCCGCAAAAGAAGCGCAGGCCACCCTCATGCGCGGCTTCACCTCCATCCGGGATATGGGTGGTCCCTCCTTTGGACTCAAACGCGCCATCGACCAGGGCTTCTACCCCGGTCCCCGCATCTATCCTTCCGGCGCTATGATCTCCCAGACGGGCGGACATGGCGATTTCCGTATGCCCTACGAAATTCCCGCCACCATAGGCGGTCCGCTCAGCCACGTGGAGCAGGAGGGCGTCGCGATGATCGCGGACGGCCCCGATCAGGTGCTCATGCGCACGAGAGAACAGCTTATGCTTGGCGCTAGTCAGATCAAGCTCATGGCTGGGGGCGGTGTCTCCTCCCTCTACGATCCATTGGATGCGGTGCAATACACCCCGGAAGAGATCCATGCTGCCGTCGAAGCCGCCGGCAACTGGAATACGTATGTCGCTGTCCATGCCTACACGCCGGCGGCTATCCAGATGGCTATCGGTGCCGGAGTCAAGTGCATTGAACACGGCCAGCTAGCGGATGAAGCCACCGCAAAACTCATGGCAGACAAAGGAGTCTGGTGGAGCCTCCAGCCATTTCTTGATGATGAAGATGCCAACAAACAGGCCAACCCTGCTTCGCGCGCCAAGCAGATCGAGGTGAGTAATGGCACAGAGAATGCCTATCGTCTGGCGAAGAAGTACCACATCAAGACGGCCTGGGGCACAGATATTTTGTTCTCCTCGACAGGCGGCACCAAAGAGAATCGAATGCTTACCAAGCTCACCCGTTGGTACACACCGGCAGAGGTGCTGAAGATGGCCACAGCAGATAATGCTCAGTTACTCGCACTCTCCGGTCCTCGCAATCCCTATCCGGGCAAACTCGGCGTAATCGAGAAAGGCGCGTTCGCCGACCTGCTCCTGGTCGAGGGAGATCCTGTTGCGGATATCAAGTTGATCGATTCGCCGGAAACCAGTTTCGTTGTGATTATGAAAGATGGAAAGATTTATAAAAATCTTCTGCACTAAAGGAAGGTCTGATTAAGTCTTCGAAAACGCCCTCAGGGGCTAAAGCCCCATTGATTCCCGACACCTTACGACACGGCTAAAGTCGTGTCCTTAACAAAAGCCGGAACTTAATCAGAAGTTCCCTAAAGGTGTTTGTCCAGTGGATGGAAGGCTCGCCTCCTGAACGAAGGGAGAAATACAGGGCTCTCTCCACTCGCCTTCGGCTCGGTCCGAGATGACGTACTTCTGTACCTTACATAAACAAGGAAACGGCACCCGCTGCGCCGCCTATCGAAAGCGAATTGTCGTCCCCACCACAAGTCCCTGCTGCGTCGCATCGAGGCCAAACTTGCTCCCGTCCTGGCGATTGAAATACAGGCGCTTGTATCCAACCTGGGCAGTTGCATTTTTCATGACTTTGTATCCCACGCCGTAAGCAATCTCCCAGGTGGGACTGGAGCCGCCGCCTCCGGCATCGCCAATCAGGAATGCTCCGATCTTAGGTGTTACCCTCGCAAGCAGACGCGCGCCCGCTGTAATGTCGGCCCAGTTATTCGTACCTTTATAGGAGACCTGTCCCAGCGGTCCGGCGTTGAAATTCGAGTTCGCGCCAAGATGGTAGTAGCGGAATCCGCCCAACGCATCCGTCGCAAAATGCTTCTGCGAATACACACGATACGCAAACTCGGGCGTTAGCGTAAAGGTAGTCGTCGTCAGCTTCACCTGTACGGGAAACGGAAGCTGCGGGACCGGAATAGCCTGTTGATCGCCTACTCGGACAAAGAGCAAATCGGTCAGCACGCCTATGCGACCGCGCCGAACTTCTCCGAGTCCCATGAAACCGATCTTGAGATTACTGAAGATATCGCCAAACGACTGATGTACGGCGGCATCATGACCAGCCAGATTCAGATTCCCATCCAGTCCGGCAAGCCATAGATAGGGGGAAACACTTAAGTGCCACGTATCAGCAGAAAACGACGGTTCCTGTTGAAGCGATGCCAGTTCTACCTGTGCGTTTGCAGTCGAAGAAAACGCAAGCAGAATGAGAACCGTTATCGAAAGCAGGATCGCAGTCCGAACCCTGAGCACTTCCGATATGGAGGTCTCCGCGCTCATGCACTGGATTCTATAACAGGGGAAAGAAGCGAAAGATGAGTGGTCTTGAGGGCCACAGGCCCATAAGATCGAGCAAAAATTGCGGGTTGCGACTGACGTGAGAGATGTCATGCTGTTCCCTACGGCTTCAACTCACCCGCATAACCGGCAGCCACAATGTTGCTCTGCACGGCGTCCATCGCTTTAGCGTCGGGCATTCCTTTGGTCATGACGCCCTCAAAGAAGTAGCCTTTCGCCCAGTTGCTGTTATCGCCGCCGATCCCCAGAATGATGGCTCCCTCCTGCTTCATCGGCTGGTATCCGTCAGGCAACGTAATCACTCCTGTACTCGTCAGGCCGCCGGACTGCGCGTTGCCCTGATAGATGGCGTAGTTGTGCTGGCCGTCGCTCGCGCCCATGTCGGTAACGAATTTTGTGCCAGTCGGCACCTTCAGATGCCCGTAGATGCCGTCTTCCATATCCAGACCCGCATCGGGACGGCATGGGTTGCCGCCGCGACACATAATGTTGATCGCGTCCATGTGCCCGGCCTTATTGTCGAGATTATTTGTCTCCGCGTTGCCGAAGTCGAAGCAGCACCTTCCATTCAGATTCAGCGCCGAGGTCACCATATAGACGCCCTCGGGCTCGCCGTTCACTGCTGTCTGCTTCGCCTTATCGTTGCGATAGCCCATGCCCGGCGAGATGGCGATGCCATATGCTTTGTGCCCTGCAATCGTCACCGGCAAAGCATCGGCCACCGCAGGCAGATCGTAGCCGTTCGGGGCTGGCCCGCGCGCGGCGCCCCCTGGAGGCGCAGGCTCAAGGTCGCTGTGGTTCGGCGACTGGTCGTAGATCTTAGTGATGGTGCAGGACGTCTTCGCGCAGAAGCGGTCCTGCTTTGCGGCATCGGCGTAGCCATCGTGCGTCAGGCCAACATCGGTGTGCTTCTTGTCCGATTCGCGCGTCACCCGATAGAGCGGCCCGGTGTATCCGCTGTACAACGCGCGTGTCGTGCTGAAGGCAGCAACACACGGCGTCGCAGCGGCATATAAATCGCACGGGCGTTGCGTTGTCTTCTGCGCAGCGGAGGCGCTGCCCGTCAAGGCCAAGGCTGCGGCAAAAAGAAGGATTTTCGACGGCGAGAGTTTTCCGAACAACGACAGCGATTTAAATTGCATGAGGCGCGTCAGTTCCTTTACGGGATTAGCTTCGCTTTGCAGGCAACGGAATTCTAGCATCGAACGCCCGCCGAATCGGGCGCAAGCCCTTATGCCCACTTCTTCAGCTCCGGGTATCGCGCATAGATGCGCTGCTGATCGTCAGCAGGCAGTTGTCCCAGCCGGACGGGCTTGTCCTGCGGTCGCGTGCCTTTCTGGTTCAACACATTCATCAGGCTCCACTCGCGCTGCAGGCCCGTGGGCTCGTGCGCGGGCAGATCGTACCGTGTAAAGTCGATCGCCATGCGCGGACTGTTCGTCTCCCAGTTATGCAGCAACGCGAGACGAAACTCCTGATTCATGAACCACTGAATCTCCAACTGCTTTTCCGAACCGGGCGCACCTGTCCCTTTCTCATCGAAGCGGTAGTTGAGCGACGAATTGTTCGGCACATGTCTGCGCCACTCCATGCCGAACTCTCCTTCGGTCATCACCTTTGTGTCCGGCCAGCGATCTCTCATGGCTTGCAGCCACCACGTCAGGTCCTCATCGTGGCCAATCGACACCTCCCATATGCCGGTCACCCAGCCAAAGCCATTCAGCGCATGGCCTCGGTCGAAATGAACGGTGGTGGTATCCATCATCTCTTTGCGCCCGACTGTTTCTCCGAGATCGCCCACCGTTTCGATAGGGCCAACGCCCATGCGGCTGTTGAAGCCTCCCTGAAAGCCCTCGCGTCGCGCCGAAAGAAAATCGCACGTCCAGCCATCGAGACAGACGCAATCAATAAAGTCCGCCGACCCCTGCGCCGGTTTCAGATAGTGTTCGCGGCTGGGGTAGTACGGATAGCAGATGCCGCCGTCGCCATCGCCGTGGTCGATGCCGTGCTGGCTCCATATCTGCCCCTGGCATACGTGAATGCCTTCGTCGCTGGCGAGAAGGCGCTGGTTTTCCGCATCCATAAAACCTGCGACAAGGCACTGCGGACGATACCCGCCTCCCACCATCTTCGAGACCAGTTGCAACGCTTTGTGAATCGTTACGCGGTTCTCTTCGCGCGTGTTGTACATCGGCGCGAAGTAGCCGCCGGGAATAAACGTAATCTCGTCGCCATACCGGTCGTGATAGGAAGCCAGCAACCGCCGCGCATCTTTGTACTCCTGCCGCGTGTCGTTCAGCGCCAGCCAGCTTACCGCCCAGGTCATTCTGCCCTCAGGACAGCCGCGGGCAAAGGCCTCTCGCCGCGAACGAATATGCGCTGTGCTGTTGGCCGGGGATTCGTCTTCGCCAATCGAGCGGTTGCGCGACACCTCAATCTGGTTCACGCGCACAACCGAAACATGCGTCACAAAGCGCCCACGCAGAGGGGACGAAGCTGCGTTCCACGCCAGCGCATCACGTCCCCGCGCTGCGACAGCAAAGGCAGCCGCGGCTCCAGCGGTACGTCCCAAAAATTTTCGCCTGCTCCAGAAATCGTCCATCGCTTCCGTCCTCTTCGATCTTGATTCAATGCAGTCGCAAGCAGCCCAGCCGCCAGATAAGCTACTCTACATGCTACGTCGCGCCGCCGATCATCTCTGGTTAACTATGAGCTGCTCTTCTCCGAAGTTTGTATCGCACGCGCTTCTCTTGTTTTCGCTTGCAGTTCCTTCGCTCGCGCAGGCAACGCACGCGCTTCCCTCTGGCAGTGCTATCGATGTGGAAGCAAAGCAGACGATGGCCCGCACGCACGCAAACGGGCTGGCAATCGCTGTGATCGACCATGGCAAGGTGAGTTATGTGCAGGCTTATGGTATCCGCAATGCCAAGGGAGAACCGCTCACCAGGGATACAGTGATGTATGGCGCTTCCCTCACCAAGATGGTCTTCGCCTATCACGTGCTGCAACTGGTCGATCAGGGCAAGCTCAAACTCGATACGCCGATCACAGACGACCTCGAAAAGCCGCTGATCGAGTACGGTTCGCACTCCGACCAGAAGTTCCTCGCCAAGTATGGCCCCTATACCGATCTCGCCAACGATCCGCGTTGGCAGAAGATTACGCCACGTATGTCGCTCACGCACTCCACGGGCTTCAACAACTTCTGGTTCATCGAGCCTAACCAGAAGCTGCGCATCCACTTCGATCCAGGCACACGCTTCAGCTACTCCGGCGAAGGCCTCAGCCTGCTGCAGTTCGCTATCGAGCACGGCAAGCAGTCGCAGGGCCTTGGCATTGATGTAGACGACTTAACAACTGCGACCTTCGCGCGCCTCGGTATGACGCGCACGCGCCTGATGTGGAGGCCTGACTTTGCTTCTAACCTTGCGGATGGCTGGAACGATAAGGGCCAGCCGCAGCCGCATGATGAGCGCAGCAAGGTGCGCGTCGCCGGATCGATGGATACAACCATCAGCGATCTCTCAAAATTTGTCGCGGCCCTCGTGCGTGGCGACGGACTTAGTGCAGCCTCGCGCAGGGAGATGACGAAGCCGCAGTTAAAAATCACCACAGCGCATCAATTTCCAACGCTTGCGCCAGATGCTCCAGCCGCACAGCAGCGCAAAGATCTTTATGCAGGTCTTGGCGTCATCGTCTTTGATGGGCCACAAGGGCATGGCTTCTTCAAAGGTGGACATAACGAGCAGACAGCGAACATGGTTGTGTGTCTCGAAAAGAGTCAGCGATGCGTTGTTATCCTCGCAAACGATGTTCGGGCAGAGGCAGGCTTCGCCAATCTAGTTAACTTCATCCTCGGTGATGCAGGTGTGCCCTTCGACTGGGAGTACGGAGACCACGCCGGAAAATCTTAAAATTCCTACATCGGTGTAGGCCCTGCCACTGGTTCGCACATAGCCACAATCAGCGCCAATGCTGGGTGTTCCATATCGCTGCAATGAATGGGATGACAACTTCAACTCACATCATCTTGACCGACCCTGAGAGATGAGTCGGTCTCTCAGACCTCTATTCTCATGAACTCTGCGCACCTAGGGCTTCCACCCCAGCCAGCAAGCTGGCCGGGGAACCCGATGCGCCCCAGGCTGGTATGCTGTCGCGCCTTTGGCGCTTTTTGATTGAGGCAATGCATTTGTGCCGCGGCGCAGCGCTCCTCAGCTCTCTTTTGCTGCTGCTTCCAGCGCAGCGATGTCCAGCTTAATCATCCCCATCATCGCTTCCATGGCTTTGGGATGGCTGATTAAATCCATGATGTTGCGCGGCACGATCTGCCAGCACAGGCCGAAGCGGTCGGTAAGCCAACTGCACGCCATCGGCTGGCCGCCGCCTTCGAGCAGCTTGTTCCAGTAGCGGTCGATCTCTTCCTGCGAGTCGCAGCGGACGAAGAACGAGATTGCCGGATTGAGATGTTGCTCAGGGCCGCCATTCAGAAAGACGATCTCCTGGCCTTCCAACTCGATCGTGATCGTGGCAATTTTGCCCTCGGGCCACGGGCCAACGCCTTTGGAACGCAGCTCACCGAGCTTGCGCGCGTGCGGAAAGACGCTCAGGTAAAACTCGGCGGCTTCTTCCGCGTTGTCATTAAACCAGAGAAACGGCGCAACCTTATTCATGTCTGGCATGGTAACAAACGGAAAAGGACTTCCGTCGCACCCGCGCTGGCCTATACCGTTGCAAAACCGCGGAAGTAAGGAGTATTCGGCGGGCGCGGCCCTGTATTAAATAGCGGCCCGTGTGTCGAGTGATATTTCATGTCCATGAAAGGCGTCTCGACGACGCGTCCGACGGCGGAGTACTTGCCGTCCTGCCAGTTTGAATCCATGTAGTGGTTCACGATTCCGGTAGACAGAAGCAGCCGCTCCGCGTTGAACGGTTCCTTTCCGGTCAGCATCATCTGGATAAGCCAGTGCTCATGGGCGTTTGCAGCGTGATACTGCGAGATGGGGCCGGGCCAGCCAAGCATCGAGATGATCGTCGGGTCTGTTTTCCCTTCGATGTCGGCGGCGAAGGTCCAGCCCACACCGCTGCCCGAAAACGAGGCAGCTTTGGTCCCGTCGTTATACTCCACGATGCAGATGTTGGTCGGCCTCGACCGCCGATGGGCCCGCTGTGCCTGCTGGGGAGTCAGCTCGCCCTTTTCAAAGTGTCCCGGCGGCAGGTCAAACTTCTTCCGCACCGCCTCCACCAGGTTGTGGGCCCAGGGATTGGCTTCGATCCAGTTCCATGCCTCAGGCCCGCGAATCGACTGCACGGACCTGACGCCCGTCTCGCCGCCCTTGCGGCGATCCATAAAGGACTGGAGCACATCGATGCAATGGAAGCTGGCGCCCTCATCTGCCATGTCTCCAATCACGAGTCCGTTCTTCAGCGGCGTATTGGGAGTGAGCTCGATCTCGGGCGTGCGGTAGTAAATCGGGATAGAGGAGCCCCCGGTCAGGGGAAAGCCCAGCTCACGCGACTTATCGAACATCCATTTGGCTTCGTTCCAACTGTAGGCGAGGTGCTTGTCGTTGAACACTGGCACGGAGCGCTTGCTCTGTTCGAAGACCTGCATCACCTGCTGGTAGATCCACCAGCGCGGCAGCAGCCAGCGTCCCTTGAGGTCTTTTGGATAATTCCCATGCTCCGCGACGATGACAACACCATCCACCGCAAGTTCCTTGCCGCCAAGCGTAACGGCTTCGCCAACTGTTTTAAAGATGGGAATGTTTTTCGCTTTGCAGACCTTCTGCGCCAGCAGGCTTGTATCGAACTGATTGACGTAAACCGATACCACCTCCACCTGCGAAGGAGTGGCCTTGCCCTTCCACCAGTAGCCATCGATCAGCTTGTTTACAATCCAGTCCGCATGAGAGGTCGGCAAACCCCAATAGCTGACGAGACAGGCGATACGCGGCTTCTTTTTCGGAGTCTGCGCAACCGCATCGGGAACCAGACCGCCCAGACCCGTCAAACCGGCGATACCCGCCATGCTGGCCATTCCCAGCATCTCACGCCGAGTGAAAAGAGATTTCGACTCCATCGCTTCGTTGATTGGAGATGAATCTGCCGCACTGGCTGTAATTTCGGTATGCTTCTCGTTCATGATGATGGTCCTTTGACCCGCCGTTTTAGATTTATCTCTTACAACAAATGCAGAAGGATAAGCCGGAGAACTCCTGTCATCACTGTGTTGCCACCAATAAGCCGGCTTGTGCTGACCGGTCAAGAGTACAGTAATCTCGAATCGCGATATTAGGGCAATTTACTTATGGACCTCACTTCGAGGAATGCATAGACGCACCGCCGAACATCCCGCGCGTTTCCGAGGGCTTATTCACTTCTAAGCATCACCGCCGGATCGATCCGAATCGCCCGCATCACTGCCGGAGCCGCTGCGAGAGCCACTGCCAACAGCAATACCACCGCAGGCAATGTCATCATCGATATCTCCGTACCTTTTACCCCATAGAGCAGCGATGCCACAAACCGTTCCGACGCAAGGCCCAGCATCAACCCAACTCCCGCGCCGAGCAGCACCATCGCAAATACCCTCGCACTCACAATCTGCGCGATATTCCTTGCTGTCGCACCCAGTGCAATCCGTACCCCAATCTCCCGTTCCCGCTGCATCACCGAGTAATGCAGTACGCCGTACAGCCCCACCGCCGCCAGCAACAGCGCAACCCCGGCAAAGAATGCTCCCAGCATCGCCAGCAGCCGCTCCCGTACCGTCTGGTTGTCAATCAACTCCTGCTGCGTCTCAACATTACTTACGCGGAACCCCGCTCCGGAGGCAGCCACCTTGCGCCGCATCTCTGCGGCCATAGCCATAGGGTCCGATGTCGTTGTTCTAACTAAAAAAGTTCCATTCGATTCCTTCTTCACGATGCCTTTGTCATCCAGCTCGCGATAGGGCACAAAGGCTACGGGTAGGACCTCCTCTCGGAGATACCGGTACGGTGTATCGGCCACTACACCGACCACCCGACATAACAGCTTCTGCTCACCGCTGCCAGTCGTCTTCTCAAACGTCTTTCCCAGCGGATCCTGCCCCTGAAAGAAGTCCTTCACGAACCTTTCATTCACGATCGCTTCTCCGGGAAACGTATCCATCGTCGCGATGGCTCTGCCCTTCAGCAGATGCATCTTCATTGTGTCGATCCATCCCGGTGACACCGTAAGGAAGTAACCCAGGGTCATACTCGGCGGGCGGCCGTTGACCGAGATAGAACCATTCCAAGAGCCCGTCGACAACAGCGGCCACCCAGATTCGGCAACAGCGGTCACACCTGGCATCGAGCGCAACTGTTCTCCCATCTGCGCCCACGCCTCTGGTGTCTGCCCATGCGGAGACTCAGTCTCCAGCAGAAGCAAACCTTTTTGCTCAAAACCCATCCGTTGGCTCGATAGCCGATGAAACGTTACTGCAAACAATCCGGCAAGAAACAGCACGATGAAGCAGAACGCCGTCTGCGCGGCCACGAGCCCGTACATGGATCGGCGCTTCATCTGCATCTCCTCGCCCCCCTTCAACGCCATCGTCGGCTGCATGGCCGAGGCGCGCAGAGCCGGAGCCAGTCCGAACAGCAGGATGACCACCAGGATCAGCAAAAGTCCAACGACTAACACGCGTACGTCCGCAGGCAAAGCCAGTCGCGCAGGATTGCTTGCTGGGCTAATCATGCGAACGACCATCGGCGCAGCCCACCAGGCAAATACACTCCCGAGTCCGGCTGCCATCAGCCCCAGCATGGCGCTCTCCACCATGACCATCTGCATCAGCCGCAGCCTTCCCGCGCCAATCGCCACTCGCAGAGCCATCTCCCGCGCGCGCGACGCCGCCAGCGCGGTCATCAGGTTTGCGACATTGCCGCAGGCAATCAGCAACACCATCAACACCAGCGCGCCCAGCCACACCATCGCCTGGCGATAGTCGCCTTGCAACGTAGAGACGCCCGCCGTTGCGTGGTTCATCAGTAGCCTCGCCGCAAGAATCATGGAGACCATCTGTGGCGGCATCCCCGTCCAGGTCTTCGACCGTTCCGTCTCAAACCCACGGCTCACTGCATCCATTTTTGCCCTTAGCGGTTCCAAAGCCGTCCCGGGCGCGACCAGGGCGAGGGTTCGAAACCATGAGGCATCCGCGCGGCTCACCCAAGGGTGCATCATCGTCGGTAGAAAGATCTCAGTTGCGGTGCCTGGCTCGATGCCGGTAAACCCTTTTGGCCCTACACCCACAATCTCGAAGATCTGCTCGCCCAGACGGAACGTTCGGCCAATCACCTTTGGATCCTTCCCGAACCGGCGGCTCCAGTAGTCATAGGAGATCACCGCGTATGGATGTGCTCCCGGCGTTCGATCATCCTCCTGCGTTAGCAACCTTCCCAGAGTGGGGTGCAGGCCGAAGCTTGAGAACATCCAACCTGAGACGTATTGCACATACGCCTTCTCCATCTCCTCGTCGGTCTTAAAGGTCAGGTCGTAGCGGTTGGTGTATGAAACGGCGATCAGGTCCGCATTCTTCTTTGACACGTCCCGCATCCGTACGAAATCCGGATAGGCCCAGTGATCGTCGCTACGCGGTGCTCCCATCTGATCGATGAGCTGGCGCGAGAGCACATACAGCCGCTCCGCATGCGCAATCGGCAATGGCTGCAGAAATAATGCATCCACCAACCGGAACGCAGCTACGCAACTCCCCATCGCCAGCGCCAGCGACAAAACTGCCGCTGTCGTTGTCACCTTATGCTTCATCAGTTGGCGCCACCCAAAACGCACATCCGCTGCCAGCGACTCCACGAAAGGAAGTCCCCTCTCCTCTCGATGCATGATCCGCACCTGCTCCACTCCGCCCAGCTTGATCCGCGCCAGCCGCCGTGCCTCTTCCGGCGTTGCGCCTTTGCGCATCATTTCGTCTTCAAGCAGAAGCAGGTGCGCCGCCAGCTCGCGCTCCATCTCCGCATCGGCATGCTTGCCGCCAAACATTGCCTGCATCTGTCGCATCATCCGCCGTATGCGCTTCATATTTGGAACTCCTCATTCAGCAGCCGTTCCACCAGACCCATCATCTGCCGCCACCGGGCCGTCTCTTCACCAAGCGCCTTTACGCCCGCCTTTGTAATCGCATAGAACTTCGCCTCGCGGTTGTTCTCCGTCCGCCCCCACTCACCTGCGATCCACCCATACTGCTCCAGTCGCACCAGCGCTGGATACAGCGTTCCCTGGTTCAGGTTCAGCAGCTTCTCGGACACCTGTTCCAGCCGTGTCGCAATTTGGTATGCATGTTGCGGCCCCAGGGCCGACAGCGTCCGCAGCACAATCATGTCCAGCGTCCCCTGCAGCAGTTGCATTCCCTCGCCGTCCACCTTTACCGCCTTCTCCCGTCCTGCCATCATGCTCCTCGCTTTCGCCCCATGTATCTTTACTAGATAAACAAGTGAAGCCGTTATCTCAATCCTCCCGCAGCTTCACTAGGATGTCAAGTGGAATGTGAAGCGCGTTTGTCGGTACTGTACGACCACTTCAGCATCGCCCGTGATTCGCGCCGATCAACGTTGCTCGGACATTTTGGAAAACTCCGCGCCGCTCCTGTTTCGGCGTTGCAGAGCGTCGTTGTTGCATCCAGGCGGCATCTTGTAGATTCGACGCATGGCGCTCAAACGGATGGATAACGTAGGAATCGTCGTCGATGACCTCGGAGGGGCAATTGATTTCTTTCAGGAGCTCGGCCTTGAGCTCGAAGGGCGGGGCATGATCGAAGGAGAATGGGCAGGACGTGTCACCGGGCTTGGCGATCAGCGCGTCGAGATTGCAATGATGCGCACGCCGGACGGCCACAGCCGTCTCGAGCTCTCTCGCTTCCTCGCGCCGCCTGTCGTCGCGGACCACCGCAACGCTCCGGTGAACGCTCTGGGCTACCTCCGCGTCATGTTCGCGGTGGACGACATCGACGAGACGCTTGACCGGCTTCGCAAGCACGGCGCACAGCTCGTAGGCGAAGTGGTCCAGTATCAGGACTCATATCGGCTCTGCTACATCCGCGGGCCGGAAGGGCTTCTCATCGGACTCGCCCAGGAACTCAACTGAGCGCGATGGTCAAGGTTATTCGAAAGTGGAGCCGAATTGGTCTCATAAGTCGGCTTCCGGAATCGATCCGTCCGCTTCCTACAAGGGTGTTTATGAGGACTAATCAGACTCTTGCTCAGTGCTACGGAATGAAATAATCGTCTCTGGTTTCGGTAGCTCGTATGGCGTAGGTGGTTCACGTCCGGCAAGATCATACGCTTCGAGACCGGTGAGCTTGCCCCCGGCTTGCCAAAGAATAAGTCCAACCAGGCCGTCAATAGCCTGGCCGGTCATTTCAGCAACAATGTTCTGGCGGTATAAGTTGATGCGCGTACCGTCTGGTGGCGGGGCAAAGGAAAGGCTGGGACAGCCACAAGTGCACCCACGCTGAACCATCAGGCCATCGAGTTGCGGCAGAAACTCCTGCTCCTTCGGGCCACTTTGGCACAGCATGGCTACAATGACGGCTTTTTCTTGTGACTCAAGAGGACGATAGGTGTTCAGGTCAACGTCCTCGTTTATGGGTGCTGTCGACTGTGCATCTGCCTGGCCATTTTCGGCCGGAATTGCGCGACGCACTTCAGCTAGGTACTCGGCAAGACTCTTCGACATGTGCGCATCCTATATCCACAAAAGAGACATGCGGCCATCTTATGTAGACACTACAGTCTACCCGGCTTACTACTGATAAGTCGGCTTGTGGGAAGTCATTGCCAATTAGCGGGAACAGCGTTTCTCGTTACCGATAGTTTTAGTGAGCTGAACCTACCTCCTCGCGCGTTGGCGAGCACAGTCCGAGACCGGCTAATCTCGCTCGGATTCAGAAGACTGACCGCTTGTCGTGACGCTAGCGCAGTTCGATCTCACCGGATTGCTGTGAGGCCAGCCAGGTCATGGGAGGCACGCCCACATAATGAGAGAACGATCTGATCAAAGCTCCCGCACTGGCATATCCAACCGATGGTGCGATCATCTTCAGCGATTCACCTTTCTTCAGTAGCGACTGCGCAATCCCTATCCGCCAGAGAGCCAGGTATTCGAAGGGAGTCTGTTCCATCGTGGCAAGAAAATGCGCTGCAAACCGGGCGCGAGACATCCCTGCTATGCGGCCGAGTTCTTCCAATGTCCAGAGATGCTCTGGCTGCTCATGTATCGCGGCGAGCGCTTTCGCAAGATGCGTATCCGCAAGCGCCATCAATATTCCGCCTGTGGTCAGTCCCGATTTAATGGATGACCGCAGTAACAGAACCAAAAAGTACTCTGCCAGCCGGTCGACTGCCGCCTGCCTACCGTCATTCTGAGCAAACGCCTCGGCAAACAATAAGGATACGGCAGGGCCGAGCTCCGGGATTGAAGCCAATGGGATTATTGTTAAGTTCGGAAGGGCTTTAGCCAGTGGGTTGAACATCCCCGCACCAAACTCTACAAACGCGCAAACTATATCGGCGCCTTCGGTTTGAAACGTATGTTCTTCGGGCCTTGGATAAAGCAACACTGCCGGCTCCCGAAGCACCGTCGGCGCACCTTCTTTATTCAAAATGCTGAGTACGCCGCTGCGTAAGACATGAAGATGTCCTGCCGTTTTGGTCGCGTGGTCTGATGTCGTTCCGCAAATATGCCCTGCGAGGAAGACCCTCGCAGACAAGGAGAAACGTGACAGGAATGGGGATAGCTTATCCAGATTGACCTCGCGTCGATACTTTGAAGCAGCTTTCCGATACTTTGAGTGACTTCGAGTATAAAGAACGCGTTCATTATGGACTCAGATAGTTCCTGGAGGCTTCTATGACAGAGCTCCCCCCTGACAACACCAGACTCACTCCCGAAGAGTACGATCTCGTCGTCATTGGAAGCGGCGAAGGCTCCAAGTTCCTCGCTTGGACGCTCGCACGTCAAGGCCAGCGCGTTGCCATGGTTGAGCGCAAATGGATGGGTGGCTCCTGCCCAAACATTGCCTGTCTCCCGAGCAAAAACATCATCCACGCCGCCAAGGTAGCTTCCTACGTGGCACGCGCTCCAGAGTTCGGCATCAACATTCCCGGCTACAGCGTCGATATGTCGGCCGTTACCAATCGCAAACGTAAAATGGTGAAGGAACTCGTCGATATTCACATTCGCAACTACGACAGTTCAGGCACCACGTTGATTTTCGGCCACGGCCACTTCATGGGGCCCAAACTTCTGGAAGTCGACATGCCCGACGGCAGCAAGCGTCGCATCACCGGCAAGCGCATCGTCATCGGGACCGGCACGCGCGCGGCGGTAGACAAAATCCCCGGTCTCGCTGCTTCCAGGCCACTCACACACATCGAAGCCCTCGAACTCGACATACTACCCGAACATCTCATCATTATTGGCGGCGGTTACATCGGCCTTGAGTTCGCGCAGGCCATGCGTCGCCTTGGCAGCGAGGTTACGCTTCTTGAGCGCAACGCTACCCTCCTTCATCGGGAAGATCCCGACGTCAGCGAGGGCCTTGAGACTCTATTCCGCGACGAAGGCATCAACGTCCTGCTCAACGCTACCGTTGAAAAGGTCACCGGCACCTCCGGTGAATCTGTCACCATCACCTATACTCAGCACGGCGCAACCAAAACCATCGACGGCACGCACATTCTTGTCGCCACCGGCCGTACTCCGAACACCGACGGCATGGGCCTCGATCTTGCGGGGGTCGAACTCACCGACCGAGGCTTTATCAAGGTGAATGAGAGGCTGGAAACGACCGCTCCCGACATCTTCGCCGATGGCGAAGTCGCAGGCAGCCCGCAGTTCACTCATGTCGCACTTGACGACTTCCGCGTCCTCCGCGACAACTTCGCAGGTGGCAACCGCGTCACCACTGGCCGCCAGGTACCCTCTGTGCTCTTTACCGATCCAGAAGTCGCGCATGTAGGACTCAGTGAAACGGACGCCAAGAAGAAAGGCATCAGCTATCGCCTTTTCAAAATCCCTATGGCTGCCGACCTGCGTACACGCACGCTTTCGGAAACCCGTGGCTTTATGAAAACGCTCGTTGCAGAAGACGACAGCATTCTCGGCTTTACCGTCTTCGGCGTCGAAGGCGGCGAGATCATGTCTGCCGTTCAAATCGCCATGCTGGGCAAGCTTCCTTACACAGCCCTGCGCGACGCTATCCTCACGCATCCGACGCTGACAGAGGGGCTCGTGATCCTCTTCATGTCAGCTCCGACACTTGTAAGCGGCCCCGACAATAACTCCGTGAATCGCTGACACGAGGGCTATCCAAGTAAATGCGCACGAGTGAGGAGATTGATGAAAGCCTACATCGTAGAAACGCCAAATGGCCCATTCCAACTGACCGAAGTCGCCACTCCAGAGCCCGCATCCGATCAAGTACTCGTAAAAATCTCTGCCAGCGGCGTCAATCCACTCGATACCAAGATCCGCGCCGGACAAGGCGGCCACGCGAAACAACCGCTGCCCGCAATCCTCGGTCTCGACATGGCTGGCATTGTCCAAGCGGTCGGGTCAAACGTCACCGTATTCAAGGCCGGTGATGAAGTCTACGGCATGGTCGGAGGCGTCGCCGGGCTTCAGGGGACATTGGCCGAATACATCACTGTGGACGCCGCACTTCTTGCCCATAAGCCCAGGACGCTAACTATGCGGCAGGCCGCCGCACTCCCTCTCGTCACCATCACCGCCTGGGAAGGCCTCGTGGATCGCGCTCAGGTCCACGCCGAGCAAACGGTCCTGATCCACGCCGGTGCAGGCGGCGTCGGGTACTCCGCAATTCAGCTAGCGCTCGCACGCGGCGCAAAGGTCTTCACTACCGTCTCGGCCGACAAGCGCGAAATCGTGGAAGCGCTCGGTGTAACGGCGATTGATCGCAATGCCTCAGTCGCTGACTATGTCGATCAATACACGGACGGGGAAGGCTTTGACATCGTCTACGACACACTGGGCGGCCCAGTCCTGGACGCTTCGTTCCTTGCCGTCAAACGCTATACAGGGCATGTTGTCAGTTGTCTCGGCTGGGGCACACACGCGCTCGCTCCGCTTTCCTTTCGCGCGGCTACGTACTCCGGTGTCTTTACGCTGCTCCCGCTCTTGTCTGGAAACGGCCGCGCCAATCACGGCCACATACTTCAAAAGTCAGCCGCGCTAGCGAATAAGAACAGACTGAAGCCACTACTCGCACAACAAGACTTTGGCACCGATATCGCCTCCGCCTACGACGCCGTGGCTAATGGCAGCAAAGGCAAGGTTGTTCTTGAACTCTTTTAAACCGCGTTCATTCGGTTTTGCAATTACCCGCCGCAGTTTCCTGGCATCGTCAATCCTCGCCACATTTGATGCCCGGAGTCTGTTCGCACTCAATCCATCGTCGAACCACATCAAGGAGAATCCGATGATAGAAACACCGAACATCCCACTCACCTCGCATCACTTCGTCGAAGCCGACGGCGTCAAGGTTTTCTATCGCGAAGCTGGTCCCGCAAACGCCCCTGTCCTTCTTCTGCTCCACGGCTTCCCCACATCCTCCTTCCAATACCGCGAATTGATCCCGCGCCTCGCCGATCGTTACCATGTCATCGCTCCCGATCTTCCCGGGTTCGGTTTCACCGAGGTCCCCACGGCGCGCAACTACACCTATAACTTCGAATCACTCGCGAAGACGCTTTTTGCATTCACAAATGCGCTCAAGCTCTCGCGCTATTCCATGTATGTATTTGACTACGGTGCCCCTACCGGATTCCGCCTCGCGCTGCTGGCCCCTGAACGCGTCACCGCGATCATCTCGCAAAACGGGAATGCCTACGAAGAAGGTTTAGGCGCCGCATGGGCGCCTATCCAACGCTACTGGAACGAACCTACCCTCGAACACCGCAACATGATCCGCCCCGCCCTCACTCTCGAAGGGATGAAGCACGAGTATGGTGTTGGCATTCCAGACCCTTCAGTCATCAAGCCCGAAGGGTATACACTCGACGCGGCAATCCTCGCCCTGCCGGGACACGTCGACATTCAGCTCGACCTCTTCCTGGACTACGCCAATAACGTAAAGCTCTATCCGAAATTCCAGGAATACTTCCGAACCGCTAAGCCGCCCCTGCTTGCCGTCTGGGGCAAATACGACCCCTACTTCATCCCCGCAGGCGCGGAAGCATTCAAGCGCGACATTCCGGAGGCCACGGTCCAGTTTCTCCCCACTGGCCATTTTGCCCTCGAAACACATCTGCAGGAAATAGCTATCAGCGCGCGGGAATTTCTGGCCAACACTGAGCTTCAATGATGGCGAATGTATTGAAGTGAATCAATGACGTTCAAGCGGATGTCGATAAAAATGAGCTCAATTTTCAAAAAGGATCATCGCAAGCTGTGTGATAACTCGAATGGAACTCGCGTGTTCCTCACGCGAACTCAGGTGATGATGAGCCGGAGACGATAAGTAACGGGAAGTCGGCTTATGGGAAGTCACTGCCAATTAGCGGGAAGTGCATTTCGCAGGAGCTAGGGATAAAACGGGCCGAACGCGCTTTTAGCTGGTGATGGCGAGCCTTAATCTTTGTATTCCAGAATATCTCCGGGCTGGCAGTCCAGGGCCTTGCAGATTGCTTCCAGCGTCGATAGCCGGATTGCCTTTGCTTTGCCGTTTTTCAGGATGGAGATATTGGCCATCGTGATGCCGACCTTCTCGGCCAGCTCGGTGACGCTCATCTTCCGCTTCGCCAGCATTACGTCGATGTTGATGATAATCGCCATGCTGGTGGTTATACCGTTAGATCGTTTTCGGATTTCAGATCGACAGCGCTCTGCAATATCTTTTCAAAAACCGCTGCGGCTGTGGCGACGACAACAGAGATAAATATCAGCAGAAGCCCCATCATCACGCCGCCGGCGATGTCATCGCTCTTACTGCGCTGAATGATGCAGAAGTAAGCTTCTGCTCCTGCGATAAATCCGACAAGCGCCATCGCGCAGTACTTGATCGTCCGCAATGCTTTCACGGAGCGTTGCGAGAATATTTCCCCTTTACCTGCATACCCCAGGAGCTTGAATGCCTGATAGAGCGCGGCGAAAAATGCAAGGGAGGCGGTGTATGCATACGCCAGGAATGGATCGTTGAAGTAAACCTGAAAGAGGGTGGCGTGCGCGTTCCTGCCCTCGCGCGTAGGTTCCAAAAGCATAAGAGCAAGAGCCACAATGCCGATCAGCACGATGACCACCTGGAGAAATACCGTTGAGCTCTTTTTCATAGCAGCCTCATCCTAGGCACATACTCTAGGGCGCCAATTTATCGTTTGTCAATATGTATTTATTGAATAACGAAACAATACTGCTTTAGCTGACTCATGGGAAGCGCGTTATCTGTATTCACAGCATTGCACTATCATGCGGGAGGGAGACTTTGTGAAAAAGTTCTGTTCTGCGATCTTGGCTCTGGTCGCCGTTTCAGGAGCAATAGGCAACGCCCAAACTCTACACGTCAGATTGTTGAATGGAAGTAGCGGGAAGCCTATTTCGAACGCATACATCAATGTCTGGGTTGACGACCAACGAAAAGAAGCCATTCCCATTTCTATTGACAGCAATGGAGATGCGATCCTCAGGCTCACGGGTGATGCGACAGATAAGGGCGTACCAGCGGCATCGGCAAACTTGCCTACTTTTCCTTACGCCTCAGAGATAAAGATTCAGGTAGGTTTCGCCCTTTGCCAAGTTAAGCAACAAAAGTACTCATGGTTGCAGATCACACCATACTCGACTGAACATTGGATACGTGCCGGCATTATGACCGCGAATACCTGTGGCAAAGCAATAGCGAAACCTGAACCTGGGGTGCTCGTAATCTTTGTGAGGCCGTTAAACTTTTGGGAAAAGCTCAGCCAATAGTTTGAATAGATACATAGGCGAATAGCTCTGGTACGGAGGAATGATGACGAAGACGGAGAGTCTTATCGCTCAGGCATATTCTGCTTTCAACCAGCGGAACATTGATGGAGCATTGGCCCTTATGAGTGAAAGCGTCAGTTGGCCCAAGGCATCGGAAGGTGGGCGTGTGGTCGGCAAGGAGGAGATTCGGGCCTACTGGAGCCGCCAGTGGAAAGAGTTTGATCCGCAGGTAGAGCCACTCGAAGTAATCGATAAGGGGGCAGACGGGATTCATGTGCGAGTTCATCAACTTGTGAAAAGCCTTGCAGGTGATGTGCTTTCCGATAGCGAGGTCTGGCATATCTATACCGTATCGAATGGACTGATTGAGCGAATGGATCTCGGGGAGAACGATGCGAGTTCGCAAGAGAGGCCATCCTCGGCTTTTGCCCGGCATTAGCGATGGCAAGATATCCAATTGATGAAGATTGTTGTTGAGAGGCTGCTGAAAGTTCCCCGTGATTGGGGAGAACACCCCCAGGGGCTAAAGCCCTATTCTTAAGAAGCTACTTACGGCACGGCTGAAAGCCGTGCTCTTAACAAGACCAGACGTTCAGCAACTTCTTAAGCCGTTCCCATCATGACCGACGACAAACCCAGTCTCGCTATCCGCATTGCCTTTCGGGTTTATAAGTCTGTCGTCTCGCCGGTGCTTCATGCCTTTAGCCCGTCGCAGTGCCTTTATCTGCCCACCTGCTCGGAGTACGCCTATGTTGCCCTGGTTCGCTTTGGCCTGGTGCGCGGCTCCTGGCTGGCTCTGCGACGGTTTGGCAGGTGCCATCCCTTTGCCAAAGGAGGCCTCGACCCGGTTCCGGAGCGAAACCCCGGGGACGCCCCATCCGTCCGTATTCCTACAGACCATTTACCATAGAGGCAGGCCTAGCTACGCGCCGCGGCCGCCGTTTTTACGTTTCAGCAAAGAATAGGAAATCTCCTTGGCAGAGTTTAAAAACCCCAATCAACAGGGCGGACAGGATAACAACTCGTTTCTCCTGATGATGCTCATGATGGTCGCCGTCTTTTTCGGCCTGCAGTACTTCCACAGCACGAAGACGAAGCCCACCGCTCCATCTCAGAAGGAGGCGCAGCAGGCCCAGCAGCAGAAGTCCGGCCAGAACGCCGCGCCTCCTGCACCGCAGGCCAATACGCCGCAGCCCGCGGCGAACCAGCCAGCCGCACCGCAAAAAGCTGCTCCCACCGCGAACGCGAAGGCGGCCGTGCCTACCGTGCAGGCCACTGGCGAATCTACCACTGTCGTTGAGAACGAGCTTTACCGTATCACCTTCTCCAACAAGGGCGGCGAGGTCAAAAGCTGGATCCTCAAGCGCTATAAGAACGACAGCGGCAAGCCACTCGACATTGTTCACGACCAGGCAGCTGCCAAGGTAGGCTATCCGCTCTCGCTCTATACCTATGATTCGACGCTGACCAACACGCTTAACAACGCTCTCTACGTTCCGTCTGCTACCGGAACCCTCAGCGTTCCCTCTTCGCTTACCTTCACTTACTCGGCCAACGGCCTGCAGGTACGCAAGACCTTCACCTTCGATGAAACCTACGTCTTGCACGCTACAGTCGAGGTCACCCGCGACGGCGCGCCAGTCCGCGCGCTGCTGAGTTGGCCCGGCGGCTTCGGCGATCAGGACGACCGCGACTCCTACGGCAGCGCCCAACTCGACACCAACAGCACCGGCAAAACCGAGCACCTGAAGCCCAAGAAGGTCTCCGGCGGGGCCACCCTTAATGGCCCATTCAACTGGGCCGCTACCGGCGACGCCTTCTTTGCCGCCGCCTTCCTTCCCGACCACCCCGACACCGCTACGCTCGCCACGCTGCACAACCAGATCGATGTCTCCAAGACCATCCATCGCAGCAGCTTCACCACGCACAAAGGCGCGGTTGACGTTCCTGTACTCGGCGCAGCCATCGGAAACACCAACGGCACGCTTTCCACGCGCGTCTATGTCGGCCCCAAAGCCATCAAGGTGCTCAAGGAGATCAAAGCCACTAACGATGGCCCCAGTCTTGAGTCACTTATCGACTTCGGCTTCTTCGGCTCCATCGGAAAGTATCTGTTCATCTGTCTCCAGTACATCCAGGCGCACATCGCCTCCAACTGGGGATGGGCCATCATTATCCTTACCGTTCTCATCAACATCCTGATGCTGCCCTTCCGCATCCAGACCATGAAGAACGGCCTGAAGATGCAGCGCATCCAGCCGCAGATGAATGCGATTAAGGAGCGCTATAAAAAGTACAAGGCCACCGATCCCAAGCGCAACGAGATGAACGCCGAGATCATGAAGCTCCAGAAAGACAATGGAGTGAACATGTTCGGCGGCTGCATCCCGACTCTCATTACGCTGCCTCTGCTCTATGCGTTCTACGGCATGTTGCCGCGCGTCGTCGAGCTGCGCCACGCCCATTGGCTCTGGCTCAGCGACCTGCAACAGCCCGACCCGCTGCACATCCTTCCCATCGTCATGGTCATCAGCCAGTTTCTGGTGCAGTACTACACGCCATCGCCCGGCGTCGATCCTCAGCAGCAAAAGCTGATGGCCTTCACCATGCCTGCCATCTCCGGATGGTTTACCTGGTACTACGGCGCCGGCCTCGCGCTCTACTGGGCGGTCGGTAACTTCATCGGCATCATCCAGCAGGCGGTGATGAACCGCACCAGCCTCGGCAAAGAGATGCGCGCCGTCGCCGCAAAACGCCAACGCCGTAAAGCCGGCAGCGGCGCAAACACCGTCATCCAGGGCAAACGCTGACAAGAACAATAAGCATCGAGAAGAAAAGGCGAGCCATCACAGCTCGCCTCTCTTGTTGCGCCAAACCTTACGCTGTCTCGATCAAAGCGCCAACGGCGCGACTTATACCAGTCTGGGGCGTCAGCCCCAGGTAAACGGCGTTCCAAGAACAGAGGGCTGAAAGCCCGACTCATCATCACAAACATTGACGTTCGGGTGCCCCCATTCATCGCGCTTTATCGCGATGGGTGGGATGTACGACCTCAACCCAAGTCATCTCGACCGAAGACCACGCGACCTTAACCCACTTCATCTCGACCGGAGCGAAGCGCAGTGGAGAGATCCCCTGTATTTCTTTTAAAAGGTGCCATCCTGAGCGCAGCGAAGGACCCCCTGCATTTGCCTTTAATCCGTGCAAATCCGCGGCTGCTCCTAAACCGCTTAACCGAACAGCCGCAACATTGTCTTCTTATAATGTCCGCATGTCTTTCGAGCATTCGTCCGATGTTGGCACTCTCGACAGGGCCACAGCGGTGTTCCTCGACATCCGCCCGCGCCTCTTTGGCATTGCGTATCGAATGCTTGGCACTGTGGCAGAAGCAGAAGACGTGGTACAGGAGACCTGGTTGCGCTGGCAGGCTGCGGACAGGTCCGTCGTCGTGGAACCAGAGGCATACCTCGTCTCAATAACCACCAGGCTCGCCATCAACATCTCTCAGTCGGCGCGCTCCCGCCGCGAGACATACATTGGCCCGTGGCTTCCGGAACCGGTCGATACAGTTTCTGATCCTTCACTCGGCGCAGAACGCGGCGAAGCTCTTGAACTCGCGGTCATGTTTCTGCTGGAAAAGCTTCCTCCAGTCGAACGTGCCGCCTATGTGCTCCGCGAAGCCTTCGACTATTCCTACCATCAGGTCGCCGCAGTTCTTGAAATAACCGAAAGCAACGCTCGCCAGATCGTCAGCCGCGCCCGCAAACACATCGCTAGCGAACGTCGAATTCCATCCGGCAAAGCAGAGCAGGAACGTCTGCTCCGCGCCTTCATCACTGCATCGCAACAAGGAGAACTCTCTGCTCTGGAGCAGCTCCTTGGAGCAGATGCTATCTCTTACTCCGACGGCGGCGGTGCCGTGCGCGCCGCAACCGCTCCCGTTTATGGCCGCACACGGATAGCGAAGTTCATCGCATCTTTTGCATCGCATTGGTGGAACGGCGTCACCGTCACCTGGGTCCAGGCAAATGGAGCGCCCGCAGCGTTCATCACGCGGGAAGGCCAGCCCTATGGACTCGTAACCATCGAGACGTCAGGCGGAGAGATTGATCGCATCTTCTGGGTTATAAACCCCGCCAAGCTCGCCTCCATCTCAGCCCCAACCACAGCATCTCTCTAAAGAACTCTGATTTAGTGCGGGTTCTTTTTTAAGAGCACGGCTTTAGCCACTGAAGGCGTATGCGAAGACTTAATCAAACCTTTCTAACTAAAATTCCGATTATTCAAAAAATTTCAGATCCGTGTCACATATCTCGTTCCTGTCTTGTCTTTGCTGGTACAGGCGGCCTGCATACATCTCTGACGCAGGCTAAGTGATTCAAAAACGCAAAGGATGAAAGGAAATACCATGAAGATATTAGTGCTGGGCGGGACCGGTCTTATTGGAAGCAGAGTCGTTCGGCTTCTCAGAGAACAGAAGAATGAGGTAGTCGCAGCTTCTGGCTCCTCCGTTGACCTGCTCACTGGCAAAGGGTTGAGCGAAGCTCTCGCAGGTGTACAGGTTGTCATCGACCTTACAAACTCGCCATCCTTCGAAGACGCCGCTGTGCTTAACTTCTTCCAGACCGCGGCGCGCAACCTGTTTCCCGCCGAAGTTGCGGCAGGAGTCCGGCATCACGTCGCGCTTTCCATCGTCGGCACGGATCGCATGGGGAACGTCGGTTACATGCGGGCCAAAGTCGCGCAGGAAGAAGCCACCAAAGCGTCAGGCGTTCCTTACACCATCGTGCGCGCAACCCAGTTCTTCGAGTTCATCCATAGTCTGGCCGACGCCGCAACCGATGGGCAAACGGTCCGCATCTCGAACGTGTTGATGCAGCCTCTCGCGGCCGATGATATTGCAGGTGCGGTAGCAAACATTGCATTACAGCCGCCCAAAAACGGCTACGTCAATGTTGCTGGCCCCGAGCGGCGGACACTCGACGATCTGGTGCGCGAGCTATTCAAAGCGACAAATGATTCTCGCAAGGTTGTCACCGATCAAAGCCTCGGCTACTTCGGTGGACAGATACCGGAGAACGCCCTCGTCCCCGACCATCCCGACGTCACCGGGAAGTTACGGTTCTCCGATTGGCTGACTCGCTCCCACGCAGAAGCTTCACAGAAGTAATAACGCTTGTGTCGAAGGAGCATTACCCACCACAATCCGGGTGCCCCATCTTCGGCGCGGCTTGATCGCGCCTAAGGTGGGATGACTCGCCACAACCTACGTCATCTCAACCGAAGCAAATGCAACACGAATTGCACGTCATCTCGACCGAAGGCCTGCAAGGCCGAAGTGGAGAGACCCCTGCATTTTTGCATTGTTGCAGTTTCAACGTGATGAATGGGATAGACAAAACTCCACCCGCCGTTATTCGGAGCGAAGCGAGAACGCCGTATTTATCTTGATCTAACTTGACCCAGCAACCGCCCCGCAAGCTGCTCCAGTATCTGTGCGGGGCTCTGGTCCGAACCCTCGCAAATCCCGCTATGCACCGGTGAAACCTGAATCATCGTGCTTCGCGGCGATACCAGCCAGTGAAACCGCTCTCGCTGGCTCAATCGGGCAATCGGACCTGCCGATTCATCTCCAGCGCAGATCTTCGGAATCGCCTCCAGGTGTTTCCGCACCAGCTCAATATCCAGCTCTGGCCACAATGCACGCAGCCGCGCCTCATCCACACGCACCCGTGCCCCGAGAAAGCGATGTTCCAGACAGAACACAATGACGCCGGCGTTGATGAACTCGCCCCGCTCCACGCGCGGCACCACACGCACGATGGCGTAATCAAACGAGCTGGGCACGGGCACGCTTCGCCTCCTCAACAAACTTCGGTGATGCCTTCAACCGCCGCACCAGAAAGTCCAGATAGACCTCCCGCCGCTCGGCCGCACTCAGGTCCTTTGCCTCCGGTAGCAGCCATGCCTCGGGCACCTGCTCCAGAGTCGCCTGAAAGACCTCCGCATTCAATTGCTGATGCGCAATCGCATCGGCCCCGTCCAGAGCACTGGCCCACGGCAGCAGAATATGCTGGCTCACCTGTGCAAAAGGGTTCTCCGCCTTCTCCGCCATGCTCTTCCAGTCGTGATGAAAGTACAGCGCCGCGCCGTGGTCGATAAAGTAAAGCTTCCTGTGCCAGCTCAATAGGTTCGCATTGCGCGGCGTGCGATCTACATTCACCACAAACGCATCGAACCACACCGCCAGCGATGCCGTCTGCGCGTCCGCCGTATCTCCCGCCGCGGGGTCGAACATCGTCGAACCGGGCAGATAATCCAGCGCCATATTAAGGCCCACGCTTGCCCGCAGTAGATCGCGGATCTCTTCGTCCGGCTCATTGCGGCCCAGCGCGGCGTCCACCTCCACCAGCACCAGCTCCGGAATCCTCAGCCCGAGCGCCCGGCCAATTTCGCCCGCGATCAACTCAGCCGCCAGCGCCGCCGGCCCCTGTCCGGCACCGCGAAACTTCAACACATACATGCCCAGATCGTCTGCCTCGATAATGGCAGGCAGCGATCCGCCCTCACGCAGCGCCGTAACATATTGGGTCGCCCGAACTGTTCGCAGCATCCTTCCCAGTGTACAAACCCACCGAAGACATTCAATGGAATTCACGAGCCGCGAAGCTGGGGTTCCGGAGGAAACAAATTACAATCGCCGCCATTCTGAGCAAAGCGAAGAACCTCCGCATTGTCTTTCAATCCGCGCTCATCCGTGCAAATCCGGTCGCCAGTGACCATGTCCGAAAACCGCGAGTCTACATCTGTACTCAGTGGAAGAATCGATTTATGGAACTGCCCGACAAAGAAATCTGCTATCGCGCTCTCCAGAGCCGGGACGCCCGTTTTGACGGCCTGATCTTCGTCGGCGTCACTTCGACCGGAATCTACTGCCGCCCCGTGTGCCCGGCACGCACAGCGAAGTTCCAGAACTGTCGTTTCTTTGCTTCGGCCGCCGCCGCGCAGGAAGCAGGATTTCGTCCCTGCCTGCGCTGCCGCCCGGAGACAGCACCGCAACTGGCTTCGTGGCGAGGCACATCCAACACTGTCTCGCGGGCGCTGGCGCTCATCAACGAAGGCGTACTCGATGGTGACAATGCAAGTGTAGAACGGCTCGCCGAACGTCTTGGCATGGGCGAGCGACAACTCCGCCGTCTGTTTGTGCAGCACCTCGGTGCGTCGCCCATCGCCGTCGCGCAGACACGGCGCGTACTCTTTGCCAAACAGCTTCTGCATGAAACACGCATGAGCATGACCGAAGTAGCAATGGCCTCTGGCTTCGGCAGCTTGCGCCGTTTCAACGAAACCTTTCAGCAGCTCTTCCACCGGCCGCCCAGTGCATTGCGGCGCAAAAGCCCTGCTTCAGCTACAAAAGCCGGTGTTACTCTTCGGCTGCGCTACCGCCCACCCTATGATTGGGAATCGATGCTGGCGCATCTGGCCGCACGCGCCATTCCCGGCATAGAGGCCGTTGAAAACGGCCGCTATCTGCGCACGGTGGAGATAGGCGGCGCAACCGGAAGCATTGCAGTAGAACATCTGCCCGCACGCCATAGTCTGAGCGTCACCATTCATTTTCCCGATGTGCGCGCGCTTCCGTCGATTGTGGCACGCGTGCGGCGGCTGTTCGACATCGGCGCAGACATAGAAACCATCGATGCACATCTCGCCGCTGATCCACTCCTGGCCCCGCTGGTAGCCCGTCGCCCAGGTCTGCGTGCTCCCGGCGGATGGGACGGCTTCGAGCTTGCAGTTCGGGCCGTGCTCGGTCAGCAGATCAGCGTTGGCGCAGCGCGCCGTCTTGCCGGGCAACTGGTGTCTCTGCACGGCTCTCCGGTAAACAAAAACTATGCAGTGCACAATGCACTGACGCGCGTCTTTCCTTCCGCACAACGCATCGCCGAACTCGATGCACTGGGCCTGGGGATGCCGTCAGCACGATTGCACTCGGTAAAAGCAGTAGCTGAAGCCGCAGTGAAAGACACAAATTTATTTCTTCCTTTTGGCACAATCGACGAAACCGTCGCCCGCCTGCGCGCAATTCACGGCGTCGGGGAGTGGACCGCCCACTACATTGCACTGCGCGCCATCCGCGAAAGCGACGCGTTCCCCGCCTCCGACATCGGATTGCTGCGCGGTGCGGCGGCACTGGAGAAGAACTATAGCGCCACCGCGAATAGTGGGAACGGTGCCAGACCAACCGCTGCCGCTCTCCTGCGCCGTGCCGAACCCTGGCGACCCTGGCGGGCGTATGCGGCACAGCATCTCTGGGCTGCTGAAATCAATTGAGGACAACTATCATGAAGAACCTGCTGGAGCTTTTCATCGACCGCATCGCGACTCCTATCGGCGAGATGCTGCTCGTCGCCGACAGTGAAGGCAATCTGCGCGCAATCGACTGGAGCGATTACGAACCACGAATGCTGCGCCTGCTCCGGCTGCACTATGGCGAGCATGGATACCGGCTGGTCTCGCAATCCAATCCACACGAACTGAGCGATGTGATTCGCCGCTACTTTGCAGGAGATCTTGCTGCTATCGACTCGTTGCCGGTTGCAACCGGCGGTACTGCATTTCAACGCGAAGTCTGGCGCGCTCTGCGGACCATTCCCTGCGGCAGCTCCACCTCGTACGCAAAGCTCGCCGCACAAATCGGACGTCCCAAAGCAGTGCGCGCCGTGGGTCTGGCCAACGGCGCCAATCCCATCGGTGTTGTCGTCCCCTGCCATCGCGTCGTCGGAGCCAACGGTTCACTCACCGGATACGGCGGCGGCATCGAGCGCAAACGCTGGCTGCTGGAACACGAAGCAAAGGGAGAGCAGTTGTTAGTTGCTGGTTGTTAGGTGTTAGTTCCTGGTTGCTTCTCAGGAAGCGGCGCTCGGGTGCCCATTCATGCCGCAGCCCTTATCATGGCATGAGTGGGATGTACAATCTCTCGCCGCCCTCATTCTGAACGAAGCGAAGAACCCCCATATTTGTCTTTAATCGGCAGGAATACATAAATCCCAACCTACGTCATCTCGGCCGAGCCGAAGGCGAGCGGAGAGATCTCTGTATTTGCCTTCAATCCGCATCGACCCGTAGTTGCTTCTTGACACATCAAACCACTGACTCCATCAGCGGCTTAAACATCGAAAGAAACGCCGACTCGGGCACCATTCGCATCACTGCGTCGCGCACTCCAGTAACAATCGGATTGCGCGGACGAATCATCCACATCAGTTGTCGCGACTGCCGCTGAACGCGGTCTGCCCGCGCTCTTCGCCTTTGTTCATATCGGCGCAGAGCATCCGGGATCCGTCCCGAAGGCGCACGCGAAAGCTCGTCTGCCAGCACATATGCCGACTCGATGGCCATCGACGCTCCTACTCCGGCCGAGGGAAGAAGCGCATGTGCGGCATCGCCCACCAGCGCAACCCGTCCCTTTGTCCAGCGAGACATGCGCACGTCCAGAAAATCATCGTGCCAGATCGTCGGATCGGTACTTGAATTAAGCGCAGCCCTTGCCCACTCCGGAAAACCGGCAAACATTGCCTCCAGCCGCTCGCGACGCGTCGC
>DASRSR010000045.1:0-4142 GCA_035656355.1 Edaphobacter sp.
CCAACTCCCCGGCCTCGGCTTTCATCAAAGCGTCCATCGAGCCGAAGTGCTCAGCCAGCAACTGCGCCGTACGCTCACCCACAAACCGAATCCCCAGCCCCAGCAATACCCGCGCCAGCCCCGCGCTCTTCGAGCGCTTGATCTGTGCCACCAATGCATCGGCCGTCTTCTCGCCTACTCGCTCCAACTCCAGAAGGTCCTTCTGCCGCAGCCGGTAGAGATCACCAATCGTATGAATCAGCGGCTTGCGCGCAACCACCGGCTCGCCCGTGTCGGTCGTTTCTTCTTCGGCTGCGCTCAGCTCCGCACTCTGTCCCAGCAACTGCGCCACCATCGCATCGCCTAGACCCTCGATGTTCATCACACCGCGCGCCGCCCAGTGCAGCAGCTCCTCGCGCACCCGCGCCGGACAAGAGTTATTTACGCACCTCCAGTCCACCTCGCCTTCTACCTTTACGAGAGGGCTCCTGCAAATCGGGCACAGCTTCGGAAACGCAATCTCCTTTTTTCCACGTGGATGTTGCTTGTCGTCAACGACAGAGACAATCTTCGGAATAACATCGCCACCACGCTCCACCTGAACGTAATCGCCAATGCGGACACCAAGCCGGGCAATCTCATCGGCATTGTGCAGAGTTGCTCGCGTTACCGTTGTTCCGCCAATCGATACTGCTGTCAGAGCGGCTACAGGAGTCACCTTACCGGTACGCCCCACCTGAAACAGCACATCTTCAAGCTTTGTAATCCCTGCGCGCGCGGCAAACTTGTATGCAATCGCCCATCGCGGAGCCTTGCCGGTAAATCCCAGCCGACGCTGCTGCGTGGTTAAGTCTACCTTGATAACAACGCCGTCGATCTCATATCCTAGCGTGTCTCGCAGTGGCTCTGCGTCTGCAATAAACTTCAGCACCGCATTTATATTTTTCACTGTCTTCGCATGGGAATTTACTCTGAATCCCGCCTCACGCAGCGCCTTCAAAGTCTCGGTCTGCGACTCCAGCAGCGTGTCTCCATTCCGAAGCAAAAAGTATGCGTAAAAATCCAGTCGCCGCTGCGCCACGATATTCGGCTCCAGCGTACGAATTGTTCCGGCTGCAGCGTTTCTGGGATTCGCCGCTGGCGCCAGTCCCTGCGCCTCGCGCTCTTCGTTCAGCTTGATGAACGCCGTTTGCGGCAGCACCACCTCACCCCGCACCTCGAACTCCTGCGGCAGCCCTGCCGCCTTCAGCTTCGCCACAGCGATGCTCAGCGGTACCGACCGGATCGTACGCACGTTGCTCGTGACATCCTCGCCGATGGTGCCGTCGCCGCGCGTAAGCCCGCGCTCCAGATGCGTCGAGCCGTTCGGTCCGGGCGCGTAGTGCAGCGCCAGTGAAAGCCCATCGAGCTTCAACTCGCAGACATAGTGCACCTGCTCTGATGCTGGCAGCGCTTCGCGCACGCGCTGGTCCCATGCCCGCAACTCTTCTTCGTTATAAGCGTTATCGAGCGAGAGCATAGACCGTGAATGTGGTGTCTTCACAAACCCCTCGCGCGGTTTACCCCCTACACGCTGCGTCGGAGAGTCCATCGTGACCAACTCCGGGTGTTCCGCCTCCAGCTTCTTCAGCCGATTCATCAGCGCGTCATACTGGGCATCGGTCAGCACAGGTGAGTCAAGAACGTAATACAGATGCTCGTGATGGCGCAGCTCATCACGCAACGCCTGAATCTGTTGATCGGGGGGAAGCTCGGCCGCCATAGTGAGGATTATAAAGAGCACCCACTACCCTGAGCAGCAGCAACTCTCTGCAATCTGTAACGGACCCGGATAGCATCTTAAAGTGAAGATTTTTCCGCAGAGCGAGCTCCGTCCGGTGCGCCTTCTCCTGGCCCCCTTTACACGCTTTGTGCAGTTGGAATCTTCCGGCAGCATCGTTCTGCTGCTGGCAACCATCATTGCGCTTTTTTGGGCGAACTCCCGATTTGCTACGAGCTACGAAGCCTTTCTGCATCTTCCCATCGGCATAGCCGCTGGCAGAGCTTCTTTCCATTGGCCACTTCATGAGTGGGTAAACGACGCGCTGATGGCAATCTTTTTTCTCGTCGTCGGCCTGGAGGTCAAGCGCGAGCTTCTGATCGGTGAGCTTGCATCTCTTCGCAGGGCCTTTCTTCCTGTTCTCGTAGCTATTGGCGGCGTTATCACGCCCGCATTAATTTATGCCGCGCTGAACTTCCACGGACCCGATGCTCATGGATGGGGAGTTCCTGTCGCAACCGACATTGCCTTTTCTCTCGCTGCGCTCAACCTCTTTGGCAGCAGGATTCCTCTGGGACTGAAGGTCTTTCTTGCTTCCCTGGCAATCGTCGATGATATCGCCGGAGTGCTTATCATCGCGGTCGCTTACACGCGGCAGCTTCATCTGTTTTATCTGGTTCTGGTGTTGCTTCTTTTTCTCTTCTGCCTGCTCCTGAATTGGCTCGGCGTCATGCGACTAAGCGTGTATATGGCAGCAGGCATAGCGCTATGGTGGGCATTTCGTGCGTCAGGTCTGCATCCAACGCTCGCAGGGGTTCTGCTTGCGCTCGCTATTCCTTCCAGAACACCTCTTCCCGCACGCAAACCCGGTCACCACGAGCTGGAAGGGGCAGAGTCGCCGCTTGATCGTTTACAAGCTGCCCTTCATCCCTGGGTCAGCTTTGGCATTGTGCCTCTGTTCGCTCTGATCAACGCGGGCATCTCTCTGCATGAGTTTCATGCAGACACAATCCTGCATCACGCCTTTCTCGGCATCTTTTTTGGACTCGTATTAGGCAAACCGTTAGGCATCACTCTCTTTGCATGGCTGGCGGTGCGCCTGCGCTTTGCAGAGCTTCCTGTGGGCGTTCGCTGGATGGACCTTCATGCCGTGTCATGGCTGGGAGGAATCGGCTTCACCGTCTCCATCTTTATCGCCGGTCTGGCCTTCCTCACAGATGAGAGCTATACGACAGCGCGTATCGCCATCCTTGCAGCTTCG
Organism: Edaphobacter sp.; assembly: GCA_035656355.1. Classification (GTDB taxonomy): domain Bacteria; phylum Acidobacteriota; class Terriglobia; order Terriglobales; family Acidobacteriaceae; genus Edaphobacter. The sequence continues at coordinate 3,000 of DASRSR010000045.1, forward strand.
GCCTGCGCTGCGGCAATTGGCCTGGCGCTGCTGGCAATTGCCCAGATTCGATCCGGCAATAAACCGTTCACAAGAGCGCGGCTCCGGCAATCACCAGTTGCCTGAGCTCACACTGTATGCTGGAAGCCCATGGATCCTGTGACCCATCTGATGACCGGAGCGGTGCTTGCACGCTCCGGCTTCAACCGCAAAGCAGCCTACGCCACTCTGGCCATGACGCTGGCTGCCGAAGCTCCCGACCTCGATGTGCTCTGGTCGGTCCGTGGCCCTATCGCCGCGTTTCAGCATCACCGTGGATGGACCCACACCTTTCTTGGCCTCCCGCTCGAAGCCGCAGTGGTTGTTGCTGTAGTATGGCTCTTCCATCGATGGCGGAGCAGACGCGGCAAAGGTGCTGAACCGGCCGCTCCAATACGCTGGCGCCTGCTTTATGTGTTCGCTCTGATTGCTCTGCTAAGCCATCTGCTGCTGGATTGGACCAACAACTACGGTGTGCGGCCATTCTTTCCGTTCAATCCTCGCTGGTATGCAGGCTCCCTGGTCTTCATTATTGAACCCGTCATCTTTGCTTTGTTACTGATAGGGCTTGTCGCCCCCGCACTCTTCGGTCTGATCAATAACGAAGTCGGCGTTCAAAAGCCGAAGTTTCGCGGGCGAGGCTGGGCCATCACAGCATTGGCAGGCATCGTCATCCTTTGGGGCTGGCGCGCGGTCGAGCAGCACAGTGCTGTGCAGCTTGCCCTTAATAGCGACTACGGCAAAGTGCAGGGCAGCGTATACATTATTCGCGCAGCCGCTGAACCTTACCCGATCAATCCGTTTGTGTGGCACGTGATTGTTGAGACACCGGACTTCTACCAACTCGCGACCGTCAACACATTCGACGACACCATCGCAACCGACGAGCACAATGATGTGATCTATAAACCGGCGGAAACTCCAGCGACTCTGGCTGCGAAGCGAAGCTGGCTGGGACGCGTTTATCTCGACTGGTCGAAGATTCCGCTTGTCGCCGCGACTGCAACCGATCCGGTAACCGGCACCACAGAAGTTAACTTCAGCGATCTCCGTTTTATGTACGACACGCCTTTTACTCACAGCCGCGAGAATCCGCCGCTCTCCGGCAAGGTGACGGTTGATGCC
>DASRSR010000046.1:0-9930 GCA_035656355.1 Edaphobacter sp.
GATATAGAAATGTCAACCTTATTGGGCTTTCCGGTGATTACAGCAATTCGCCGTGGGACGTGAGGCATCGCTTCACCTTCAATGCAACGTACGAACTTCCTTTTGGGCGTGGGCGCAAGTACCTCAATCAATCGTCCCTATTGAGCTACTTGGTAGGCGGCTGGTCTGATACCCTGGTCTTCCGGGCCGAGACAGGTCAGCCTTTCACAGTTGCTAACAATAATGCTGGAGTCAACGGATCTGGAACGCGGGCCATCCTTGTTCGCGATCCTTTCAAGGCGGGTGGAAGCCCGGATCCAACGAACCCAGGCATATCCTGCCCGACCCAGGTGCGAACGGTAGAGCATTGGTATAACCCTTGCGCATTTGCCAATCCTCCAAATGGATCAGTTATTGCTCCAGGACAGGTGATTACCGGGCTTGCAGCACTTCCTTATCTCGGCGGCAAACGTAACCAAGCGTATGGCCCGGGCTACGAACGAATCGATATGTCGATCTTCAAGGCGTTCCCCACCTTCCGTGAACAATATCTCCAGTTCCGTGCCGATGCCTTCAACCTGTTGAACACGCCAGCTTACGGTAAACCGAATGGAGGAATAGGCTCGAACGGTGGACAGATCAGTAGCTCGCGCTACTTCCAGCCAAACACCCCAGATGCCCGGTTCTTCCAGCTCGCGTTAAAGTACGTGTTCTAGGCTATTCATAATAAAGAACAGCACTCCAATAGGAGCTTGGATCGATCCACCTCTTCTTAGAAATACCAGGAGAAATTTCATCGTAATAAGCCTTGGTAGAGAGTTTCCCCTTGAGATCAATATCTCTTTATTGAGGCGCAAATGGTTAGGACATACACAGAATGAGTACAACCGATACTGTTCGCATTTGGGAAGAACAGATTTCTATTCCGACTTACCCAGCTATGCCCGCTGATCCTAATCCCATGTTTCTTGAAAAGCGTGTCTATCAGGGCAGCAGTGGCAAGGTATATCCGAATCCCTTTACCGATCGTGTTTCTCTGGAAAAAACAGACCGCCTTTATAAAGCAGTCTTTCTCGAAAATGAGTATGTGCAGCTTATGGTTCTACCGGAGATCGGCGGCCGAATCCATATAGGGCATGATAAAACGAATGATTACGACTTCTTCTATCGCCAGCATGTCATTAAGCCGGCGCTAGTCGGCCTGCTGGGACCATGGATATCCGGTGGTGTTGAATTCAATTGGCCGCAGCATCATCGTCCCTCTACCTTCATGCCAGTGCATGCATCAATCGAACAAGGAGAAGATGGAAGCGCGACAGTCTGGCTCAGCGAACATGACCCCATGAACCGTATGAAGGGAATGGTTGGTATCTGTCTGCATCCTGGTCGCTCAATCATAGAAGCTAAAGTACGCCTTTATAACCGGACACCGTTCGTGCAGACCTTCCTATGGTGGGCCAATGTGGCGGTGCGTGTTCATGACCAGTATCAGGCATTTTTTCCGCCCGATGTCACCTTTGTTGCAGATCATGCCAAGCGTGCAATTTCTCATTTTCCAATTGCACGAAATCTTTACTATGGCGTCGATTACACCGGAGGCGTTGATATCTCCTGGTACAAAAATATCCCTGTGCCAACCTCCTATATGGTCACACAATCGAAATATAACTTCTTCGGTGGCTACGACTATGCGCGCGAAGCGGGATTCATTCATGTCGCGGATCACCACATTGCTCCTGGCAAGAAATTATGGACCTGGGGCAACGCGGAATTTGGTTATGCCTGGGACAGAAATCTTACCGATAAAGACGGGCCTTATGTTGAGTTGATGGCCGGCGTTTATACAGATAATCAGCCGGACTTTTCCTGGTTACAGCCATACGAGACAAAAGCATTCAACCATATCTGGTATCCGATTCAGAAGATAGGTCCTGCGGTATGCGCCAATGAGCGGCTGGCGCTTAGTTTGAAACAGGAGAACAACGCAATCCGCCTTGGTTTATGTTCATCTGAAAAAATCGATCAGTGCTCCGTAACGGTTGCAGACGGCAATAAAGCGTTGCTAACACAGACGATCAATCTTGTTCCTGGCCAGCCCTGGATCGGTAGCATCCCTATACACAAAGAGATAGAAGGCCTTGAAGTTACAGTCCGCGCGGCGGATGGGGCACTCCTAATACAGTACCGGGTCGAAAATGCAGAAGAGGCTCCGCTGCCGAAACCTGCGACCGAGCCGCCTGACCCAACGGAGATTCGCTCGACGGATGAGCTTTACATTACTGGCCTACATCTTGAGCAATACCGTCACGCTACGCGTTCCCCGGAACCGTACTGGGAAGAAGGACTGCGCCGCGATCCGGAAGATACGCGTCTCAACAATGCCATGGGACTGGCCGCATTGAGGCGGGGTGAGTTTGCAAAGGCGGAAGAATACTTTCGTCATGCTATCGGCCGGCTTACTGTAAGGAACCCAAATCCACGAGATGGCGAACCGTACTACAACCTCGGTTTGGCGTTGTTCTATCAAGCGAAACTTAACGATGCATATGCGGCTTTTTATAAATCTATATGGAGCTATGCGTGGCGGGGCGCAGGACACTATGCTCTTGCAGCTATAGATAGTGCGCGTGGCGAAATTCAAAGTTCGCTGGCGCACCTGGACGAGAGTCTCGCAGCCGATTCAAGAAGCCTTGCAGCGCGAGATCTGAAAGCGGCGCTCTTGCGTAAGCTGGGACGAACAGAAGAAGCTCGCAAATTGGTTGAGGATACGCTTTGCCAGGATTCCCTCGATTTTCGTGCTCTTGCGGAGATAGCGCTCCTTATGCAAACAGAAGCGCAATGGGCCACACAGTTACAAGACGATGTGCAGACTGTGCTCGATATAGTTTTTGACTATGCCACGGCCGGATTATTCTTCGAGGCTTATCGTCTGCTTACCGTATTTGCTGAAGTAAGTGGCACACAATATCCAATGGTCTTTTATGCGCTGGCTGCGTTCGCCGGCAAGATGGGTCATACCGATGACGAACGACACCTTCGCCAACGTGCTGCACAAGCGTTACCTCTCTATTGCTTCCCTTCGCGATTGGAAGAGATGAAAGTGCTTGAGCAAGCGATCCAGAAGGTACCCTCCGATGCAAAGGCCCAGTATTACCTCGGAAATCTCTATTACGACCGCAAGCGTTATAAAAATGCGATTACCTGCTGGGAGAGCTCAGTCGCACTCGATCCCGGATTTTCCATCCCTTGGAGAAACCTCGGTATCGCTGAATTCAATGTGAATAATAATGCGGATACTGCCTTTACCTGCTACAAAAAGGCAGTCGAAGTGAATCCCCAGGATGCTCGCCTGTTCTATGAGTTTGACCAGCTCAAAAAGAGAATGAATGTTGCTCCTGAACAGCGGCTTGCGGAGATGGAAGCACACTCGGATCTGGTGGCGCAGCGTGATGACCTGACAATCGAGCACATTACGCTACTGGTTCTAACTAACAGTGCAGAGCGCGCTTTAACAATTATGAATGGTCGCCGGTTCAGCCCGTGGGAGGGCGGCGAGGGACTGATTTCAAGCCAGTATGTTCAGGCCCACATGCAATTGGGACGCTATGCATTGGAACGAAATGACTATGAAACAGCACTAAGTCATTTTCAGGCAGCACATCACTATCCTGAGAACCTGGGTGAAGGAAAACATCTGCTAACGCTTGAGCGTTCTCTCGACTACTTCGAAGGACTTGCGCTGGAGCACTCAGGAAAAATTGAGGAAGCCCGCGGATGTTATAGCTCTGCCGCTCGGCCTCTCGCGGCATATTCGATCCATAGCTATTACAGAGCGCTTGCACTACGCAGACTGGGACGCGGGCAGGAAGCTGATTCCGTCATGCGGGAGATGATCGAATATGCCGATAAGCAGATCAATGTGGAACCGAAGATAGATTACTTTGCTACTTCGCTGCCCAATTTTCTTCTCTTTGAAGATAACCTAAAGAGCCGGAACACCGTTGAATGTCTTCTATTGAAGGCGTATGGAGAACTTGGGCTGGGAAATACGGAACTGGCCAGTAATTTCTTCCACCGTGTCCTTGAAATGGATGCCGCTAGCATAGAGGCCCGCCAGGAACTTGCGCGACCAAGCCTGACTCCAACTGCACAGGAAAGGCCCAATGCCTAGCGGATATCAAGCCAGTATGCGCTCACAGCCGTACCCTGTGCCTCAACGGTCAGACGGCAGCGCGCGCTATGTCTATCTAGTTTGCGCTGTGGCTGCTATTGCCGGACTTCTATTCGGTTTCGATATTGCTGTTATTAATGGGGCAATCGTTTTTCTTCGCGAACAATTCCATCTTTCCGATGTGCAGACGGAGCTAGCAGCCAGCAGTCTGCTCTTCGGCTGCGTTGCCGGAGCAGCCGTAGCCGGTTGGCTAAGCGACCGCTATGGCCGCCGCCTTATCTTGTCGTTGTCGGCACTCCTATTTGCGGTCTCTTCAATAGGGGCGGCGTTGCCGAGGAATTTTGTTGAATTCGGAGTTGCCCGCTTTGTCGGGGGGATAGCAATTGGTGTAGCGTCCATGCTGGCACCTCTCTATATTGCGGAAGTTTCGCCGGCGCGGATACGCGGCAGGCTGGTGTCGTTCAATCAGATGGCCATTGTCAGCGGAATTCTGCTCGCCTATTTGGCAAACTGGCTGCTTTCTTTTACTGGCTCATCAAGCTGGAGATGGATGTTCGCCATAGCTGTTATCCCCTCGCTGGGTTTCTTTTTGGGCCTATTCTTTGTGCCGGAAAGCCCGCGTTGGCTGGTCGAACAACAGCGAGAAACAGAAGCATTAGCTGTTTTGCAGAATGTAGAAGGAGCGGAATACGCGCAATGCCAGCTTGATGAGATTCGCGAATCAGTTCGCAACGAGGCAGGCACGTTCCGGGATCTGCTGGCTCCTGCCATGCGCAAACCCATGTTTCTGGCTGTCTCGCTGGCTATATTGCAGCAGATTACGGGAATCAACACGGTGCTCTTTTACGGCTCCATGATATGGGAGCGCCGTCTTGGCAGCCATAACCATTCCGCCGCAATTGGAGCAAACGTAACCATTGGGTTAGTAAATTTTTTCGCGACTCTAATTGCCCTCTGGCTGATTGACCGCTCCGGTCGCAGGCCATTGCTGATGGTTTCAAGCGGATGCATGGCTATATGCCAGCTTCTTCTTGGTGCGGCATTTCTGCTTCAGCAGCCTCCGGCACTGCTTGTACTCAGCATTATGTTGCTTTGCGTAGCTGCATTCGCCGTAGGACTGGGACCGGGCACCTGGGTATTGATGGCTGAACTTTTTCCCACGCGTGTGCGCGGGCGGGCTATGTCTGTCGCCACCGTGGCGCTATGGATCGCAAGCGTCGTATTGACCGCAACATTTCTTTCACTGGCGCGCGCCATCACTATTACCGGCGCCTTCTACGTTTATAGCGGAATGTGCATTTTAACTTTTCTGCTCGTTTGGCGTGCGGTTCCGGAGACAAAAGGAAGAACGCTCGAGGAAATAGAACAGGCATGGCAGTAAATAAAGTTACAGGTAAGGAAAAGAGAGGGAACATGCGTAAGTTATCAGCTTGGGTAATTACTGTGAGCGTTGTGACAATTCTGCAACCAGGAATGTCATCTGCGCAGACTGCGCAAAAGGAGGTTGTGCTAAATGGCGCAAGCAAGGGCCGCATCTTCGACGGCCTCGGAGCGGTTAGTGCAGGAGCATCTTCGCGCCTGCTTATCGATTATCCCGAGCCGGAACGCAGCCGTATTCTCGATTATCTTTTCAAGCCGCATTATGGCGCTTCTCTGCAGCACCTGAAGGTGGAGATTGGCGCAGACGTGAATTCAACCGACGGCTCCGAGCCAAGCCATATGCGAACGCGTGAAGACCACAACTATACCCGCGGTTATGAGTGGTGGCTGATGAATGAAGCACGCAAGCGGAATCCAAAAATAGTTTTGGATACGCTACCCTGGGGTGCTCCCGGCTGGGTAGGCAATGGACATTACTACTCCAAAGACATGGCAAATTACGTTGCCGATTTTATTGTGGGTGCGAAAAAGACTTATGGGCTGGATATTGCCTATACCGGAATTTGGAATGAATCGCATTTCAACGGCGACTACGTAAAGATGCTTCGGAGCGCCCTTGATGCACATCATCTCACTACCAAGATTGTTTGCTGCGATGAATACCCTCGAAAAGATATCGATCAGTGGAGCATTGTCGATGCAATGCTGAAAGACAAGGAATTGCGCGACGCCGTCTCCGTGGTCTCGGTCCACTATCCGCGCGTCAACGGAAAGGTTACAACGCCGGATTCGGCTCGCACCATTGGCAAGCCTCTGTGGTCCAGCGAGGATCAGCCCGCGTCGAGTTCCTCCAACATCCTTTCCCGCGACTGGAAAGTCGGCGGGCGCCTTCTCGCCCAACTCTATAACCAGAACTATCTCAAGGGCGGCTTCAGCGCGACCGAAATATGGAGTCCGATCACTTCGTACTATGACATATTGGCCGCGCCTAATTCGGGCCTGATGTATGCCAATACCCCTTGGTCCGGTCACTACGACGTGCAGGGAGCAATCTGGGCAACTGCGCATACTACGCAATTCGCACAGCCCGGATGGCAATATCTCGATGACTCCTCTGGATACCTTCCCGAAAAAGGTGACTATGTCGCTCTCAAATCGCCCAACGGTAAAGACTGGAGTGTCATCCTCGAAACAATCGACGCGACAAATCCTCAACGAGTATCCTTCGATCTTCGTGGAGGACTATCTGTCGGCATGGTTCATATTTGGGAGACAAACGACAAGCGCACCTTCGAACACGTAACCGATGTTTCCGTGCACAATGGCAAGTTCGCCTACACCTTCGATCCCAATTCTCTCTATTCTTTGACCACCACAACCGGACAAGGCAAAGGGGCAGCGATGCCACCACCATCGAAAGCCTTTCCTTTTCCCTATCGAGATAATTTTGAAACGACCCCTCTGCACGGAACACCGCGCTATCTTGCTGACCAGGATGGCGCATTTGAAGCCGTAAAATGCGCGGGACGGCCCGGTCGATGCGTGGAGCAGGTCATAACTCAGAAGCCTATACCCTGGGGGCCGCTGCCCGATCCCTGGACGCTTGCCGGAGATATTGGCCGCACGGATTACCATATTGGCTCTGACGTTCGCCTGGATGAGCAGGGAAGTGTGATGCTGATCGGACACGTGGATTCGGCTGATGTCTTCAAAGACGGCAAGGCTCCACTACCCAGTGGCTATATATACAGAATCCATGACGATGGCACCTGGGAGCTTCTTTCCTGTGCCTATAAAAAGCCATCGCGTACGCTCGCGCATGGAAAAGCAACGCTATCTCCGAAGAAATGGCACCACATGCAACTCAACTTTAAAGGGCAGCAAATTACAGCCTATCTTGATGCAAGAGCGCTTGCTTCAGTAAAAGATAGCGATCATCCACACGGAATGTTCGGCATTGGAACTGGCTGGAACCGCGCTCAATTCGATAACCTTACTGTCTCCAGCCAGTAACTTATTTTCACGGATCATCTCAGTCATAAAAATAGTAGTCCTAAGTCATGCTGCCGGTTGGAAACTAATTGGTTAGTTGAGGTGCGCAGAGGTTGTAATTCTGAACAAAGCCGTCTCTGGCCACATCACCACTTTTGGTTGCGGTCCGCGCAGTTAGAGCAAACTGATTTGGAAACGGGAACGTACACTATGACAAAATTGCATCTACCGCCTGCAATGAAAATGTCCTTTTATTTCGCAACTGCCGCGATCCTGTTTACGCTCGTCGACGGCATCGCAGTTGCACAAAGGTATGTGCCTGCAAACCAGGTCCCTTGGGACCCCGGTATAGGAGATACTCCTAAGACTGTGCCGCCGCTTGCTAACCTTTCCGCATCCCTCTCCCGTCCATCGGTTGCCAAAGCGATGCGCAAAGTGGGCGATTGGGAACTGCACCGCTCTCGCGTGTACTTCGACCAGGACTGGACATTCGCGGCACTGTATGCGGGATTTATGGCTGCTTCAAAATCATTGCCTCACGCCGAATATGAGTCGGCGATGCTCCAGATGGGCAAATCGTTCGAATGGAAACTTGGGCCCCGGCTTGAGCATGCTGACGATCAGGCGGTCGGCCAAACGTACATTGCACTCTATCGTGATTATCACGAACCAAAGATGATTGCGCCAATCAGGAAACAGTTCGATGCGTTGATGAAGGCGCCGGACGATCCTGCCAAGGCTGTTTGGTGGTGGTGCGATGCTCTTTTCATGGCTCCTCCGGTTTGGGCAGAGCTCTCCAGCGTAACTCGCGATCCGGGGTACCTGAACTACATGGATCGTGAATGGTGGATTACCTACAACCTGCTCTACGACCGGCAGGAACACCTTTACTCGCGCGATGCGAGTTTTCTGAACAAGCGCGAAAAGAATGGCAAAAAGCTCTTCTGGTCACGTGGCAATGGATGGGCTATAGCCGGGCTTGCACGCGTGCTCGCCGAAATGCCGGCAGACTATTCCGACCGGGCGAAGTATGCCGGACAATTCCGCGACATGGCCGCGAAGATCGCTTCCCTGCAGGGCAAGGATGGATTATGGCGTCCCGGTCTTCTCGATCAGAGCGCTTATCCTTTACCTGAAGTGTCGGGATCGGGTTTCTTCGTCTATGCGCTGGCGTGGGGCATCAATAATGGAATTCTGGACCGGGCTGTTTATCTTCCAGTAGTGGAAAAGGGCTGGGCTGGGCTGTTGTCGCATGTGTACAGCGACGGCCGATTGGGATCGATCCAGCCTGTAGGTGCAGCCCCTGGCGAGTATAAGGCTTCTTCCAGTTACGTCTATGGAGTAGGTGCCTTTCTGCTCGCCGGATCGGAGATCCTTCACCTCAAGGAAACTACCCATTAATTTGGTTATCGCTACCAACTCTGCTCTCTGCGCGTGAGCAGTATAGGAACCCTTAGTGGCTGTTTCATCCTCGTCTTTTCTATTATCTTTGTTTCACGTCGAGGTCCATTCTTGTGGAATGATCGGATCGAATATATCGAAAGGGATTGAGCCAATGCGTAAATTGAGCGGGGTTTTGCTGCTTTTATTTCTGCCCGTCGCGAGGAGCGCGGTTGCCGAAATACGTCTTCCTCACATACTCAGCGATCATACAGTGTTGCAACGCGAAGCTCCCATTCATATCTGGGGGTGGTCAGACCCGGAAGAAAAGATCACGGTGCGATTTCATAACCAAACGCGGTCTGCCGAAGCCAATGCAGAGGGCGAGTGGAACCTGTGGCTAATGCCGGAACAGGCTGGCGGCCCATATACCCTTGCGGTAAATGGAAGTTCGAGTGGCGCGGCATCGACTATTACTCTCTCGGACGTCCTGGTAGGGGATGTCTGGCTTGCATCGGGCCAGTCGAATATGGAGATGCCGATGAAAGGCTTTTCCGGGGGTACTGAGGTAAAGAACGGGGCGCAGGAGATCGCGCATGCCACGCTGCCACAGGTGCGGCTTCTCAGGATCGAACGTAAAAGTTCGGATATTCCGGTAGAAGATGTCGAGGGTACCTGGACGCTCTGCACCCCGGAAACAGCAGCGAACTTTTCTGCAGTCGCTTACTTTTTCGGGCGGGCCATCAATCAGAAAGAGCGAGTCCCGGTTGGCTTGATCGACGCAACGTGGGGCGGAACGCCGGTGGCGTCGTGGATCAGCCTCGACGGAATTGCCGCAGATGCATCGCTGATGCCGGTATTTGCGGCGCGCGCCCAATTCGCCAATGAACAGAGCCGGCTGCCGAGGGTCGAGGCCGCGGAGAAGCGGCAGGATGCGGCGGCAGTGGCGGCCCATCGGCCTTTGCCGCAACATCCCTGGCGTCCGGACGAGAAGTCCTGGCTGCCGGCAGCGTTGTACAACGGGATGA
>DASRSR010000047.1:0-30957 GCA_035656355.1 Edaphobacter sp.
TCAGAGGCCGACGGCTGGTGCTCTTCTGGATGTAGCGCTTCAGGTCGGTCCGAATTTTCTCCTTGATAACTCCGTAATCAGCTTTTTCTTCGGGGCTGGAGTTATCGAGTGTGCGTTGCACGATCTGCCGGGCTTCAGAGATTAAGCTTTCTTCAGCAATGGCCATGCCGCGCATCACAATTTCGGGAGCATTCTCGGGTAAGCCTGTACGCTTATTGATCGCAATGATGGGCAGGACGATGCCATCTTCGCTGAGGTGGCGACGGTCGCGGATGACAAGGTCTTCGACGACATCATTCGATGCTCCGCCGGAGTCGATGCAGACGCGGCCCACTGTTACCTTGCCAGTCTTGTCCGCTGTGTCTCTGTCCAGTTCGAGAACATCGCCATCTTCGAGCAGGATTGGCTTTTCCACGATGCCCATCGAGCCGGCGAGTTCCGCATGACGCTTCAGGTGGCGGTAGTCGCCGTGTACAGGGATAAAGAACTTCGGACGGATAAGGTTAATCATCAGCCGCAGTTCTTCCTGGCTGCCATGGCCGCTAACGTGAATCAGTCCGGAGGCGCCGTCGTCATAGATGACGCGAGCATCGCGCCGCTCCAGGTGATCGATGACGCGATAGATTGCCTTCTCGTTGCCGGGGATCACGCGTGAGCTCATCAGCACAGTGTCGCCTGGCTCAATACGGGCGAACTTGTGGTTGCTGACTGCAGCACGGCTGAGTGCGCTCATCGGTTCGCCCTGAGTGCCGCTGATCATGATGCAGAGCTTATCGGCTGGGTGGTCCTTGATTTGACCAGGGTTGATTATCAAGCCTGGAGGCGCTTCGATATAGCCGAGATCCTGTGCGATTTCAGTTGAGTTATCCAGCGAACGCCCAATGACTGCAACTTTTCGCCCGTGCTGGTGCGCTAGCTCCATTGCCAGACGAAGACGATGGATCGAAGAGGAGAAGCAACTGAAGAAGAGTTTTTTCGGCGCCTGAGAAAAAATCTCTTCCAGGCGTGGCCGCACGGCCTTTTCGCTTGGGGTATATCCTCTGCGATCTACATTCGTTGAATCCTGCAGGAGAGCCAGCACGCCCTGTTTGCCGAGCTCGGCGAAAGCATGGAGATCGAAGGGGCGGCCGTCCGGTGGCGAAAGGTCGATCTTGAAATCGCCAGTATGCAGTACAACACCAACCGGAGTATGAATGGCCAGCGCAACGCAATCGACCAGAGAGTGCGTTACACGGATGGGCATAATGGAGAATGGTCCGAGGGTAAATCGACTGCCGGGGAACATCTCAATCAGATCAGCATCGTCGAGCAGGTTGTGCTCTTCCAACTTGCCTTCGACATAGGCCAACGTAAATTCAGTGCCATAGACTGGTACGTTTAATTCCGAGAGGATCCAGGGAAGACCGCCGATATGGTCTTCGTGTCCGTGGGTCAAAAGAATGGCGCGAACCTTGTCGCGATTTTCGATCAGATAGCTGATATCGGGAACGACAATATCTACACCAAGGAGTTCTTCTTCAGGAAACATCAGGCCGGCGTCGATGACGATGATGTCGTCCTGCCAGCGGAGGACCATGCAGTTCATGCCGAACTCGCCCAGGCCCCCTAAAGGGATAATCTTCAATTTATCTTGTGTCATCAATGTTTCGATGTTACCACTCCGCTGAATCTCCTTTAGAAACAGGTGCTTTACAGGGATGCGGAAATTCTGTTGCCGAGGTTTATGAGAAAGGACTAACCTCGAACAATGTCCAATCTTACTCGTCGTCGCTTTGTCGCCACCGGTGCGGCTGTCGCGGTTGCACCACATCTTCACTTGATTGCACAGGCCGCCACATCACAGAAAGGTGTACTTACACTGCATCCGGACCAGCATGGTCGAGCAATTCCAGAGAACTTCATTGGCTTCAGCTACGAGATTCAGCAGCTCTCCGATCCGAATTTCTTTGCCCCATCCAATACTGGATTGATTGCGCAGTTTCGAGCGATGGCGCCGCATGGAGTGCTTCGCCTGGGCGGCAATACCTCAGATGTTGGCTGGTGGAAGCCGACACCGGATTCGAAGCAGCCGCCGTTGCCGGCAAACGTGGTTTTGCAGACGCCGAAGGATGAAAAGTCGCCGATGGCGCTGAGCTATGCCGTAACGCCGGAGGCCGTGCGTAACTTGCGGGCTTTCCTCGATGCGACAGGATGGACAACGCTGTTTGGCATTAATTTGGGCACCAATACGCCGGAACGCGGAGCAGAAGAGGCAGTCTTCGTTGCGAAAACGCTTGGCCCAAAGCTTGAGTTTTTCCAACTTGGTAACGAACCTGATGGATTTGTGCGCAGGTTTCGCGATAAGGCAACCTGGAGTGCCGATAAGTACTTCGATGAGTGGCTCGCTATGGCCAATGCAATCCGCGCGCGCGTGCCGGATGCGAAGTTCGGGTTGCCGGATACGGCGGGCAGTCCTCATTGGTCTACGGTTGTAGCTGACCGCCTGACGGCACTCTCTGGCAGCGAGCGACCCAACGTTGCTGCGATTACACATCACTACTACTTCACCGGACCGCCCTCAAATCCGAAGGCAACGCTGGACAATCTTTTGCGAACCGATCCGCGCGTTCAAAGAGTCGCAGAGACCACGCGGGCCGCGGCAGAGAAGGTGGGCACGAAGTACCGCATGACAGAAGGCAATAGCTGCTATCGCGGTGGCAAACCGGGTTTTTCCGACGTCTTCGGTGCGGCACTGTGGGCCGCTGACTATGCACTTGAGCTGGCATCGTTCGGCTATGCGGGCGTTAATCTACACGGTGGGGGCGGCAAAGCGGTAGCAGATTCGCTTGGTGGCAGGCTTCCTGGCGAGCAGTTAATGTCCAATCCGAATGCACCGCATCCACGCCCCTTCTATACGCCGATAGCTGACATGAACGGCAAGTATGTAGCCGAGCCGGTCTACTATGGTCTGAAGCTTGTTCAACATTTTGCCGGAGCGACGATGATTCCGGTTGACTTCGATCATGGCACGGTTAATGCCACTGCCTATGCGGCCAAATCGCATGATGGAAAAACATTGCTGGCAATCATCAATAAAGATGCCGCGCAATCCATAGAAATTAGTGTTGATGGAGTGCACAAAGCGGAGTTGTACCGAATGACAGGGCCTGCGCTTACATCGCACGAGGTTCGTCTCACGGGCTTTCATGGAGGAGCGGCCGAGAAGGCAAACATCAAAGCAAATTTGCCGCTTGCCTTGAAGGTTCCGGCAGCGAGTGCAGTGCTTGTGGTCGCGGAATAATTGAACGCGGCATGGGAGGATCTCTCCCATGCCCCAAATTATGTCTCGCCTTCAGCGCTCTAGCTTTGTATGGCCAAATCCTGGGGCTTTCCACCCAGCCAGCAAAGCTGGCTTAGGTGTAATTGCCCCAGGCTGGTATGAGACGGGCCTTTGGCCCTAAAGATGAGAGACACTGCCCCGAAAATTCAGCGCAAGAGATCTTCCAGTACGAGCGACAGCTCTGTCTTCTCGTCGCGGTATTTCACAATTACCGGGGCGGAGACGCTGAGACCCCACTCCTGCCCTTTCCCTTTATTGACAGCGCGTGAGCCGGGTACGACTACTGCGCCTTCGGGAATGATGAGTGGCGTCTCTGCGGTGGCTTTGTAAATTTCGCCGCGCACGAGGTCGTATACCGGGGTGCCGCGGGTCAGTACAGTTCCGGCGGCAATCACAGCACCTTTGCGGACGATTGTTCCTTCATAGACTCCGGTATTGCCGCCTACAAGCACATCGTCTTCGATGATGACGGGGTTGGCATTTACCGGTTCGAGTACACCGCCGATTTGTGCCGACGCGCTGAGATGAACATGCTTGCCAATCTGAGCGCAACTGCCGACTAGAGCGTGAGAGTCCACCATGGAGCACTCGCCTACATACGCGCCTACGTTGATATAGGCAGGGGGCATAACAACTACTCCCTTGGCGAGATAAGTGCCGGCACGGACGCTCGATCCGCCGGGCACAATTCGTATGCAATCTTTTGCCGTGAACCGCCGGGGAGGATAGGTGTCCTTATCGACGAAAGAGAGACCGTGGCTCGAGCTGATTTCGGTGAGTGCGCCCACACGAAATCCAAGCAGGATGCCTCGCTTGACCCAGCCATTCACATGCCATCCCAGCGGAGAGTTGTCCGGCTCTGCGGCACGCAGTTCGCCTGATTCCAGTCCGCAGCGAAGCTCAAGAAATGCAGCCTCAGCTTTTCTGTGCCCCAGCGCAGACGCCCCCTGCGCAAACCAATACTCAACCCGCTCCTGCAATGTTCCTTCCTGATGCACGTTGATCACCTTTCTTTCAGGAATTACTAAGCGTCCGCAAGCATATCAAGCTCGTTGACAATATGCTCTAACTTTTGCCAGGTAGCAGCAGAAACGGGAACCATCGGCAGACGCAAGGTGTTTTCGCAGCGCCTAATCATGGAGAGCACAGCTTTTACCGGCGCAGGACTGGGTTCAGTAAAGTGTGCCTGCATCAGCCGGAAGAAACGTCGATTGATCTGTCGGGCTTCGTCCCAGCGATTATCAAGCGCCGCGCATACCATTTTTGTCATCGAGCGAGGAATTACATTGGAAGCGACGGAGACCAGACCGGAGCCGCCCAGTGCCAAAACCGGTAATGCCAGACCATCATCTCCAACCAGAACCCTGAAGTTTGCTGGAGCAGTCGTCAGCAACTCGGTTATTTGGGTCAAGTTGCCGCTTGATTCTTTGATTGCAATGATATTTTTCAGCTCTGCCAGGCGCAGTACCGTTGCAGGCTCAAGGTTGGCGCCCGTTCGCGATGGGATGTTATAGAGCAGAAGCGGAAGATCGGTTGCTTCGGCGATTGCCTTGAAGTGCTGATATTGCCCTTCCTGGCCAGGGCGATTGTAATAAGGGTTTGCAGAGAGGATTCCCGTCAAGCCATTAATTTTCGCCAGCTTTTCTGCTTTAGCCACGGCCTGCTGTGTGGAGTTGTGGCTGCACCCGGCAAAGACGGGAACGCGTCCGGCAGCGGCTTCAACGACCAACGTAACGACACGAAGCCATTCTGCTTCGGTCAGTGTCGATGCTTCACCCGTGGTTCCACAAGGGACCAGAAAGTTGATGCCATTTTCGATTTGCCAGTTGACCAGCGCCTGAAGCGCAGGTTCATCCACACTGCCATCCTTGCGAAAAGGAGTGACCAGCGCAGTTCCACATCCTATCAATTCCATAATGGTTGCAGTTTACCGTGTCTGTTGCTGTGCAAGGACGAAGTTAAACCCACTCTCCCTTTCGCATCAGCGGTTCGGAGGTTCCGTGAGCGTTTACTCCGTCCACATCCATCTCACCCGAACCAATCATCCAGTCCACGTGAATGAGGCTGGCATTTGCGCCGCGCTTTGCCAGATCATCTGCGCTCATTTTGTCACCGCCGATAAGGCAGGTGGAGTAAGCCTGACCCAGCGCAATGTGGCTGGCGGCGTTTTCGTCAAACAGCGTGTTCCAGAAGAGAATTCCACTCTGCGCAATGGGAGAAGAATGAGGAACCAGCGCCACTTCGCCCAGCCGCCGTGCGCCATCGTCGGTGCTGATAAGCCGGTTCAGAACATCTTCACCCGCAGTGGCGGTTGCTTCGACAATCTTTCCGCCTTCAAACCGGACAGCGATGTTTTCAATCAGCGTTCCCTGATGCGAGAGCGGCTTCGAGGCACGCACTGTTCCGTTGACGCGATCTTTGTGTGGAGTGGTAAAGCACTCTTCGGTGGGGATGTTTGGCTGGCAATAGACGCCGTTTCCGGCAGTGGTTCCTCCGCCGGCCCATAGGTGATCGTCGGCAAGCCCAACCGTCAGGTCGGTTCCGGGACCCTGGAAGTGCAGGGCAGAGAAGCGTTTCGCGTTCAGCAGATCGACGCGCTTTTTCAATTGGTCGCCGTGCCGCTTCCACTCTGCGACTGGATCGTCTACATTGATGCGCGAGGCAACAAAGATTGCCTCCCACAGCTTCGCCACGGCAATCTCTTCCGAATCGCTGGGAAATACAAGCTTTGCCCATTCTGGAGTTGCGCAGGCAACGATGGTCCAGTTGATCTCATGCCGCGTAATCAGCTCCATTGCCGGTTTACCCGCTTTGGATGCGGCGATGTTGGCACGCGAGACTTTTGCGGGGTCCTGTTTCGAGAGCAGCGCCGGATTCGCGCCGGCGATTGCAAGCCGCGCCGCGCCGCTGCGGAACCCTTCTGCGATGCCATCCTGCAGCCACTTGGGAGCGTAATCGAAGCTGGCATCAGGGGCGTATTCGAAGCGAGCAAGGACAGAGGGATCGTCCGCGTAAAGCGTTGTTACGAGCAGCGCTCCGGCCTTATAAGCCTGCTCGGTGATACGGCGGGCAAGAGGCAACGCCTCCATTGGCGCAGACATAATGAGTTCCTGGCCGGAGCGCAGGCCCAGCCCAATCTTTACCGCGACCTCGGCCAGGCGGTCGAGCTTCTGGTCGAAGGTTAAATCCGAGAACTTCGTCGCGACTGCTTCCATTGTGCTCATGTTTGAATCCTGTTCGGCTGGTTTAGATCTGCATGTAGATATTTTGAAAGTCGTAGCACCCCTTGCGCGATGACAGCCACTCGGCGGCGCGCACAGCACCTTCGGCAAATCCACGGCGCGAGAACGATTCGTGCGTCAAAGTGAGTTTGTCTGCATCGCTCTGCGCGATTAATACGTGAGTGCCAGGGGCATCGCCTTCGCGATGCGACTGGATGGGGACCTTCTGATACTCGGTTGCCGTCTCGACTACGGTTGCGAGAGTGATTGCTGTTCCACTGGGAGCGTCAAGCTTTGAGACGTGGTGGGTCTCTTCGATAGAGAAGTTGTAGCCAGCGTTCTTGAGCGATTCGCCCATCTTCGCCGCAAGCTGGAACATGACCTGTACCCCGATGGAGAAGTTCGTTCCATAGAGCAGGCCAGCCTGTTTGCGTTCTGCGAGGGCTTTCATTTCAGACAGCCGGTCATACCATCCAGTTGTGCCGACGACGATCTTGGCTCCAGTGGCAAGACATGCACGCATGTTCTGTACGACGGCTTCAGGTGTCGTGAAGTCGATGACAACATCAAAACCTGCAATAAACGGTGGAGTCAGAGCTGAGGCATGTGCGTTTTCCTTTGCATCCAGCACATGCACTCCATGGCCGCGCTCTGCTGCAACCGCCGCCACTAGTTTTCCCGTTTTGCCCTGACCCAGCACAAGTATTCGCATCTTCCAGCCCTATACCTTGCTCTCAACCGCAACCCGCGCATCTACGTCAAAGACGGTCTCGTCAGGGTTGGCAAAGAAGTATTTGTGCAGACTCCGCACGGCCTCATCAACATCTTCTTCATTGATCATGAAGCTCATGTTGATCTCGCTTGCGCCCTGCGAGATCATGCGCACATTCACATGGCTCACTGCGCTGAAGACCTGTCCGGCAATGCCGTTGTGTCCGCGTATGTCTTCGCCAACGAGGCAGACAAGTGCTTTGTGGCCTTCGTATTTCACGTCGGCGATCTTTCCGAGTTCTTCGCAGATCTCGGGAAGTCTTTCATTGGAGTCCACTGAAAGCGAGATGCTGACCTCGCTGGTCGATACCATATCGATGGCGCACTTGTATTTGTCAAAGACATCAAAAACAGCTTTGAGATAGCCATGCGACATCAGCATACGGCTGGCGACGATATCGATAATGGTCAACTTCTTCTTAGCTGCAATACTTTTGAACGGGCTGGCGCACTTGGGCGCAAGCGCCGTAATCTTAGTTCCTTCATTTTCAGCATTGCGTGAGTTCAGTACCCAGACGGGGATGCTCTTCTGTACCGCCGGCAGAATGGTTGCCGGATGCAGTACCTTGGCACCGAAGTAAGCCAGTTCGGCAGCCTCTTCAAAGCTGATGGTCTTGACCCGAAGCGCGTCAGGGCAGATGCGGGGATCGGTGGTCATGATGCCATTAACATCAGTCCATATTTCGATAGCGCCTGCGTGCATCCCACCACCGACCAGTGCGGCAGTGTAATCGCTGCCGCCGCGCCCCAGTGTTGTCGTGATGCCTTCCGCTGTCGAACCGATGAAGCCGCCCATGACCGGAGTTTTGCCGTCCTCAATCAGCGGCAGGACATTCTCGGCCAGTTTGGCTGCAATTGCTTTCTCCTGCGGTGCAGCTTTGCCATAGTGCGCGTCGGTGATGATGCAGGTGCGGGCATCGACATGCACGCCGTCCAGGCCGCGCTGTTCAAAAGCGGCAGCAACCATGCGGCTCGAGAGCCGCTCGCCGAAGCTGACAACAAGGTCGTTGGTGCGCGCCGTCAGTTCACCGACAGCAGCGATGCCGCGCAGCAGATCGTCCAGTGCATCGAATTCCTGATGGATGGCCGATTGCAACTGGATGAAGCGATCATTGTCGAGCAGATTGGACGCTGTATCGATATGCCTGTTGCGCAATCTTGCACTGATGGCCAACGCTCCAGCTTTGTCGTCACGCCCGGCGGCTGCTGCCGCGGCCAGCAACTGATCGGTGACCTTCGCCATAGCCGACACTACAACGACTGTTTCCAGACCGCGCTCACGCCGTCCGCGGACAATTGCTGCTGTGCGCTCGATTGCGGTTGCGTCTTCGACTGAGGTGCCACCAAATTTCATGACTACAAGTTGTTCGCGTACTGTGCTCAAGCCATCACCGCCACTGGTGACGCTGCGGTCACGCTCAATTTATCCAGCTTGCCCAGCAGAGCGAGGACCTCTGCATTCAGCACAGCAGCGCCTGCAGCTCCTCTGATGGTGTTATGCGAGAGCACAACGAATTTCCAGTCCAGCAGAGTGCATTCACGCAGACGGCCCACAGTGGCGGTCATGCCATTGCCGCGCATACGGTCCAGCCGCGGTTGAGGCCGGTCGCCCGCCGGATCATACTCTACCGGTTGCAAAGGAGCGGTTGGCAGGTTCTGGCCGCGAAGTGGTTGGAATTCATCCCAGGCTGCCAGAATCTCTTCGCGCGAGGCCCTTTTTCGCAGCTTGATGCTAACGCATTCGGTATGACCATCTTCCACCGCGACACGGTTGCAGTGCGCGCTCACTTTGGCATCAAGCATCTTGACGCCTTTGCCTTCAAACTGGCCGAGCAGCTTGCCGACCTCTTCCTGCATCTTCTCTTCTTCGTTCTTGATGAACGGAACAACGTTGCCGAGAATGTCGAGCGAGGGCACGCCGGGATAGCCCGCTCCGCTGACGGCCTGCATCGTGGTGACAAAGACGCTCTCAATACCGAAGCGCTCTTCGAGCGGCTTCAAAGCCAGCACTAAACCGATGGTGCTGCAATTCGGATTCGTTACGATGTAGCCGCCATTGCCGTTGTTTTCTTTACGAGCGGCCTGGGCATCAATGAGCGCGAGATGATCTGAGTTGACCTCGGGCACGACAAGCGGCACATCGGCGACCATGCGGAACGCGCTGGAGTTCGAGATCACAGCGCAACCCGCAGCGGCAAACTTTGGCTCCAACTCACGGGCAATATCCGCGTCCAGCGCGGCGAAGATAATCTTCGGCAGTTCTCCCACAGTGCCTTCCGGTACGTTGGGCTGCACCGTCATGGCTGCAATATGCTTTGGCAGCGGGGTGTCCAGCTTCCAGCGGCAGGCTTCGCCGTACGTTTTGCCCGCGCTGCGATCGCTCGCCGCCAGCCACGCAATCTCAAACCATGGGTGATTGCTCAATAACTGAATAAATCGCTGACCGACCATGCCGGTCGCGCCTAAAATTCCAACCTTGCGCCGTTCCATATATTCAAGAATAACGCGGGTTGGCCATAGCCGTCACACGCCGGGCCCTTGCAGCATATGGCGCAAATTGAAGCATGATTCAGCGACGGGAAAGTGGTCGTTTGCCCGACTGCTTATTTCCTTAGGGAATAAGTAAAGTTGGCGGTCTCCGTTGCCTGGGGCTTGACGGTTACGGTGATGTCCTGCTCACCCATCTTCTCGTGGACTGCGGCAAGAGTGTAGGTCCCCTCGGGCAAGCCTTTGATCTCAAAGTGTCCATCGGCATCCGTGACGGCGAAGAATGGAGTGGGAGAGACGTTGATGAATGCGTTCATCCAAGGGTGATTGTTGCAACGTACGGGCATCATCACCTCGGGTTGAGGAAACTGCCTGACTTGCGGCGCGCCTTTTGGCCCCTCAGAGACGTCGATCTCTTTGTTTCCGGCAACGGTCGGCATGGTATGGATGTTGTGCATCGTCGCGTCGGAGTTGCGGAATTCTACAGAGCCACCGCGCATCAGCGCGATGACATGCGGTACATACTTGCAGCCGATTTGGTCAAGCACGACCGGAGCTACGCTCTTTGCCGGTGCCGACATTGCTGCGGGTGGGCCGCTCTTGACATAGATATAAACATTGGCCAGCTTGCCGTCATGCACAACGTACTGCTCGGCTAAATTTTCGCCACCCAGCATGGAGCAAACGGGGTCCTGGCTCATATCGATGCGAAGACGCTCCGGTGGCTTGCCTTCAAAGTGGACTGTGCCGCTAACGGTGCCAAGCGTTGCAGGATTCAGAGGAGCGGCGGGTTGAGCCGGAGTGGCATTGGTAGCGGCCGGTTCAGAATTCGCCGGGGCGGGCTTCGGTTTGCATCCCGTCACGCCAATTACCATGCCGCCTGCAACGATTGCCGCCATCAACCAACTGAAACTCTGCTTCATGCTGCCCTCCACTCCTATGTCGAAATCTTTATCTTGATGCCGTCTGCTGCGTTTCCATTGCCTGAATAACTGCGTCGGCGAAGGCCTTAGTGCCACTGGTGCCGCCAACATCCTTAGTCAAGGTTTTGCCTTCGCGATATACCTGCTCCAACCCGGCCTGAATACGGTTTGCGGTGGCATCTTCTCCAATGTGGCGCAACATAAGAACTGCACTCTGCAGCAGCGCGGTCGGGTTGGCCATATCTTTGCCGGCAATATCGGGAGCTGAGCCGTGTACCGCCTCAAAGATCGCGCAATTGGTGCCAAGGTTCGCTCCGGGTACAAGACCCAGTCCTCCGACAAAGGCGCTGCACAGGTCGCTCAGAATGTCGCCGTAGAGGTTCTCGGTAAGCAGAATGTCGTACTGATAGGGGTTCATCACCAACTGCATGCACGTGTTATCGACGATGTGCTCCGCATAGGTGATTGAGGGAAAGCCTTCGGCAACCTTGCGGGCGCAGTTCAGGAACAGGCCATCAGAGAGCTTCATAATATTGGCCTTGTGGATGGCATGGACCTTCTTGCGGCCATTCTTTTGCGCGTACTCGAAGGCGAATCGAGCAATACGGGTCGATCCTTTTTCCGTAATGATCTTCAGCGCCTGCACGACTCCCGGGACGACGACGTGCTCAAGACCGGCGTAAAGGTCTTCCATATTTTCACGTACGATCACAAGATCGATGTCCGGATATCTGGTTTTGAGTCCTGGCAGGCTTTTGACCGGGCGGAAGTTGGCGAATAGCTCAAACTTCTTTCGCAGGGTCACATTGATGGAGGCGAAGCCACCGCCGACCGGCGTTGTTACCGGCCCTTTCAGGGCCACGCGGTTCTCTTCGATCGAGTCGTAAAGAGCTTTGGGGATGTACTCTCCAGTGGTTTCAAATGCCTCTGCGCCCGCTGCATAGCGGTGCCACTCAAACGATGTGCCGGTTGCGGCACCGGCCGCTTCGACAATCTTCACCACCGCGCCTGAGACCTCCGGGCCGATGCCGTCTCCGGGGATCAACGTGATCTTGTGGGTCCTGCTGGTCTTTGCCATGCCGCTACCGCCGTTTCTTGTGGTCCTTGCCGTTCAACAGATCTTCGAGCTCAGCTTTGAACTCTCGTACATCTTTAAAGTCCCGGTAGACGCTGGCAAAGCGGATGTACGCTACGGTGTCGAGAACCTTGAGCCGCGACATAATCAGTTCGCCCACCTCGCTGGTCGAGCGTTCGCGCTCGGGTGAATCCACCACGTAAGCTTCTGTCTCATCCACAATCTGTTCGAGATTTGCTGCCGGAACTGGGCGCTTCTCGCAGGCATGGAGCAGTCCGCTCAGAACCTTCTGCCGGTCGAACTTCTCTCTGCGGCCGTCTTTTTTCACGACCATGTAAGGAATTTCGTCGATGCGTTCGTAAGTAGTGAATCGTTTGTGGCAGCCTTCGCACTCACGCCGCCGCCGGATGGAGTCTGCCTCTTTGCTTTCTCGGGAATCAACAACGCGATCCTGGGCAAAACCACAGTAGGGGCACTTCATCGGAATACTTCGATTCTAGCAGCGATAACGTTTATTCACGATTACGTTAGCTGCCTAGCTGTGTTGCTGTCTTCGTCTCGCCGCCCGCAGCTTCGCTCTCCCGCGCAACATTTTTCAGGCTTACGCGCTCCAGACGTGAATAGAGAACGCCAGCAGGGATGATGCACAGCGAGGTGACGATGAGCAGCACCGCTCCACAAGCGGTTGCTGCTTCAACGGGTGCGCCATAGAACTCGTGCATGGCCGTCGCGGTGACAGCAATCTGTGTGAACCAGCCGATGATAGGCGGCTGCAGCGCCGATCCTCCAATGCTGGCCGCCATCAGCAGCATGGTGCGGGAGAAGGTGAGATTGGCCAACTCCGGCGTATGTACGAACGCGTGCGCTGTCTGAACATACGCCATGCCAATCATGCCCCACATCGCTAGCGAGAGCAGCACGGCGAACCCAAAATCGCGTACTGAAGTGAATGTATTCAGTCCTTCACGGAAGCCAAGAATCCTGGTGGCAATTGCTTCTCCCGCTGGTTCCGAGAGTTTGCCAATTGTGGCGCGCGCAAAACCGGCGACGATCTCCCCTGATATGCGAACCACAAGGGCAAAAGCAGCGATGATGAGAGTCAGAGCCAAACACATCTCGCCGGCATGAACAAACTTGTCATGATGCGGCAGGTTTTTTGGGGTGAATGCCAGTGCACTGGAGAAAACAACCGCTGCGGCCCCGAGATCGAACATCCGCTCGATAGCGTAGACAGCAACCTGCGAACTTAGAGGCAGCCCGATTTTGCGAGAGACCAGATAAGGACGGGTAAGGTCGGCAAGTCGTCCAAATAATGCGACCCCTGTAAAACCGATAAACTGCGGACCTAGCAGCGCATACGCCGGAACTTTTTTTACCGGGGTAAGAAATACAGCCCAGCGGATCGAACGCAGCCAATATGTTGCGTAGATTAATGCGATGCCTGCCAGAATGTGGATTGCACTAGCGTGCCGCAACTGCCGCCAGAAAATTCTCCAGTCGAAGTTCACGCGGTCCCGGAACAGAACGACAATCAGCGCAAGCACAGCGGCAAGCACAACCCACAGCCATCCATTCTGCTTTTTCTTCATGGGCGTATTCCGATAAATCGCTAGCGCGCCTGCGCGGTGAGGGTCATCTGCTTGCGCCGGTTGAACTCACGGATTACCCGGGCCACATAAGCTCGGGTTTCACGGTAGGGTGGAATGCCGTGGTAACGGTCCACTGCTGCGGGGCCAGCATTGTAGGCGGCCAGCGCCAGTGCGATGTTGTCTCCGTAACGGTTCAGGAGCTCGTCGAGATATGCGGTGCCGCCAGCGATGTTCTGCTCGGGGCGAAAAGTATCCTGGACCCCCATTGCGCTGGCGGTCTGGGGCATAAGTTGCATCAGACCGCGTGCTCCTGCTCGCGAGACGGCACGCACGTTGCCTCCGCTTTCGGCCTTCATCACGCTAACTAGCAGATCTGTGTCTATATGATGAGCGATCCCAGCATGAGCAAGCATCTCCCGCAGCTCTGCTTTGGTTGGAGCCGCCGGTTCGTTGCTTGCAGGCGGAATTTTTGCGGTTGCAGTGGCCTGCGGCGGATCGGGCACTGTCTCTACTTGAAGAATGGCGCTGGCATCGACTTCAAGATAATTTGTGCTGGCTGTCCCGGTGTAGAGCCGCACTTTGTTGCCAATGGTTTCGGTACGCGCGCAATTCAGCTCAAATCCATTGCGTAGCATCACCCGTTGAGCAGCATAAAGAGGGCAGACAGCGCAGGCAGCTACAAACGCTGCGACCATGCCGCGGAATGCTTTGGAGCTGGTTGCCACCCTAAAAGCCTATCACTGCAACCGGGCCAGCAGCGGTTCAATTGCATCGGCGACGCCGTCTTCGTCGTGCCGGAGGCCAATAGTCCATCCCCGCGCGATTGCAGTTCCTTTTAGGTCATCGGGAGCGTTGGCCATCAGCACGCTACGCCCGGCGATCTCGAGCATCGACACATCGTTCCAGTTATCTCCAATGGCAAGAATCTCTGAGGGATCGATTCCCTTGCCGGCAGCAAGCCGCAGCAAGGCAGCGCCTTTGCTGCAACCCGCGGGAAGGATGTCAACGATACTCAGATTACGCGCAGGATATTCAGTGCGGTGTAGCGTGATCTCCGTCTCCGCAGTGTGCTCCTGTGGGGCGACACCGGCAGCCGACACACCAGGATGTTCCAGTAAGCGGGCCTCGGCACGACGCATTCGTTCCATTGGCCCGCAGAGCATCATTTGGATGGGCGCTTCACCTCGCAGTGCATCTTCGATTGGCGCGACATGCGCAATGTAGGGTTCGTTGGCTGCCATCCATCGCCCGATACTGGCGTTCAGTTCATCGAGGTGCTCGACCACCAGAGCGCCGCGCGCGTCCTCGCCATCACTTCCTACTTTATCGAAGGTGATTACCAGAGCGTCGCGAAACTCATCGATATGGCCGCAAAGCCACCGCGCGGTTTCTGTCTGCATCACCTGTCGCTCCAACAGCTTTGCACCAATGGTGCGGACGACAGTGCCGTTGGAACTGATGAGGGCATTTTCTTCTGCGAGTCCCAGGCCACGAAGCTGACGCATTGCATAGCAGTGGCGTCGACCTGTCGCGATGACTATTTCAATGCCTGTGCTGGCAGCAGCCTGAAGCGCGGCAAGGTTGCGTGGACTGACGTGACCTTCTGGAGCAAGCAATGTGCCGTCCATGTCAATAGCTATCATGCGGACGGGTTTCAGTTCTGGCATCTTTTCACCTTACAGGGATTCCGCATTGGAGAAAAACAAAGGCTTCACTGCGGGAAAGCGCGATCATTTCACGGAGGTGTGGAAAAGCGATATGAATTGATGTGCCGGTTTTGCATCGGTTTGCAGATGCGCGGCATCCATTGAAAGTGTCCATTCGTCGTGAAATCCGGCCCATGCTTGCACTCGCGGTTCCGCTGATTATGGCTGAGCTGGGATGGATGACTATGGGAATTGTGGACACCATTATGGTGGGCCATATGCCTTCGCCTGCGGTGTCCATTGCGGCAGCTTCGCTTGGTCAGGTGCTCTACAACACCGTAGCATTTGGCATTGCCGGGGTGCTGCTCGGTCTGGATACCTATATCAGCCAATCGCATGGAGCAGGGCGCTTCGATGAAGCGAATCGTTGGCTCTATCACGGTCTCATTCTGGCAGCGGTTTTAGCTGCAGTGCTGTTTCTTCTGGTAGCCTTCGCGCCTGTCGTTCTGTTGCGTCTGCCGATTGACCAGAGAGTCCTTGCCGGATCGATCTCTTTTCTCCGTGCGCTAAACTGGGGAACGCCGTCACTGTTCCTCTACTTTGCGTTGCGGCGATATCTGCAGGCGTTCAATCATGTGCGTCCCATCGCCGCTGCTCTTATCTCGGCAAATATCTTTAATGCTCTTGGCGATTGGCTGCTGATCTATGGACACTCATGGGGGCCGCTTCATATTCCTGCGTTAGGTGTTACCGGAGCAGGACTTGCGACCTCTGTATCGCGGCTCTATTTGGCGCTCTTTCTGGTAGCCGTAGTGTGGCGCGTGGAGCATCGTCATCACTACGGACTTCGCTCGATGCTGCGGCATATCGAGACTTCGCGTCTGCGCCGCCTCGTACTGCTGGGAGGGCCTGCAGGAGGGCAGATATTTGTTGAGATCGCAATCTTTGGAGCGGTAACGTTTTTGATAGGCACGATGGGGCCGCTTCCGCTGGCAGGTCATGAGATCGCGCTGAACTGTGCCAGTTTTACGTTCATGGTGCCGTTTGCTATCTCAACGGCAGCAGCAGTGCGCGTCGGACAGGCAATTGGCCGCAAAGAGCCGCGAGAGGCGTCTACTGCCGGTTGGACAGCAATTTTGCTCGGCGCAGGATGCATGGCGGTCTTTGCCGCGGTGCTGTCGCTCTTTCCTCATACGATTGCCCACGTGTTTACTGAGGGGCAGGCAGTAATTGCGGCTACCGTTCCATTGCTGCTGGTAGCGGCAGCTTTCCAGTTTTTCGATGGACTGCAAATCACCGCTACGGGTGCCCTGCGCGGAGCGGGCAATACTCATGCAGGACTGATTGTTCAGATCGCCGGTTACTGGGTGATCGGCCTTCCGGTTGGCTATATGCTTGGTTTCCAGCGGCACATGGGAGCAGTCGGACTATGGCTAGGGCTTTGCGTAGGACTAATCGTCGCGGGCATTGCGCTTGTAACAATATGGCAACGAACGACGAAGTCGATGATGAAAATTACCGCTGGTGAGAGTGCGGTTCGTACATAGAGACCATAAATAAGGAAGAAAGATGAAACATAATCTCGAGCAAACAACGGCACTCCTGGCGCGCACTCCTCCCGTTCTTGATGCTTTGTTGCGTAACCTCTCCGGCGAGTGGACGCAGCGGAACGAAGGCGAAGGAACATGGAGTGCTTCTGATGTGATTGGACATCTGATTCATGCAGAGTACGCTGACTGGATGCCTCGGCTCAGAATAATTCTGAGCTCGGGTGCAAACAAAACGTTTGCCCCTTTCGACCGCTGGGGGTTTGTGCATGAAACTCAAAGCAAAACACTGGAGCAGTTGCTGGATGAGTTTGCTGAGATACGGCTGAAGAATTTGAATGAGCTGCGCACGCTGAATTTAACGCAAAAAGATTTTGATCTGCATGGTCTACATCCTGCACTTGGCAGCGTAACGCTAGGACAACTGCTGGCGACATGGACCGTACACGACCTGACTCATCTGCATCAGATCACCAGAATCATGGCACATCAATATCGCGAAGCCGTTGGCCCATGGCACAGCCACCTCGGTGTATTGCAATGCAATGGACACAGTAATTGAGTCAGTCATAAATGTTGCATCACCTCAGTCATTGCCAAGCACCGACAGCTCAAGTTCAGCAAGCCGCTGTGGATCGGCGACCACCTCGACTCCGGCGATTTTGCTGCCGACGATGGTGTAGCGGAAGACCATGCGCAGACGTCCGAGCGGAGCTACCACAACACCGACCGAACCGTTGACCAGTGCAACCCTGGCAAAACGCGCTCCGCCGCGTGCCACTTTTTCCGCGAGCGATTCTGCACTCCAGGTCCCTGTCTGCGTATTTGTTAGCACCGCACCGGCATCGTCGGTATGGACAACAACTTCAGGATCAAGCACAGCTAAAAGCCCGTTGAAGTCGCCCTTGCGCGCGGCGGCAAGAAAGGCATCGACGACCTCCCGCTGACGTGAGATATCGGCATCATGGGCTACTTCTTTGCCCTGCACGCGACGACGGGCGCGACTGGCAAGCTGTCGCGCAGCGACCGGCGTTCGTCCAGAAATTGCTGCGATCTCGTCGAAGGAAAGATCGAACATATCGTGCAGCACAAACGCCAACCGTTCGGCGGGAGAGAGCGTATCGAGCACGACGAGCAGTGCGAGTCCAACAGAGTCGGCGAGCATGACTTCTGTCTCGGGGTTTACTTTCGCACTTCGATGGATAGCTGGTTCCGTGGTCTGCGTCTCGATTGACTCTTCGTTTCGTGATTTTCGCGAGCGCAGCATGTCCAGACAAACGCGGGCAACGACGGTTGTTAGCCAGCCACCAAGGTTCTCAATCTCGTCCACGTCAGAACGGCTGAGTTTGAGCCACGCTTCCTGCACAGCATCTTCGGCTTCGCTCAGCGAGCCAAGCATTCGATAGGCAACTGCTCGCAGGTGAGCTCGCTTTTCTTCAAACTGCTGTGCTAGCCAATCGTGCTCGTTCATCTGTCACATCCCTCCGCTGTCTTCCGTCATTGTAGTGACGGCTGAGACTGAGCTGATGTGACAGCGCCGCCAAAGAACCGATGTTGAAGGAGAAGAGAATGCAAGCACGAATGATGAATCCGGCCCTGATTGTTCCCGATGCACTGCCCGCTCTGCAGGCAATTGGCGTCATCGCAAAAAAAGATACCGTACCGCTGCGGACGTTGGAGTTGATCTACCTCCGCGTCAGTCAGATCAACGGCTGCAGTTTGTGCGTTGATATGCACTCCAAAAGCCTCAAGAAGAATGGCGAGACGAACGAGCGCCTGATCGCCGTGGGTGCATGGCGTGATATGCCGTATTTCAATGACGCTGAACGCGCGGCGCTGGCGCTGGCCGAGGCTGCAACCCGTCTCAATGATCGACCCGATCCCGTTTCGGATGAGATATGGAATGAGGCAGCGCGACACTATAGCGAACAGGAACTCGCTGCATTGATACTGAACATCGGTTTGATTAACTTCTGGAACCGCATGAACGTGCCAACGCGACAGGTGGCGGGCGCGATTCCTTCTCGTTGAATATTTGTATGAGTTTGAAGAAGGAGCGGCGCCAGGGTTGGGCCGCTCCTTCTTCAATTTATGTAATCGGAATCTGCTCGCGCACTTCAGTCTTGGAGTGTGTTGTTAGAACAATTGCAGCGCCGAGGATAAGTACGCCTCCAATCCATGCATTGATACCGAGATGCTCGCCCAGGACGAAGACCCCAAGCATGCTTCCGATTAGCGGCTCCATATTGAGCAAGACTCCCGCTTGTGATGCTGGAACCTGAGTAAGGCCCCAGTTCCAAAGCAGGGTCGTCAGTGCCGTGCACAGAAGGCCACTCGCGATTAGTGCGAGCCATGCTTTCAGCGAGACATGAGCAACTGGAGGCAAGCCATATCCCAGCGGAACCCAGATCATCAGCATCAATGTTCCCAGTGCCAGACCATAAGCAGTAATCACGATGGGCGAATGCTGTTCCATCAACTGCTTGTTGAAGAGAATCCAGAACAGTGCAACGATCAGTGAAACTACGATCAGCATATCTCCTATGAAGGAGGATGATTGCGCGCCGGTTTGATGGTGGCCAAAGGCGATCATCGCAGCTCCGCAGGTCGATGCCGCCATCGCAATCCAGCCGATCCGGTCCATTCGCTCATGCACAAAGAGCATTGCTCCGATGGCAAGAATCACAGGCATTGTTCCTACCATCAGCGAGGCATGGCTGACGGTGGTCATGGAAAGACCATAGAACTGAAGCAAGAACTGGACCGGAACGCCAAGAAAAGCAGACAGCAATAGCACACCCCATTCTTTGCGGTTCAGGCGCGGAGGATGCGTTATCAGCAGAGGAGCAAGCGGCACCATGGAGAAGAGGAAGCGATAGAGCACCATATGGGCAAAACCCATCTCTGCCAGTGCAATTTTCCCGAAGAAGAAGCCGCACCCCCAGAACGAACTCGCCAGCGCGCACGCAGCAAAGCCGAGCGCTCGCCTTTGATTCGGCTGGGAGTTAAGTCGGGACATGCTCTTACTGTCGCACAAACCGAATAAATATCTTTAGGAAGACGAAGTTTCGCGCCAGAACTTTGCATCAGGATGGTCCAGGAACTTGGCCAATGCAGCCATTGGCGAAGGCGATACGTCTGTGAAACAGTAGGTCTACACGCGCGATGTAGACATGGATACATGGACTCTGCCATGCCGGTTTCCGACAATAGCTTCGTGATCTCTCGGTCGGGTCGCTGTTTAGCGGCAGCCCTGCTATTTCTGCTGGCCGCAGTTCCTGCTTTTGCGTGGAGAGGATCGGGAGCAGAGTCTCTTATTCCGCTGGATACGGTAGGGTTTCAGCCGCAGGCGCATCAGTTTTTGCTGGCCGGCAGCTCCATGATGACGCTCGACTATGTGGACAACCAGCATATTCTGTTCACCTTTGGCGTGCATCGGCTGATGAAGCGGATTGCCGATGACCCTCCGGATGACGAAGATCACATGATAGAGGCGGTGCTGCTTGAGGTCTCTTCGGGACGGGTTCTGGCGCGAACTGACTGGCGACTTCACGACAGCGGCCGATATCTCTGGAACCTTGGCCATGGACGTTTTTTGCTGCGTGTACGCAACACGCTGACTACGTTTGCTCCGCTGGCAAATCTTGCCACCGGGCAAGCCTTCCGGCAGAGGCCGTTGCTGAACCTGCCGAGCCGCATTGGGGCTGTGCTGGTTTCGCCGGAATCGGACCTGGCAGTGGTTGAGGTCGCCGGAAAAACTGCTGCGGCTGCCGCAGTTCCGGCGGCAGTCGTGGGCCCTGCACCTAAGCCTGCCCCAGTTGAAGAAGATGGCTCGGGTAATTCCACTCCGGTGACCCTGTATTTCTACCGTCTGCACATTCCAGAGGCTGGAGACCATGTACAGGCAACGATCGCTGGTATGGCTCACTCTGTCGCCTTTGGTGGGCTTCCTGCCACGGGCGCGGGACATCTGGCCATTGTCGATCAGGGGCATCAGCAGTGGGCCTTTGACTTTCATCCCTATAACGGCAAAGTATTGCCGCTTTCGCCGTTCGACTCCAGCTGCCGGCCGATTCCGCACTTTGTCAGCAGCAGCGAGTTCATCTCATTCGGTTGTCATGGCGGCAACACACCGCAGGTTATTGGCGGCTTCAATATGAGCGGGGATGAGATGTGGGAGCAGAACCTCTTCGGCGATTTCGTTGCGGTGTCGTTCTCCTTTGCGCCATCAAGTGGCCGTTTTGCAATGGCGCGTGTGATGGGCGATCCGGCCCTCGATCTTTCGGGGACTGTTTCGGATTCCAGCTATACAAGCCAGAATGTGGTTGTTTACCAGACCGAGAGCGGGAAGCAGATCTTCCATATCGACTGCTCGCCCATTGCACGCGCAGGCCAAAACTTTGCGTTGTCTCCTGATGGAAAAAAGCTGGCGGTCATTCGCGAAGACGCAATTGAAGAATTTGCGTTGCCGCCGCTAAGCAAGAAAGACCAGACGGAGCTGCAACAGGCTAGAGCAATGGTTCCAGCTATTACGGATGATCCGATCATCCTGAGAGTCTCCGCGCCAGCAGCCAATGCAGAGGCAGCTTCGGTGCCAACGCCGACCTCCGCCGCGAACCCATCCGCATCCAAGGCTCCGGTTTCAACCGCTGCTACACCGGATGCGTCTGCCCCAACCCAGCCAGAGAAGCCGGCTGATACTGCTTCTACTTCATCGGGGGTCACACCGTCCGTAGCGGCGCAGCCAGCTCCGCCGACGCTGGGAGATGCCGCGCCAGAGCAACCGCGCAAGCCGCCAACGCTTTATACTCTGCCGACCGACCCTCCGGGCAAGCGAAACGGTAGTGAAGACCGGTAGCCTATAGGCCCTGTACCTAAGTACCTAAAGTCTTCAAAAAAAGAAGATAAGTCTGGACTTCGGTATGGTACTTTCAAACGAAAGAAGGAGCCCGAAACTCCGGGCTCCTTCTTTCTTCCTAAGTTAATTATACCGGTGGCCTCAAGCCCCTGCGGGTGTGAGTTAAGCGGCTTTGCCGGTTGAAGCGGCCTTGACGCGGGCATTCAGGCGGCTCTTATAGCGGCTTGCGGTGTTCTTGTGCAGAACGCCTTTCTGTACGCTCTTGTCGAGCACGGAGACGGTGGCGCGGTAGGCTTCATTCAGCGAGTTGGCATCGCCCTTGGCAATTGCCTCACGCAAAGCGCGGAGGCCGCCGCGCAGCTTGCTCTTGTTGGCGCGGTTTACCGCGGTCTTGGTTTCGGTCTGACGTGCGCGCTTCAGCGAGGAGACATGGTTTGCCATCAATAAGCTCTTTTCTCTGACCCGTATTTCGGGGAAAGTTGAGGATGCAGGCCGGAGGCTGGCCAGGTACACAGCCCCGCCCATCCCCTGCAATCTCTAAGTCTACGAAACTGGCGCAGGATGGTCAAGAATGTTCTATTGGAAGGTTCAGAGGCCAAAAGCATTTCCCAAGGATACGTGTCGGGCTTTCAACCCTCTGATGGGCTATCAGATCAAGGGAAATACAGGGATCTCTCCACTTCGGCCCTTTTGGGCCTTCGATCGAGATGACGTGGATGAGTAACAAATGCGGGGGTTCTTCGCTTCGCTCAGCATGACGGCGGGAAAAACAGGCTAACGGGCTGAAGCCCTTTCCCCTTCAAAGGCGAATTTAGCCAGAGTCTCCCTAATGCGTTTGCCTCTTGACGCGGTGGCGGTTCGGTTCTAGTCTGTGCGCAACTTCTGATACGCGATTGGCAACTTTCGCCATCCCGGCCGCCGCACCCAGCACATCGTCCTGTGCTGCCAGCCAATGCCAGCGCCACAACCAATCGAAAACTAAGGCATCCAATAACCAGGCAGTTCCTGACGGAGGTCAGCGCCCCTTTTGATGAAAAAATTGCTGGAAATCACTCCCGGTATTGAGCCCCTGTATGGGACCCACGATGAAAATCTCAAACTGCTCGAAGACGGGTTCCATGTTGCCATCGATCTTCGTTCGGACTCAATTCAGGTAACGGGTGACCAGGGAGGGGTAGAACGCGTTGAACGCGTCTTCTCTGATTTCGATTACCTTCGCAAACTGGGCATTAACCCAAGCAACGGCGAACTGAACGGGATGCTCAGGCTCATTGTCGCTGATCCTTCAGTAACACTTCGTTCGTTGGTTGAGACAGGGAAACAGCGCTCTACCGGCGTAAAGCGAATGGTGCAGCCACGCTCGCCGAATCAGCGTAAGTATGTTGAGGCGATTGAGCAGTGCGATATGGTGTTCGGCCTAGGGCCTGCCGGTACGGGGAAGACCTACCTTGCGGTCGCAATGGCGGTTTCGGCACTGATGTCGAAGAAAGTAAGCCGGATTGTGCTTGTTCGGCCAGCGGTTGAGGCAGGGGAAAGGCTCGGCTTCCTGCCCGGCTCTCTGCAGGAGAAGGTCGATCCATACTTAAGGCCGCTTTACGACGCGCTTTATGATCTGCTAGACCCGCAAAAGGTGGATAAGCTGCTTGAAACCAATGTGATTGAGGTTGCTCCACTGGCCTTTATGCGTGGGCGGACGCTCAATGATGCCTTCATCATCATGGATGAGGCGCAGAACACGACCACCGAGCAGATGAAGATGTTCGTGACCCGGCTGGGTAACAACTCCAAGGCGGTGATCACCGGCGATCTGACTCAGACCGATCTGCCGAATCCCAAGAGGTCCGGCCTGCTGGAGGCGCTTCAGGTGCTGGATGGGGTTGAAGGGATTCGCTTCTGTCAGTTTGAGGACGTCGATGTGGTTCGTCACCAACTGGTTCAGCGGATTGTCCGGGCTTACGACACTTATGGTCGTGCTCAGCAGCAACTTCCTCTGCCTATTGGAGATGCGCCGCTGCCTGAGGCTGGTCTTGGCGCGACAGAACCGGCATCTGCGGCTCCCAAGCCACAATAGGAGTGCGATACCATGGTCGGCAGGGGCGTTTATCGGCCCTGCCGATCTTTTGCGATGACTAACATCGAACCTCCAAGTAGATACTCCATTGCCACTAAAGGGATGGGGCGCGCAACCATAAGACGCCTCGCGCCCATGCTTCTGGTTGGCGCAGGTATTGTCTTGTGCTGTGTAGCTATCCCGACGCAGACTCACGCTGCAACTTCCTCAACCTGGCGGTTGACATGGAGTGATGAGTTCAACGAGCCGAATGGGTCCAGTCCTGACCCGGCGAAATGGTCGTTTGAGACGGGCGGGAATGGACATGGGAACAATGAGTTAGAGTCTTACACCAACCGTCCAGCAAATGTGGAGCAGCGTGACGGGAGCCTGATCATTGCCGCACGCAAAGAAGACTTTACCGGGAAGGACGGCATTGCGCGCCAGTACACTTCGGGCCGCATCGTGACCAAAGGCCATTTCTCACAGGCTTACGGACGTTTTGAGGCGAGGATAAAGCTTCCGCTGGGCAAGGGAATCTGGCCGGCTTTCTGGCTGCTGGGAGACAATATCGATTCTGCCAAGTGGCCCGGGTGTGGCGAGATCGACATTTTTGAAAATATTGGCGAACCCCGTGTTATTTACAGCACACTGCATGGTCCGGGATACAGCGGAGCGCATGGCATTTCTGCAAAATTCTTGCTGCCGCAGGGTGAAGCTGTGGATACCGCTTTCCATGTCTATGCGGTTGAATGGGCACCGAACGACATCAAATTCTTTTTTGATAACCACCTTATCGCGCACCGCACACCAGCAGATCTTCCGGTTGGGGCGAAGTGGGTTTACGATCATCCATTTTTTATTCTGTTGAACGTGGCAGTTGGGGGAAACTGGCCTGGCAATCCGGATGCGACGACTGTATTTCCGCAGAAGATGCTGGTCGATTATGTCCGCGTTTATACCCGTGACGAGAAGACAGAAGGCCGGGCAAGCCAATGATTGACATTGAACATGTCGGCGCGGTTGAGTTGTCGAAGGCTGGCCTGACTAGCTTTCTCAACCGTGCGCGCGAGGCGGCGGGTTTGCGGGGCGAGGTCGATGTGTTGTTGACCGACGACGGCTCCCTGAAGCGGCTGAACAGGACCTTTCGTGGCAAGAACAAACCAACCGATGTGCTCAGTTTTCCTGCTGCTGAAAATCCGGGGGGCCATGCAGGCGATCTGGCTATCTCGCTTGATACTGCTGCGCGTCAGGCGGCGGTGTATGGCCATAGTCTGCGGGATGAGGTGCGTATCCTTATTCTGCGTGGCTTGCTACATCTTTCCGGCATGGACCACGAGACGGATAACGGTGAGATGGCGGCACGCGAGTACGCATTACGCGGAAAGCTTCGGCTGCCGGTAACGTTGATTGAGCGTGCTGCTACGGCAGGGCGGAGGCGGAAGGCATGAGCCCTATCATCACGCTCGTCTTTGCGGTGTTGCTGATCATTCTTGCGCTGGCAGCGTATGTAGACCGTGTCTACTCGGAGATGGGGAAGTTTCTCGCTCGCGAGTATCAGGACAATATCGATGCCTGGGAGCAGGCGGTTGAACCGAGGCTGCGGCTCAGCCGCGAATCCATTGCGCTTTCGGCGTCTGTGCTTCGGCAGCTCTCGCTTGCGGCGATTGCGCTGATTACCGGCCTGCGGCTCTATACCCATACTGCGCTGTTGCCTTCGGTTGCGCGGAGTCCCAGCGGCTCTGAGATTGCCCTGGCGGCGTTTGAGATCATTCTGCTGATCCTCATCTTTGACCGGCTGGTGCCGCAGATACTCTTTACCCGCACACGCGGTCTGTGGATCGTCAAGATTCGCTTTCTGTTGCAGGCGTTGTTTTACCTGATTCTGCCGGTGACGCTGCTGCTGGGCCTGCTGCTCTCGATTGCCGCGCTGGCTGAACCGGAGGATACCAACGAAGAGGAGCGGCCTTCAGAGGCGATGGAGGCGCTGCTGGAAGCAGGGGAAGAGGAAGGCATCCTGGAGGAGTCAGACCGCGAACTGGTGCGCTCTGTCGTCGAGTTCGGTGACAAGATCGTGCATGAGGTGATGACGCCGCGTCCGGAGATTTTTGCCGTTTCGGGCAACATGACCCTGCAAACTTTTACGGAAAAGATTGCGGAACGGGCCTTCTCTCGGGTTCCGGTTTATTCCAAATCGCTCGACCACATCACTGGGATTATCTTTGCGCACGATCTGCTGCAGATTCCTGACAGCGAGGCGGGTGCGCGCACTGTGGCTCAGCTTCAGCGTCCGGCGGCTTTTGTTCCTGAAACCAAGAAGGTTGCCGAGTTACTGCGGGAGATGCAGCGCGAAAAGCAGCATATGAGCATCGTCATTGACGAATACGGCGGCGTCGCGGGGCTGGTGACGATTGAAGATCTGATTGAAGCGATTGTGGGTGAAATTGCCGATGAACACGACGAGCCGGAGGCGGGAGATACGCCTGTTCGCGAGGCCGACGGAGCCTACGTCGTTTCAGGCAGCTTTGAGGTGTCGCGTCTGCGCGATCTCTTTACGGAGCACCTGGATCCTGATACGCGTCCAGCAGAAGATATTGAAACAACAGATGCAGAAGACCTTGCGGGTGGTAAAAATGCAGTTCCGGAGCTGAATCTGCCCGAGCATTATGAATCGACGACTGTGGGTGGGCTGGTGTCGGAGATTGCCGGTCATATTCCGTTGCCGGGCGAAGTCGTTGAAGAAGATGGTTTGCGGCTGGAGGTGCTGGCTTCTACTGACCGGCGCATTGACAGGATTCGTGTCAGTTTGGTGGAACCATTGGCGGCTTCGTAAAGGCAGGGGGAATACAGGGTTCTCTCCACTCGCAATGGACGATTTATCGTCCATTGCTTCGGTCGAGATGACGTGGGCTGAAGGCGCTCCCAATTCATTAGCAACGATCAGCAAATTGTTCTAATCGATGGAGATTTTGCGCAGCAGCTTGAAATCGGAGAGCATCTTGCCGGTTCCCAGCACGACCGAGGCCAGGGGATCGTCTGCGATGGAGACGGGCAGGCCGGTCTCTTCGCGGATGCGCTTGTCGAGATTCTTGATGAGTGCGCCGCCGCCGGTGAGCACAATGCCGCGGTCGGAGATGTCGGCGGAGAGTTCCGGCGGGGTGCGTTCCAATGCAACACGAATTGCATTAATGATGGTTGCGATAGATTCGCTGAGCGCCTCGCGAATCTCGGAGTCTTCGATGGTGATGGTTTTGGGCACGCCCTCGATGAGGTTGCGACCTTTGACTTCCATCTCGATAGGCTTATCCAGCGGGAAGGCGGAACCGAGCGAAATCTTGATCTGCTCGGCGGTGCGCTCGCCGATCAGCAGATTGTACTTCCGCTTGAGGTAGGTCATTACGGCTTCGTCCATCTGGTTGCCGGCCATGCGGACGGAGCGCGAATAGACGATGCCGGCCAGTGAGATGACGGCAATGTCGGTGGTGCCGCCGCCGATATCGACGACCATGTTGCCACCTGGTTCAGTGATGGGAAGTCCGGCGCCGATGGCGGCGACCATAGCTTGCTCGACCAGATGCACCTCGCTGGCCTTGGCGCGATAGGCCGAGTCCATAACGGCGCGCTTTTCCACCTGCGTAATTTCGCTGGGGACGCCGATGACGATGCGGGGATGCACCATCATTTTGCGGTTGTGCGCCTTCTGGATGAAGTAGTTCAACATCTTTTCGGTGTGGCGGAAGTCGGCGATGACGCCGTCCTTCATCGGCTTGATGGCAACGATGTTGCCCGGGGTACGGCCGAGCATCTCCTTGGCTTCTTTGCCGACGGCTTCTACCTCATTGGTGACCTTATTCACGGCGATAATCGAAGGCTCGTTGACGATGACGCCCTTTCCATTTGCAAATACAAGCGTGTTGGCCGTGCCGAGGTCAATGGCCAGGTCGCTTGAAAAGAGGCTGAAGAGGGACCGCATATTGTGTATGCGCGAATATCGCATCTGAAAACCGTCTGAGGGCATAATTTGTTGGAGTCTTTTCCTGAAAAGATTACCAGTAGTGTAATCCGAGGCAGCGCAAAAAGTGGGGAGTTAACCGAATAAGTATCAGACTGGGAATCTTTGGGGGTTGCTGAGAGGTTTTTGAGAGATTCCCAATTTGCCTTCGATATAGCGCCGAATTTTATCGGTGTGGAACTCTGTTATGGAGGCGACCAGATGTGCATAAAGCAAAGCGGCAGCGAGAATAGCAAGGGCTTTGATCATGTGTGGCATGTCTGGAAGCCAGCGTATGCCACCCGATATGAGTGCTGCCAGCAGCACGATAAAGGGAACATGGACGATGTAAAGCGTATAGGAAGAGCCTGCAAGTGAACGAGAGATTCTGGTTGAAAGAGCATTCTGCTTCGCCGGCTCTCTGGCTGAAAGGACTGTCCAGAGAAAGAAAAACGTGGCGATTCCGAATAGATAATCCGACAGGACTGACGGTATTTGGTGTGCTTTGGCGAAGACGAATGCGAGAGGTGAGTAAATTATCGCGGCTATAATGCGGCCTCGGTTGCCTATGCGTGGCGGCGGCAAAAGCGCGAGGACTGTTCCTGCCAGCCAGACAGGGAATAGCTGCAGGATACCGTGTCGCACGAACCAGGCGACGGCCAGAAATAATACTCCGGATGCGATTCGTTGGGTGGCTGAAAACTGCTTTCGCAGGGTAATTAAACCTAACGGAAATAGCAGGTAGTACCAGAACTCATTGGCAAGCGACCAGAGTGGCCCATCCGACCCAAAGACCGGGACCGAGATCGATTGCAGGAAAAAGAGATTGCCAAAAAAGATATGCGGTTTGAGCAACGGATGGATATCGGGAACGATATGGTTGCCAGCCGTTCCGTTATATAACGAGGGGGCCAGGTGAAAATGTAATCCAATATTGTCCCAAAGGGCACACAATAATAAACCGGGGATGAGGACGACCCATAGGCGCACGAGTCGATGCGTCAAATAACCTTTCCAACTCCACTGGTCACGCTCCAGCAGACGAAAGACGCTGCCGCTTATTAGATAGCCGCTAAGGACAAAAAAGATGACGACGGCCTGATGGCCAGCAGAGCTAAGAGCATAGGGCACAAGGAACAAGCTTTTGTGTGCCGGCAATTGAGGGTAGTCGACAAAGAGCAGATTCCGCCAGTGGCCAAACAGCACCAGCAGGGCTGCGATGCCGCGCAACAGGTCAAGGAGCACGGAGGCATTGGTATCGCGAAATGCTGGCTTGCCTTTTATAGATGAAGTCATGAAAGAGATCGCATGCCCCCGTGGCTAGTTTATGGGAGCTTGGAGCGTGTGATTTACCTTTTTAATCTTATCTTTATTTCTGATGATGAACTGGGAGGGGCTCGTGGAAGACGGATTCAGTTGGATGGCGCAGAACGCGTTTACGCAGTGACAATGCGGGCAACTCAATCAAGTAACGTGAGACGAGACATACCCCAATCGTTATAGCAAAAACTGTCAGTAGTCGGATGAAGTAGGCGGAGGTGTCACCTGACGCCAGATCCCCACGAAGATGGTCATAGCTCCAGATGACGTAGAGTTGCACCATATAAAGTGCGTAACTAATAAGGCCAAGGAAGATTAAAGGAGCAGAGCGCAGGGGCGATAACGCAGGATGTCCGGTATATGCGATGACAAGGCCAATTGCTCCGGCACAGATCAGGACAATTCCTGTCTGCTCGGCGGCGGCTCCAAAGGCCGTGTGCCGTTCCATTGAGGTGATATAGCCACTTAGTGCGCAAAATACTGTTCCGACAATCATGCTGGCTGAAAGTGCCAGAGCATCGCCCTTTGAACGCAGGTTGTTCTGCTTCTGCTGGTATCGGCAGGCAATCATCGCGCCAATCGAGAGTCCATCGCAGCGCAGAAAAGTAAGGAAGTAATTATGGTGACCAATGGCTGCCGCTGCCAATCGCAAGACCCAAACCAGAATCGTAATGGCCAATGCCCAGCGCCAGAGCGTTTCCACTGAGCGGCGACGTACTACAGTGGGCCAGATGAGATAAAACTGCTCTTCAATCGCCAGAGACCAGAAAGGTCCGACTGAGGCGACATGGAAGACATTGGCGAAGTTAGCAATAAACAGGGCGCACAGGAGGACATAGCCTCTTGAGCCGGGGATAAAGAAAAGCACTCCCAACATGCACAAGATGTAGACCGGAAGAATACGAAGAGCGCGTTTCCAGTAAAAATCGCGGTAATATGCATTGCTTCGGCGGGCGCGAATCAGAAGAGACGTAATCAGGAATCCGGAGAGCACAAAAAAGACATCTACGCCGGACATTCCATAACGAAAAATCTTGTAGAGGAGGACGATGAACGAGTTCCAACCCTCCGGCTGAATGGAGGTGAAGCAAACATGATGGAAGAAGACGAGTAGAACTGCGATACCTCTTACCCCGTCCAACTCACGAAGGTGAGGAAGGGCGAACTTTGCCTGTTCTTTTGAATCTTCCATGCGTTCAATCAGGTGTACGGGAGGGTTGGATGCCAGATTCGAATATCAGGCTGTACTCTGGGTGTGAAATTAACGACCATAGATACAATCTAAGAGCAGCAACTTTTGGAGGCAGGATGATTATCGGTGTACCGAAAGAAGTCAAAGACCATGAGAGTCGCGTAGGTGTTACACCCGCAGGCGTGAAGGCGCTGGTTGAAGCGGGGCATAAAGTGCTGGTTGAAAAAGATGCGGGTGCGCTGTCGGCGATGCCCGATGATGAGTATCAATCTGCAGGAGCGGAGATTGTTGGCTCGGCCGATGATGTATGGCGCCTGGCCGAGATGGTCGTGAAGGTTAAAGAGCCTGTAGAAAAAGAATATCGGCACTTCCGCGAAGGGCTGGTGCTGTTTACCTATCTTCATCTGGCTCCGCTGACTGAACTGACCGATGCACTGCTTTCCAAAAAAGTTACAGGGATCGCCTACGAGACCGTGCGCGATCGTGCCGGTGCGCTTCCGCTGCTGACGCCGATGAGCGAGGTTGCCGGGCGGATGTCAGTCCAGGTAGGCGCTACTTATCTTGAAAAAGAGCATGGCGGTCGCGGTCTTCTGCTGGGCGGGGTTCCGGGCGTGCCTCCGGGGAATGTCTGCATTATTGGCGGAGGAATTGTTGGCACCAATGCTGCAAAGATGGCGCTGGGGCTGGGAGCCAAGGTCACTCTCGTTGACCTGAACCTAAACCGTCTGCGCGAGATCGACGATATTTTCAATGGTCGCGTCTTTACCGTTGCCTCGAACAGCTACAACGTCGAACGTGCAGTCCGCGAAGCCGACCTCGTTATTGGCGGCGTTCTTATTCCCGGAGCGGCAGCACCAAAGATCGTAACCCGTGCCATGGTGGAAAAGATGAAGAAGGGGGCGGTGATTGTTGATGTTGCGATCGACCAGGGTGGCTGCATCGAAACGGCCCATCCTACGACGCACAGC
>DASRSR010000048.1:0-24404 GCA_035656355.1 Edaphobacter sp.
CCCTTCAGGACAACAACCTCGTCTCCCGTACGCGGTCCTAGCACAACCTCCTTTGGTTCCAGACTGCCATTGCCATGATCGA
Source organism: Edaphobacter sp. (assembly GCA_035656355.1). GTDB lineage: Bacteria > Acidobacteriota > Terriglobia > Terriglobales > Acidobacteriaceae > Edaphobacter. The sequence continues at coordinate 83 of DASRSR010000048.1, forward strand.
CAAAGACCAATTGCTTTGTCCCGGTTTGAAAAACTGCGGAGGCAGGGATGACGAGCTGACGGCCCAGCGGCGATTTCAAGTCGCAATTGACATACATGCCCGGCTTTAGTTTCAAGCCGGGGTTGTCAATCACAAGTCGGACACGGACTGTTCTCGTCACAGGATCGACCTGTGGCAGAATCTCATCGACGTTCCCACGGAACGTCCTGCCGGGATAGGAGTCCACCGTGACTTCAACCGGATCACCATGTTTCAATCGTCCAACGTCATCCTGAAAAACCTGCGCGTAGACCCAAATGCGCGAGAGATCGGCGATGGTGTAGAGCCGGGTCGAAGGCTCAATGTACATGTTTGGCAATGCGTTATATTCAGTGACATAACCGGAAACCGGCGAATTGATCGTTAGATTGGTGATCGGTTTTCCAGTGTCTTTGAGTTTTTGTAGTTCACTTTGCGGCACTTCCCATTGCTCAAGGCGCTGTTCGGCAGCGGCGGACAGCGAGGCAGCGCCGGAAGCGACTCCATCCACCGTGCTGCCACTCAAAGACTTCTGATTTTGCCGCGCAAGCAGATACTCCTGCTGTGTCGCAACAAGGTCTGGGCTGTAGACCGTAAAGAGCGGATCACCCTTGCGGACATACAGGTAAGTCGCATTTACAAAGACTTTGCGAATGTAGCCTGGAAAACGAACCTGAACATACGAAATCAGCCGCTCGTCGATGTTCACGGTTCCGGTGGCGCGGATGTCGTCGGTCAGTTGCTTGTACTCGACCGAACCCGTCTTCACGCCGATGCTCTGCATCCGCTCGGGCGAAAGCTGGACGGGCGACAATTGCGTGTCCTGCTTTTGCTGCTGCGCCGGAGACATGCTCGTCGCATTTGAATCAGGGCCAGCCGCAACCGGCTCCGTATCGGAAGACATTGGTGCGCGTTTGGAATTTACCTGCCCTGGTGAACGCGAACGGTAGACGAGCAGACCTGCCACAACGATCAAAATGGCAAGCCATACGAGAGAAGTGCGAACAATATATTTGTTCATCGCAGTGTCGCTCCTGTCAGTGTCTCCAGATGGGCCAGCGTAGTCTCGTGATCGGCGAGTACCTGAGCTTCGTCGAGTTTCAGAGTCAGCACGTTAGTGAAGTACAAAAGTACATGTGTGAACTGGTCGCGATTAGCAGCATAAGCGTTGAGAGTCGCACGGTAAGCGGCATCAGATTGCGGAATCAGACCTTCTCGATATTCCTTCAATAGTTCTTCATCGCTCGTCGCGGTCACATAATTTTGCTTTACCTGAGCAAGCTGCTGTTGCAGATGTGCATCGAGGGTTTCCTTCGTTTGCGCCAGATTCTCGGCAGCCTCCGCAATCTCCGCATCTACGCGCGCCTTCCGGGGAAAACGAACGTTGAAGGTCAGCATGTAATAGTCGCGATACTTCCGGTCGGTGTTCTGGTACATGTAGCCAAGACTGAAGTCGGGTTTGCTTCCACGTTTTGCGGAGGTAAGCGCAGCGTCTTGTTTGCCGACAGAACTGGAATCAATTTGGACTTGCGGGTTGTGTTCCCTCACCATTTGGAGCAGTTCGGCGGAGGTGTAGCGTAATAAGCTTTCGCTCAAGTCCTCGGTCACAATATCTGGCGAGCTTTGATCTCGATGCAACAACCCCTTCAAATGGGCTTCGATCTGTCCCATCTGCTCATGGTGCATGGTGATCTCACGGAGGATCTTTGTGCGCTCCACCTGGGCCTGCAACACCTCCGCCTGCAAACCTTGGCCCACCTCATAATGTGCCGTTGCGTCCTGAATGAGTTGGTCCAAAACATGCCGGTTCTCCATCAGAATGCCAAGCGTCTTTTGCAGATAAGCAAGTTGCAAATAATCCATCTTGACTGCATCAGCAACGCTGGCCGAAGTTGCATCTCGCTCTTTTTCTTTAATATCCGCATCCCTCTGCGCGACCTCGCCTCGTAAACGGAGCTTGCCTGGATACGGCAGTTCCTGCGAAGCGCCAATGCCGATATACGAAAAGTCGCTGTTGGTGTAGCCGGCGAATGGCTTCGGACTGCCGACGCTGAACTGCTGATAAGTGAAGGTCGGGTCGGGCAATGTGCCTACCTGGCGCGGAACTTCCTTGGCCGCTTGCCAGCCATAATCGGCTGCGGCTATCTGAGAGTTGTTATGGCTGGCTTCAGTCAAAAGCTCAGATAACGGCATAGGCGCATCTGGCGAACGCTCTTGTCCAGACGCGGCAGTCACAGCCGCAAGTACAAGCATGGTGGTCAGGCCCCGGACCTTGAACATATAAATCTCCATTCTCAAAATGGTTCGTAATAACTGGCACGAGCAGGCGCGCAACTATACGCCCGTCAGCCAAGCGAAGCCGGAGAAAAGAGATTGCTAGATTCGGAGAATAAAGATTGAGGGAGGTGGAGATTGAGGCAGAGTGCTTGCGGGCCGTTGCGCAGGACTGGACATGGATACCCGTAACGTAAAGAGGATCGCAGGAGGCAGCCCAGCATGTGCGGTCAAATCAGTCTGAATATTTGTGGACTGCGCTTGGACCATTGCATTCCAATGGTCTGCCGTGGGCATTTCTTTCTGGCAGCAGCCGTGCGAAGCTGGCATTCCCATGCTTCCGCACTCGCCCTTCATCTGCTTGCAACAGGCGCGTTCCGCAGGAGTCAGATGTGCGTTCGACAGAGCACAGGCCATGGTTGGAGCCAGTAATGGCAACAACATCGTCAGTATCAGCGCGAATTGGCGCACAGACCTCATGGCAGCTTCAACTGTACATCTGTGCCCAGAATAGTACAAAGTTAAGCGCCGGAGACCCTGGGTATGACGTTGCTTTGCATATCCGACATTCGCGCTCAGTCGTACAGTCAAACACCGAGGACAATTTGCACGTCCACACATATAAGGTGTAAATTCGGCTAGGATGAGGCTTAAAGTCACATGGTCGCTGCTGTTGCTGATGCTGGTGAGCGTTCAGGCGTTTGCTGCGACTTGTGACGTGCGCTGTGGAGCGATGGCACTCAGGGACTCTGCCAGCCAGATGTCCGGCATGGCTGATTGTCAAAGGATGACGTCCCAACGTGCATCCGATCAACAATTCGTGGCCAGCTTAACGTCTTCGCAATCGTGTGACAGCCATATTTGCAAAGACGATTGGACATTCCTTCAGAATTCAGTTGTGCAGGAATTGGGAATCTCAGCGCTCCCTCTGATTCCACTGGGTAACGCCCTAATATCCCTTGAAATTGCGCATCCGTTGCAATTCAAGATAGATCGAAGTCCTCACTCCATCCCGACATTCGATCCCCTCATTTCCAGTCTCCGCGTCTAGTTCTGACCCTCTGCTGCCTCTTGGCAGGGCCGGGCTGGCGCGTAATGCCGTTAACTGGCAGCATATTTCCCGACCCCTCCTTGTAAGGCAACTCTTTTTTGTAAGAAATTCCGCGTCTGCACGTCTACGCAACTAAACGGCCAGCGCCGTCATAAAACTTGCTCGATCCGGGCAAAATCAGTCAGGAGTAGTTATGCAGAAGGACGACAAAACAGAAAGCCGTTGCATTCAGCCTGTCAGCCGCCGCCGTTTCGTTCAGGGGTTGGCCGTCGGTGGAGCGGTCGCGGCCCTCGATTGGAAAGGGTTACCCGCTTTCGGCGAAAGCGCACCCCATACGCCGCCACTTCTTTCCGGGAAACACTTCGATCTGACCATCGACTCTTTGCCCGTGAACTATACGGGGCGCCGTTCCGTAGCCACTGCGGTCAATGGCTCGGTGCCGGGACCTATTTTGAGATGGAAGGAAGGCGATTCGATCACGATAGCAGTGACCAATCGCCTGAAAGAACCAACCTCGATACACTGGCACGCGATACGGCTCCCCGCGGACATGGACGGCGTTCCGGGATTGAGCTTCCCGGGCATAGCACCGGGCGAGACCTTCCTCTACAAATTTCCCGTAGTGCAGAATGGCACAGCCTGGTATCACAGCCATAGCCGGTTTCAAGAACAGATCGGATTGGTTGGCGCGATTATCATCGAGCCGCGCGGGAAGGACCCCATTGAATTTGACCGGGAATATGTTGTGTTTCTTTCCGACTGGACCGACACCAATCCAGAAACACTCTTCAGCAACCTGAAACAGCAGAGCAACTATTACAACTATCATCGCCTCACCTTGCCCAACTTCATCTCCGAGGCGAAGCGGAACGGCCTGGGCCGGACGATTTCCAACCGGTTTATGTGGGCGAAGATGAACATGAGCCCGACCGACATTCTCGATGTAACGGGCACTACCTATACCTACCTGCTGAATGGGAACAACCCGGCCACAAACTGGACTGGCCTATTCAAATCCGGAGAACGAGTCCGTCTTCGCTTCATCAATGGATCTTCAATGACAGCTTTCGATGTACGGATACCCGGCTTGCCGATGACCGTAGTGCAGGCCGATGGCAACGATACTGAGCCGGTCCAAGTGGATGAATTCCGGATCGCTGTCGCCGAAACCTATGACGTGATCGTGCAACCGCAGGACGCTACCGCTTATACCATCTTCGCGCAATCGCAGGATCGCAGCGGATATGCGCGTGGGACGCTCGCCCCAAGAATGGGAATGACAGCAGCAGTTCCTGCGATGGACCCGGTCCCCATGCGCCCAATGTCGGACATGGGCATGGACATGGGCAACATGAAGGGCATGAAAATGGAAGGTATGTCCGGTATGGACATGTCTGGCGTGGATGGAATGACTAAGAAAGACATGCCCGCAGCCGGAAACGGTTCCGGCATGAATATGGATCACTCAAGCATGGAAGGCATGGACATGAACCATATGGACATGAATTCCAATTCGGCCATGCAGGAAAAACAATCTGGAGATCATGCCCACCAGATGATGGGCGGCATGGAAATGGGCAGCAGAGATGGCACAACACCCTTTCCTCAACCGGGACCGAACACCATGCCAATCATGTCCATGTCGATGCCTGAAATGAAAAAGGCTGAAGCAACGCTGAAGCCGTCCAATCCCGTGAAGCTGCATACCGGTCCGCAAGTCGATAACGTGGCGATGCATGTCACCAATCGGCTGAATGATCCCGGCATCGGACTGGAAAACAACGGGAGGCGCGTGTTGACTTACGCAGACCTGCGTGCCCGCTACCGTGGCGTAGATGGTCGACCGCCGACCCGCGAAATAGAGCTGCACCTTTCGGGAAACATGGAACGCTTCATCTGGGGATTCAACGGCGAGAAATTCTCCAGCGCTGAACCGATTGAAATGAAGCTCGGCGAGCGGATACGCATCGTGCTTGTCAATGACACCATGATGGAGCACCCCATCCATCTGCACGGCCTGTGGAGTGAGTTGGAGAATGGGCATGGAGCATTCAATCCATACAAGCACACCATTAGCGTGAAGCCCGCGGAGCGCATGAGCTATCTGGTCAGCGCGGATACACCCGGCCATTGGGCCTTTCATTGTCATCTGCTCTATCACATGGAGGCTGGAATGTTCAGAACGGTGGTGGTCTCATGAGCATCCAAATCAAAGTTAAATATTGCACACTTCAGGCGAAATACTTTTTACTTACCTGCACGATTGCTATCGCAGGACTGCTGTCCTGCTGCATACAGGCGGCAAATGCACAAACGCCGACGCCACAAACCTCCGGCAAAGCGGCCGCCACAATACCGGCAATGGAGCCGCCGGTCATGGACAGTCACATCTTTTCCCATATTCTGCTCGATCAATTCGAGGGCCGCACCAATGGCTCGGATCACGAATTGCGATGGGATGGAGAAGCCTGGATTGGCACGGACATGAACCGGCTGCGGCTCAAATCGGAAGGGATTAGCAACAACAGCACCGTCAGCGATGGCGACCATGAAGCCCTGTATGAGCGACCCATTCCGCATACGCGCTATTTCGATGCGCAGGTTGGTGTCCGTGCCGATCTGGATTCAGGTCCGAGCCGCACCTGGGCCGCAATAGGCATCGAGGGACTGGCGCCTTACTATTTCGAGTTTGCGCCTACTCTTTACATCCGGGACGGCGGTCACGTGGCAGGGCGCATTACAGGCTCCTACGATTTATTGCTTACGCAGCGGTGGATTGTGCAGCCGCAGGCTGAGTTGAACTTTTACAGCAAGGATGACCCTTCGCGTGGGCTAGGCTCTGGCCTTTCGGAGTTGGATACTGGCATCCGCCTGCGATACGAGATCAGCCGCAAGTTCGCTCCCTATATAGGGTTTGCCTATAACGGAAAGTACGGCGGTACAGCCACCTATTCGCGCCAGGCAGGAGAAACCACAAGCGAACCTCGCTTCATATTCGGCCTTCGACTCTGGTACTGAAATGAGGCCATGCCAATTCATCATGATTGGCATGGCCCGTTGATCCCTCTAACTCTCTGCCAGAATAGGACTCCGCCATGAAACGCTCTTTCGTGATTCCTGTGTCGATACTGATCTTCTTTGGTCTGCTTGCAGCAGGAGCATGGCTTTACATGAAGACTGCAATGCACGGCTTCAGCGCTCGTGCAAAGCCATCCCGAACCGAAACCATGCTGGCCACGTATGCCCGCAATACGGCTATGCCGTCGTCTGCAAAGCAGATGAAGAACCCCGTTCGGCTGTCGCCCGATGTGCTCCATGAGGCGATGGCTCATTTCGCGGATCATTGCGCAGTGTGCCACGGGAACAACGGCAGCGGAAATACGATGTTTGGCAACGGCATGTATCCGAAACCCCCGGATCTCAGATTTTCTCGCACTCAGGACCTGACGGATGGGGAGATCTTCTACATCATCGAGAATGGCATTCGGATGTCTGGAATGCCTGCGTTCGGGGGTGCAGATACGGCAGATCAAAGCTGGAAACTCGTGTACTTCATTCGCCATCTTCCTCGCTTGACTCCTGCCGAGGAAGCTCAAATGGAATCTCTCAATCCAAAGAGTCCAGATGAGTTTAGGGAAGAACAGGAAGAGCGAAACTTCTTGAACGGCGAGGCAGAATCGCCGCAACCACAAACCGCAACGCACCATCACTAGGAATTTGGAGAATATATGAAAAAGCTATTCGGAACTATTGTCGCAATAATCCTTATTGCAGGTGTTGCTTACGCTCATGGCGGCATGGAGCACATCATGGGGACTGTCGTAAGCATGACAGACAACTCGATCACGGTTAAAACAATGGCCGGAAAGACCCAGACCGTCAGCACGACCGCGGATACAAAGTACACACAAATGGATAAACCGGTTGCCATGAAGGATCTGAAAGAAGGCGACCGCGTCGTGATCGAAGTAGCGAAGAAAGATGGCAAATTGATCGCTGTTGAGGTTAAGGTCGGCATGGCCGGGATGAAGGGAATGCACGGCGACATGAGCAGAATGAGTATGGACCAAGATGGCGGAGCGATTTTCGCCCCAAAGAACTGCTTCGGGACGAGTCTGCCCGTAGGAACGAGTCCCCTCGTTGCATAGACGTTCAGAGAGACTGTCAAAACCTATCTGAGGCCCCAGGAAGGAGGGAGAACCATTATGCGTAAGTTCATTTTCGGGTTTGTAGCAGGCATTGCTGTTCTTTTATTGGTGGCCTTCTGCTACGTCCGCTTTGGGTTTATAGACCCACGCGCGGACAAAGAAGTTAGCTTGCTTGAAAGCAAGATCGCAATGCCTTCACTGGATGCCGCAGTTGACCGGCGCGCTTCAGAGGCGAAGAATCCAATTCAGCCCACGGATGCCAACCTGACCGCTGGGATGAAGATTTACCAAACAAATTGCGCGAGTTGTCACGGAGACATCCAGCGTCGGCGCGCGCCCCTTGCCGATTCTCTCTATCCCCGCGCACCACAATTCCTTGAGGACGCGCCGGAGATGCCCGAAAGCCAGAACTTCTACATCATCCAACACGGTGTCCGCATGAGCGGAATGCCCGCATGGAAGCAGGCTCTCAGCGAACAGGAAATATGGCAGGTAACCAGTTTCCTAAGCCACATGGACAACTTATCGTCACAGGTATCCGATGCGTGGAAAACAGCCGCTGGTGGTTCGCCGAATGCAAACCCGTCACCCGATGCGAACAAGATGCAAATGAATGACAAGAAGGGCATGAAAATGCCCATGTGACATAAGACGAAGCATCTAAACAAACGCACTCTTCGGAGAACGCTCTTGCTTATTCAGCCCATCGATTATTTTCTTCTCATTTGGTTCATTCTCGCGGCGGGTTCCACCACCTACGTTGCGATAGATCAGTTTCGCAACAACCCCGAGCCAACGGTGATGCGATGGGGCTTCATTCTCATCACGCTCTATATGGGTCCATTTGGGCTGCTTCTATATGTGCTTGCCGACAAAGAACCGAAGCCGGGCACACATGAGCAGTTCATCAAGCCGCTATGGAAACAAGGGATCGGCAGCACCATTCATTGCATAGCGGGAGATGCTACGGGCATTATCGCGGCTGCTGTGATCACAGCCACGCTTGGACTGCCGATGAAGATAGACCTGATTGTTGAGTATCTGGCGGGCTTCTCTTTTGGGCTTTTCATCTTTCAATCCCTGTTCATGCAGAGCATGATGGGCGGGACTTACTGGACAAATGTCCGTAAGTCCTTCCTTCCAGAGTTCATCAGCATGAACTGCATGATGGCGGCAATGGCACCCGTCATGAGCTTGCTTATGATGGGCCGGGACATGCGCGCGATGGAGCCGACGCAACTCATCTTTTGGGGCGTGATGTCGCTCGGAGTTTCGGCTGGCTTCGTTATGGCATACCCGGCAAATGTCTGGATGGTGAAGCGCGGTTTGAAACATGGCCTGATGACAGAACGGAAGCCCGGCTCTAAGTTTGCAAGCGAAGCTCCGGTAGAGATGAAGATAGAGCATCAGGGTAGCCATAAAGGCGGTGCTGAACACCACGAGATGGGGGGAGGAGAAACGACGAGACCTCAACTCCTTGCAGTGGCGGGAGTATCACTTCTTCTACTTATTGCCGGCATAGTGGCACCGGCGAACTTCGTCAATATGTCACTGAGCGCAAAAGACGTTGGCGGGCTGGTAATGCCACGAGGCATGATTATGGACCGCGACACACCAGCCGACGCCATGCGCGATATGTCGTTCGTCAACCCGAAACTGGTCACAGAAACTTACGGAATTGACCAACGAGGTGACCGACCGCTCGAACCCCGTATTGACAATGGGGTTAAGGTATTCGATCTAACTGCCTCGGTCATACGTTGGCACATTCTTCCCAATGTCGCGGTCGATGCCTATGCCTACAATGAGCAGATTCCCGGACCACGATTGCATTTCAAGCAAGGCGATCACGTTCGCATCAACGTTCATAACCACTTGCCGGAAGCAACCACCATTCACTGGCATGGCCTGATCGTCCCGAATCAAATGGACGGCCCCGGAGACATCACACAAAAGCCTATTGCACCAGGACAAAGCTATACCTATGAATTCACCGTAAAGCAATTCGGCACCTACTTTTATCACCCACACTTCCTGCCTGACCGACAGCAGGCCCTTGGACTATACGGAGCAATCATTATTGATCCCGCTAATCCTCAAGATGAGATCAAAGCCGATCATGAATATGTGATTCAGCTTCAAGAGTGGCTGATGCGCGAGGGGCTTACCTATCCAGCGATGTTCATGGAAGGCGGCCTGGCAAATTACTTTACGATCAACGGAAAAGCATACCCTTCAACAGACACGATTCATATGAAGGTGGGAGAGACATTGAAGGTTCGCTTCATTGGAACCAACAATAACTTTGTCCACCCAATGCACATACATGGAGGACCATTCACGGTAGTCGCGAGAGATGGCGAATCTATCCCGGAGTCGGCCCGCTTCGAGGCCGATACCGTGAACGTCGGCCCTGGGCAGCGATACGACGTGATCTGGCCTGCGAGGAAGCCTGGCAAGTGGCTCATCCATTGCCATATTCCTCACCATACTGCGAACAACAACGTCGAGGAACAGGGCGGCGGTGGATTGATGCTGATTATCGACGTGGAGTGACCCACTATGCCAGAACACACAAACAACACGGCGGACGTATCGGTAGATCGAATGGAGCGTATTGCCGCTCTTCGGACCCAATTCCTGAACTTTCTTTCACGCCGCCTGGGCGACAGAGCGACTGCCGAGGATGTTCTTCAATCCGCGTACATCAAGGCACTCGAACATGGCGGGGGAATCCGGAAAGAGCAAAGTACCGTCGCCTGGTTTTATCGCATTCTCCGAAACGCTATTGTGGATCATTACCGCAGGGCCTCCGCCAGGGACAGAGCGGATGCTGACTTTGCAGCTCAAAGTCCGACAGCGTATGAAGCCGAACTGGAGCAAACGGTCTGCGCCTGTATCGAGGACGTAATCCGGGACCTGAAGAGCGACTACCGTGAGGCTATCGAGCGCGTCGATCTGGGAGGCCAGACTGTGGAAGACTTCGCCCGGACGCAGCAAATAACTCCAAACAATGCTTCGGTGCGTCTGTACCGTGCAAGGAAGGCCGTTTCAAAAGAGTTAACGATGCTCTGCGGGACTTGTGCAGAGCATAAGTGCCTGGATTGCAGCTGTCGGCGAAGTCAACTGTAAGATCGCGCTCCCAGATGCGTCAGCAGCAATAGAAGAACAAAAAGGGGGAAACAAATGTGCTGCTGTGACAAACCCACCGTTGATGTAAAAGACCCGGTTTGCGGAATGACGGTTGATCCAACCAGGGCCGCGGGGTCAAGCGAATATCAAGGGACGACCTATTTCTTCTGCTCTGCCAACTGCAAACAGAAGTTCGACACCGCACCCGATCAGTACGTTCAGCCGTCTGGTTGTTGTGCTGCCGCTCCTAAAGCAGAAGTGCAAACCGTCATCGACCCGGTCTGCGGGATGAAAGTCGATCCTGTGAAGGCAGCGGCAAGCGTAGAGCACAACGGAAGAATATTCTATTTTTGCAGCCAGGGGTGTGCGACCAGGTTTCGCGCCAATCCGGAGAAGTATCTTCATCCGCAGACTGCCGCCAAGCCTAAAGCCCGGCCCAGAGATAAAGAGAAGCAGATGGAATATGTCTGCCCGATGGACCCGGAGGTAAGCAAAATCGGGCCGGGTAGCTGTCCGAAATGCGGGATGGCACTGGAGCCTGCTGCGATCAGCGCGCCCGCAACTCGCGTGGAGTACACCTGTCCGATGCATCCAGAAATCGTGCGCTCCGAGCCAGGCAATTGCCCAATATGCGGGATGGCGCTCGAACCTCGCGAGATTACGATGGAAGAAACCAATCCAGAGCTTGCCGATATGAAAAGGCGCTTTTGGATCAGTGTCGCTCTAGCTATCCCCATGCTTGCGCTGATGGTTTCCGAATGGCTGCCATCTAAACCTCTTCAACATCTGCTTTCGGCCAGAACCTGGGCATGGATTGAGTTCGCCCTTGCCACCCCAGTTGTCTTATGGTGCGGCTGGCCGTTCTTCGTCAGGGGCTGGCAATCCGTTGTTAACCGCAGTCTCAATATGTTCAGTTTGATTGCTCTGGGAACAGGAGCTGCCTACCTCTACAGCGTTACGGCGACTGTCGTCCCACAGATTTTTCCCGCCTCATTCCGGATGGCAGACGGCCAGGTCGGTTTGTACTTCGAGCCAGCCGCAGTCATCATCGCTCTTGTTCTATTAGGGCAGGTCATGGAACTGCGTGCCCGGAGCCAGACCAGCAGTGCGATCCGCGCGTTGCTCGGGCTTGCTCCGAAGTTGGCCCGACGCATCAATGAGCAGGGAATTGAAGCAGACGTGCCGCTCGACCAGGTTCAAGTCGGAGATCGGCTGCGCGTTCGACCGGGTGAAAAAGTACCCGTCGATGGCGTTTTGCTTGAGGGCCACAGCTCCGTCGACGAATCGATGGTGAGCGGCGAACCGATACCAGTTGAGAAGGAAGCCGGTGCAAAGGTCATAGGCGGGACGGTGAACAGCACAGGCGGCTTCGTTATGCGTGCGGATCGCGTCGGCGCGGACACGCTCCTCTCTCAGATCGTGAAGATGGTAAGCGAAGCTCAGCGGACGCGCGCACCAATCCAGCGTCTTGCCGACCGCGTTTCTTCCTATTTCGTGCCGGCTGTGATCCTGACGGCTATCCTCACCTTCATTGTTTGGTATTTGGTCGGCCCTCAACCCCGCTTCGCGCACGCTCTGGTCAACGCCGTCGCGGTCCTCATTGTCGCCTGCCCATGTGCCCTCGGCCTCGCTACGCCAATGGCAATTATGGTCGGCACCGGGCGCGGGGCTGGCGCGGGCATTCTCATTCGCAATGCTGAAGCATTGGAACTCTTCGGCAAAGTAAACACGCTTCTGGTGGATAAGACCGGAACGTTGACTGAGGGAAAGCCCACGCTGAACAATGTGGTCCCACAGCCGGGCTTCAATGAAAACGAGTTGCTGCAACTTGTCGCCACTCTTGAGCGTTCGAGTGAGCACCCGCTGGCTGCGGCAATCGTGCGAGGAGCCGAGGCAAGAAAGCTATCGCTAACCGATGTTCAGGGCTTCAGTTCCACAACCGGAAAGGGAGTGCAGGGTACGGTGAATGGCAGGCACGTTGCCGTCGGAAACGCGGAACTGTTTCGCAATCTTTCCATCAATCCCGAACCCCTGATCGCGCAAGCCGAGTCGATGCGAAACGATGGCCAGACCGTGATGATGGTCGCTGTGGACGGCAAAGCGGCGGGACTGGTCAGTGTTCTCGATCCCATCAAAGAATCGACGCAGGAGGCCATTCGGGAGCTGAAAGCAGCCGGTTTGACGATCATCATGATTACGGGCGACAACGCTACGACGGCAAAGGCCGTCGCAGGCCGTCTTGGCATCGAGTTTGAAGCCGACGTTCTGCCTCAAAAGAAGGCCGATGTCGTCAAAGCGCACCAGCAAGACGGATCGATCATCGCGATGGCTGGAGATGGCGTGAACGATGCACCGGCGCTGGCTCAGGCCGACATTGGAATTGCGATGGGGACCGGCACAGACGTAGCAATGGAGGCGGGCGGTATCACCTTATTGAAGGGCGATCTGCGGGGCATTCTCCGTGCTCGTCGCCTAAGTCAGGCCACAATGAGGAATATCCGGCAAAACCTATTTTTCGCATTCATTTATAACGTGGTTGGCGTCCCGGTCGCGGCGGGAGTTCTATATCCCGTATTTGGCCTTTTACTCAGCCCGATGATTGCAGCGGCTGCCATGAGCTTTAGCTCTGTCTCGGTGATTGCCAATTCGCTAAGGCTGCGTACGACGAACATCTAGGTTGCCGACTGTAGCCACTCTTCGTCTGACAAATCCAGCAGCTTGTCGCCTAATTCCAGCACACAACGTGGCCAATGACAGCAGGAATGTAAACGGATGCGCCTATTACTCAGGTCTCCTCATCTTTGCAGTCTCGGCGCGAAACAGGAAAAGAGCGGCAAGACCGAACAGCACTTGAATAGAGCTGAAGATTGCAAAAGCTGCTCCAAAACCGAGCGGGACCGCAGCGCCGAATACCATGCTGCCTAGGCCAAATCCAGTAAACAGCATGAAGACGTTCAGCCCCATCGCCTGTCCGGCCCGCTTGCCTCCCAACTGCGTCACAATTCCGGCAAACAACGGCTGCGTCATGTCATAGCCAAGCGATAGCAGCGTTATAGCGAGTGCCGCCGCGAGGAGCGGCAGATCCAAGATCAGAGCCGCAACCGATAATGCGGCAATTACTAGGCCCAGCGGTATGAGCCAACGCCGTCCCCAGCGGTCCGCCCAACGGCCAATCACCGGCCCCAAAAGAAATCCCGGCACCCCGTAGCCCAGAAGAGAGAGACCAATGCCAATTTCTCCTAGATGATACCGCTGGGCGAAGAAAACGCCGAGCCAAGTGTAGACCCCGGAGTGAAACAGACTATTTAGCAAGACATAGCCGTATGTGCGTGCTCCGCGCGCATTGTCGAGCAGACTACGGTATCCCTTCATCACATCGGTAACAGAGAGGGCCGATGCAATTGTTTGTCTGCTCAGGAGTGGGTTGTACCTGAGCAGTAATCCAAACACGACCACAGACACAGATGCCACGCCGACAAAAAGCATTCGCCAGCCGATGTATGGAGTAAGTATGACTCCAAAGCTGGAACCGAACGCCATTCCGCCTGCCATGGCTCCAAACAACCAGCCTAGAGGCCGTCCGCGTTCCTCGTATGGGAAGAAATCCCCTATAAGCGCCAACGCCAACGGAACAACCCCGCTCGCGCCCAATCCCGTCAAGAACCTCCACCAGAGGATTTGGGGAGCGGAACGCGCCGTCGCTGTAATGAGGGTGAGGAGGATGAATGCGGCCAACGATCCAAGCATGATGCGGCGGCGACCGAGCCGATCGGAAAGCAGTCCATAAAACAGAGTGGATAAACCATACGGGATCATGTAGGCCGGTACCATCAGGCCGATGAATTGCTCAGACACCCCAAATGAATGGGAGAGGCGGGGGATGAGAGGTGCCACCATATAGGCTTGAAAGAAAATCAAGAACGTGGCAGCGGCGAGTGTCTGAATCAACTTTTCACGTTGCGCAGGAGAAATTGAAACGGTAGCTCCGGCCTGATCGAACATGGTGAAGAACTCCGGAGTGAGCGAGTACCGAATGAAGCCCCGGTTAATCAGAACGGCGGAAATTACTGACCCTTCAGGGAAAATATCACTCGCGGGACTCTTGTTTGTTGAGCAAAATTCGCCATGAGGCCGGCGCGGTGTACGGCAACCCGTAAACACCACGTCGTCTCATTTGGCAATGCAGTTTAGAGTTGAACGCCGATTCCAGCAGCACGCAACGCATGTTCTTCCGGTCCACCACCAGAGCAGCATTCGGCGAGTTTGCCGTCTACGACGACAGCAGGAACACTATGGACGCCATAGCGTTTGGCTTTTGCTGCTGCTTCGGGTTGGTGCATGTTATGGACAATAACATCGCATGACCCACAGGCCAGGCTCTGCACGAGTGCAACGGTTTCATCGCACACGCTGCACGCTGCGCTGAAGACTTCCACTTTTCTCTTGTTGACAGCCATTTTATTCTCCTTGAGCGCCCCTAATCCGTGGAACTTCTCCGTTGCGGGGGCGCAGATACAACGGGAAGTCGTTGGCCAACCGTTCCAAACAGAGGCCACGATGAGCAACCCCAATCCGGCGTACAGAACAGGATTGGAAGCTAAAGAAAACTTTCCGAACAGGATGAAACTGGCTGCAAATATTCCCAAAGCAAACGGCACGTATCCGCGCCGTCGGCGTGCGCGGAACCCAAGCATCCCCACAGCCAAAAGAAGAAATGCCGCAGTCATCGGCAGCAAATATGCCGTCGAGATCAGGAAGCCAAGACCTAGCGAAGAAAGCAGCCCCGCATATGCTGGCCAACAGGCCGGACAGGCAACTTTAGGCAGTAACGAGAGTCCAACGCCGGGTACAGCAAGCAGGCTCTGCTTCCAAGTACGTTCGGTCATACAAACTCCTTTCCATCCAGACTTTCGAGGATGGGACAGTTTTTCAAAGGGCCACAACCAGAGCAGTCCTGCGCCATCCGCAAAAGACTTGTGTGAATGGCTTGGAGATGGCGAATCTTCTGTTCAACGTCCGCGATCTTTGCCTGGGTCCGCTTACGAATGTCGGCCTGTGTCGTATGAGCGTCTATGCGCAAGAAAAGCAGGTCCTTGATCTCCTTTAGCGAAAAACCCAGACCCTGAGCGCGCTTGATGAAGCGAATCCGCCACACAGACTCGGACGAAAAGATCCGATATCCAGCTTCGGTACGGGATGAGGGCGCAAGGAGCCCCTGACGCTCGTAGTATCGAATCGTCTGAAGATTTATTCCTGCCTGTTTCGCCACTTCGCTTATGGTCAAACTATCCATGAATCAACGGTAAGCCCTGTACCTAGGTATAGAGTCAAGGCCGAAACGACAAAAACTTAAGAATGCTCGTCAGATCGTCAGAATGGATAAGTTCGGTGGGAGGCCAACCCTTCCTCTTGTCAGCTAAAAGCAACCCCAAGATTCTCTGTCGCTTTGCAAGCTTTTCTCTTTTGGGGTGCCCAAAGGGGATATTTCTCTTTATGAGTCAGTCCGTGAGATCAGCCACTACAACAATGACCCTGCAACTGGATTGGCGGACACTTCATGGACCCATATGAGCAGAAGATACAGCAATCGCCAGCCTTTGGCCGAATCAGAGCTTTGCATTGCACGCACTCATGAAAAAAGCAGCAGGAATCTGAAGGCATCGTCTCCACCGTTTCGTGGCCACAAAGCGGGCATGTTAACCGTGATTCAAGGACAACCTCAGAAGAAGTCATTTTGGCGTCCCATGGTGCAGTGTTGAAGGGAAGCCAGCATTCGTGGTGGCTTTCACTAATGCTGGTGGACTTGCCTTATCGGGGTCGTACTTTACGATTGCAGTCTTGTGATCGTAGTCGACCCTGGCATTCATCACCCCAGGCACTTTTTCAAGAGCTTTCCGAATGGTGATCGAACACATGGAGCAGGTCATGTTCTGCACGTCGAGAACGGCTGTCTGCGGGGTTGCGGCGAAGGTCGTTATTGGCAGGCCGATCAATATACAAGCAAGGAGTTTTCGTATCATAGGTTCCTCAGTGAGAGAAGAGTGGCATCAGCCACGGCACAGCGATGAGGCCGAGCAGCAGCGGTGCGACGATCCAGAAGATGAGCCGCTGAGCGTTTCTGGTGCGATCCGCATCGCAAATTGCTTCTGAATCGCAGCTTTGGGGAACGAAATAGAGCTTTCGGAAGGTGAGCCCGAGGAATAGCAAGACGAGCACGATGAAGACGGGGCGGTATGGCTCCAGGGCTGTAAGGTTGCCGATCCACGCTCCCCCGATTCCCAAGCTCAAAAGCAGAAGCGAACCTACACAACAGACGGACGCTCCGATACTGGCCAGCACTCCGCCGGCGAGGGCGATTTTCGCATTGAAAGGTGATCGCATTTTCAGGCAGCTCTTTTCAACATCACTCTAAAGTCCGTACCATAGTACGGAGTCAAGAGAGATAGATATGAGCAACGACCTGACGATCGGCACGCTGGCAAAACGCAGCGGCGTAAACGTGGAGACGATCCGTTACTACCAGCGCCGTCATCTGCTGCATGAACCATCGAAGCCGCCTGACGGCTATCGCCAGTATTCATTGGAAACGGTGAAACGGGTACGGTTCATCAAAAGGGCTCAAACCCTGGGATTCACTTTGGAAGAGGTCAGCGGATTACTGGGAATTGATGAAAGAAAAGCCTGTCTGGAAACGCGAGAGATTGCGGCGCAGAAATTGACACTCATAGAGCATAAGATCGTCGAACTCTCTAGAATGAAGAAAGCTCTATCCGGTCTGGTGCGCGCTTGCGATATTTCTTCCGGGGGTGAACCATGCCCAATCATTCATCTTCTGATACAGGATTAACATCTTTGATCTCTAACGGGTATCCCACGATCGTTTGAGGACATACCGAATCTAGCTGTTTTGGTACTTCTTGACTTCATTACACTGCGCCTTTGCTTTAAGTAAATCCGAAACTTGAGTCGGAAGATGTGCTGATTTTCAGATCAAGAGCAAGTCGTCTGGATTGTCATTCGTCCCTGCTAGAACAATTCAGAATGCCATCACAAGCCCGTCGGGCGGGCGGGCATAGTCGCTTCTGCGCCTTGTGCAGGAGCAACGCCCAGGGTGGGAAGACGGGCGGACGAAAAAGGGGGTCGGCGGGTTCAAGGACCAAGTGCAACAGATATGTGTAGTGGAATCATAGAAACCGCCGCCGCCGTGCCGTGGGAAAGTGGGAAACGTCCTTTGTTTTCCATCTTTTCCATGGCAGCTTTTAGACATCTCCAGGAGAACATTGATCTTATTTGTTGCACTTCGACCTTGAATCCACCGTCTGCTGTTCGGCAGACCCCAATGACGCTTCCGGTCTCAAGCCGATTTTTTGGCTTTTTGCGGTACAGCTTGTGCTGTGGTTCTTTTTGCCACCTTAACTTTTTCCTTGGCGGAAAACTCCTGTTTCACCTTCAAACCGATGGCATCCACATCCACCTTATATACAGTCGCGGCATCGCGGAGAACCTGCGTTGCATTCTGCCGCGTGGCAGCGTGGATGATGGTGATCTCTACCAGAATGCGGCCGAGTTCGCATTCTTCGGCACGGCGCAGGTAAGCGGTAAACAGCTTCCCGATGGAGTCGCTTTCTTTGGCTTTCTTGATGCCGTGCTGACGGGCGATGATGGCGAGACGGTTTTCATCCAACAATGATGCAAGCCGTTCCACGACAAAAAGCAGGTCGCGCTTCATCAACCGCACCGGAACGGCTGCGGTGATGGCGGCAAGGATGCGAATACCGGTGGTGTTGGCAATCGCCTGTTCTTTACGCTGCTTCTCCTGTTCGGCCTTCCACTTGGAATCATCGGCTATCTGGTGCGGACGCTTTTTGGGATGATGCACGGGGCAATTTGCCTCGGTACATACCTTGCGAAATTCGCCCTTGTCGATGCCATCCGAGATGATGGCTTCGATGGTGTATTTGCAGGTCTTGAACTCCGGTCGGGTAGCCTCTTCTTTGGTCGCGGGCTTCTCTGGCCGTATTTCGATGTACCTGTTGCGCGGAAGTGTGGCGCTGCCTTCCTGCTGCTGGCCGTAGGCCGTGCTGATTTGCACGAGTTTAGGTTTCGCAGCAATGGATTTCGCTACATGCGCGTCCACTTTGGCGTGATAGCAGGTTGGGTCGGTACAGGCATCCTGTTTGCCCATGTCGGAGAACAGGAGCTTGTTGTGTCCTGTCCGCTTCGGGCAATCCACGCAGCTACCTGCCGCTGGCACAAGCTGCGTGTCTCGTTTGTCGAATGGAGCAAGTTTGAGCATGAGAAGAATGTTGCTCTCGATCCAGAATCGCAGTTGACGGACGGGAAGAAGGATACGCGCAGGTTTCTCGCTCCCGCCGCTATAAACTTCTTTGAAACAGGCGGCAAGCGCCTGTTCCTGCTGTTCGGGTAGGAGCTTCGCCAGCAGGAGCGCATGGCCGACGCCGATCTCCTCGCGGTGAAAGGCTTCGACCACGGCGGGCGCAAGCTCGGTCAACTTAAGACGAGCCGCGACGTAAGCCGGACTCTTCCCGGTACGGGCGGCGATTTGTTCGATGCTGTACTTCGGCTCCTCCAGATTCAGCAGAGCGCGAAAACCGCTGGCTTCTTCCATCGGGTGAACATCGCGCCGCATAAGATTTTCAACCAACTGGGCTTCCAAGGTTTCGGCATCGGTGAGATTGACGATACGGACGGGGATGGTCGCGGCTTCGGCCATCTGCGCGGCGCGGTAACGCCTTGCCCCTGCGACGATCTCAAAGCTACGCTCATTCAATGGGCGCACAAGCAAGGGAGAGAGAACCCCCTGAGTGCGGATGCTCTCGGCAAGCTCCTTCAAAGCATCGTTCTCGAAGATGTGGCGGGGGTTAGTGGTGGATTCGGTGAGCAGCGCGAGAGGCAGGTTGCGGTACTCGGTGGCATTGGTGATGGTGGTTTCCATGATGATTGCTCCTTTCGAGCATGGTTAAGAGTTGAATGAATAGAGCGGAGACGCACTGGCTGTATCCGCTCCAAGGGAGCGGACTAGCCACGAATGGCGGCGTCCGTGAAGGCTTCGGCGAAGCCTTGCAAGCTGAGGTTTTTGTTCCACTCGGCGGCGAAGCCTTCGTGTTGCCTGTGCAGGTCGAGAAGTGCGACATAGTGGCCGCGCACGATAGCGCGGGAAAATTGCTCCACTGCCGCGTAATCGTTGCGCCAGTAATAGGGGTCGAGCGTGAGCTTGCCTGCAATGGGTTTCGACAACTCGAAGCACATCTCCGGGTCGCGCATGGGGTCGCCGTTTTGCTTGCCGTAATGCGCGATGGAAATTGCAGGGAGTCCCAGCGGTCCCGGTTCCGGTGTGGCTTCGATAACGAGTGCCATGTAAGGCGGATTCTCAATCTTGAGGTAGAGGCTAGGCCGGAAGCCTCCGGCCTTTTCGAGAATGCGAAGGATGGTTTGCATCACGCCACCTTCGCCAGTTCTGCATCGGGCATCGTCTCAGTGCGGGACGGCTCCAGTGCGGCAAGAATGACGGCAGAGGTTTGCTGGATAACTTCCAAGCTCTCGGCGAGCAGTGAAGCATTGCCGTGGTACAGGTGGATGTAGTCAGCGGATGCGGTTCCGGCCTCTAGCCCTACAGCTTTGCCGATAACAAACGCGATGGCCTCGGCCTCGGTCTCCCGCACAACCTTAGTGGTGGTCGTGCGCCGCTCGGCCTTGTGCAACATCTCATGCGCCAATTCATGCACAAGCGTGGAAAACTCCTCGGCCTTTGACTGTCCGGGAAGCACGGCAATCCTGCCGCCGTAGCTCATGCCAAGCGCGGGCGCGATCTTCTCGGTAAAGACAAGCTCGATGCCCTGCTTCTCGATAAACAGAAGCAAGCGGTCGCGGTTCTCGCCCACATCGCCGCTGACTTCGTGCATGGCGGGAAGCTCCGCGCCGTCGGTCTGGCTGACATCGAAGACATACGCAGCACGGAAACCAACCAAAACAGCGCGGTTCTGTTTAGTGATGTCCTTCTCGGCCTCTTCCTTCGGTTTGCGCTTGATGCCAATAATGGGAGCAAGAATGCGGATGCCCTTTTCGCCCTTTTTGACACGGCGGCCTAGCTGGTTCCACGCATACATCCCAGCTACGCGGGTCGCGTCCGGCTTTTGACGTGCAATTTCGAGGATGTTTCCGAAGCTGTAATTGTGAAAGCGGCTCATAGCGTCGAGGTACGCTGTTAATGCATCACTGTGTCCCGCCTCAAGCTGTTCAATCAGGCTCTTTACATTGGAGGCAATAATCTCTTTCGCTGTCTGCCGTTGCTGCGGCTGTTTGGGTTTTTGAGTGGACTGGTGATCGCGCTTAGTGGCTGTGGTGTTCATGGGTGCTTCCTCCTTGGCATTTGCCTTTGCTTTTCATGCCGTCGCGGCATGTACCTACATGCCGAACGCCTCCTGGCGAAGGCGGGGGTAGCAAGGCGCAATGGGGAGGGGGATCACCCACCCTTGCAATGAAGCGAAGCGAGAATGGAAAGGGCGAAGCGCAGCGGAGGGCTGCACAAGCGAAGCGCGGAAGCCTGGGGATACCCCTTGCGCCGCGCGATCGGGGCAGAGCCCCTTAGCGGCTTTTGCTGTTGTTTTTGCTTTTCAGGGAATTAGGGTCGGCGTTGCGGGCAGGAACAGGCCGCTGTGGTGGGAAGCGCAAGACGCCATGCGGCTGAAGCAGGGAGGAGACTTCCTCCCCCTGAGCGCAGAGTAAAGATTATCGCGTAGTGGGGGAATACAATAGAAGGTATATTCCTCAGTTGAAAAGCGGCAGTAGTCTTGGAGAGTTAAAGGGCGGAAACTACGGCCAGAAAATCAAAAATCTCCGCGGCGAAGATCTCAGAATGGTACTCACGCGATCACATCATAGGGGCGCATCATGTCATTGGCCTCATGTTCAAGAATGTGGCAATGCCATAGATAACGGCCCGTATATCCCTGGAATGGAACAATGATGCGGGTAACCGTTTCGGGCGGACATTGTAAGACGTCCTTCCATCCCATTTCATGTTCACCTGGCAGTCTCGCAACATCCGTGTAGCGCAAAGTTTCGTTCGCGAGGTAGTCATCAACGGAGAAGTTCCTTCGATCCAATATTTGGAAGCGGACCATGTGAAGATGGATCGGATGCGTATCCTGCGTCAGGTTTGCGAGGCTCCATATCTCCACCGAATTCAGTTTTACGCGCTCTGTCACTGGATCTACCCAATGCTTCCGGTTAAGGAGCATCACCATTGGTTCGCCATTATCTCCGTCGAATTCATTCAAAGTCATAAGACGTGTGGAGGCAGCCCGCGTCTCGTCAATTCGTTCGACCGGATGCAGCACTTTCGGTAATTGACTGTTGTCCGTTACCGCATCTTTGCCAACACGGAATTGCATGAGTTCCAGGCCGTCGCTCTCCAGAACGATGTTCTCGCCACGTGCGCTGCTAAAGTCGACAATCCAGTCAGTCCGCTCGGCGGGAGATAGGACGAGGCGCTTCATAGCGACAGCTGCAGAGAGCAGTCCTTGGTCCGAACCGATGACATAAAAGCTCTGTCCGTTTGATAACGAAAGGGAGAAGAAGCGCGAGTTTGCGGTGTTTGCAATTCGCAGGCGGTATTTCCGGGCTTCAACCTCGTGATATGGCTTAATTTTGCCGTTAACCACCATGGCATCGCCTAGAAATTCCTGCGCCCAAGCGCCTTCATCTGGCGGATTGGGATAGTAAAGCTGGCCTTGGGGATCGAAGCTCCGGTCATAGATGAGAAGCGGTAACTCGTACTTTCCAGATGGCAGATTCAATGCCTTCTCAACTTCATCACGAATCAGATACCAGCCCATGAGACCGGCAAAGACATTAAAGCGGCTAACTCCCATCGCGTGGTCATGTACCCAGAGTCCGGTTGCATCCTGCCGATTGGGATAGAAGCATAGCTTGCTTTTTCCCGTGCCGAACCAGTCCTCTGGATAGCCGTCGCTGATGCTAGGAACGCGCGCGCCGTGCATGTGCGCGACAGTTCGCGTTTCGGGAGCATTCAGCATTCCGTGCATCGGAGGATCAAGCGAAAGAATGTGCTTTGCGGGCAGATCGTTGATCCAATCGATCAGGACACCTTCATTGCTCTGCACGTCGAACAGTACAGGTGCTGACGTGCTTCCATATGCCCACATTCTTGACGAAGGTAAATCGCGGTGCATTTTGCAAGAGATTTCATGAACGCGGATGGAGTAATAAGGTGCATCCGTTGCACCATGCAATTCTGAAGAACGCCGCCCTTTTGTTTTCTGTAATTCCGGCAGCGGCAATGGATCTACGAATGAGGCCAGCTTCATCGCATCCAGTGTTTTTGCGCGACCGGATGCCAGATGAGGCATCTCCATACCACGTCCCAAAGTGTTGCGCGTACTTTGGGCGATGCTCGGAAAGCTGAGTAGCCCGGTCATAGCCAGGCTGCCCTTCTGCATGAGCCTTCTGCGTGTCCATTGCTTCAATGTGCTCTCTACTTCCCGGCTTCCACCGTTCCTTTATCAGGATCAAGGATGAGCTTTCCGGTGTTCTGCGGCTTGCCCTTGCTGAAATCAAACATGCTCAACAGCGACCCAGATTGGGCATCGAATGAGCCTCCACTGATGCGCTTACCGTCGAGATAAAGGTCTTCTATTAGGCGGATGATCGAAGTCTGATCCGTGACATTGTGATCGACGTAATTTGCTTTCGCCCATGGAGAGATGACAATCAAAGGTAGACGCGGACCGAAGCCGCAACGGCCTTGCGCATGTTCGGTCGCAGGATTCACGCCGGGGAGTGCATTCGTTCCATCGCCACATTTCCCGACGCCATTAAGCGCATCCTGAGTTGTCGATGAGCCATTCACTAGTGGCCCCATTCGGTGGTCATACCATCCATCCGAATCATCATAGGCAATGATGACCGCCGTGTGCTCCCACTCTGGTTGCTTTTGCACGAAGTTGAGGATGCCGACAACCCAGCGCTGTTCATCGAGTGGGCTGGAGTAGCCTGAGTGCCCATCCTCAAAGCCCGGGGCTTTGAGATAGCTCACTGTCGGGAAATTGCCTGCCTTTACGGCGTCGAAGAAATCGTGCGCATCGTACTGATGATTCGCACCACCATCCTTGTTCATTCCGACCACTTTTGGCGATGAAGGACGAACATGCTTCAGGTTGGCCGTTGACTTGTAATACTGAAATGGCTGATGAAAGGCGATATAGTCGCGCTTGTTGACCGCCGTCCACTTCGACATGGAAGAACGTCGGCACCCAGTTGTTCCATTCGGATTCACAACACTGAGATCAAAACCGCCCTGGAAAAAACCCCACGACACGTCTCCCTCTGTGAGCAGGTCGCCGATGTTTCGTCCTGTCATATGGACGAGTGCATCTGAGGTACTCGTACAAAGATCCCCGGCAGGTTGCGGGTCCGCAATCATGGTAAATCCACCATTGCCATCCGCCACAATACCGCCTTCGGCATTTTGGTCGTTGACTACACCGTTGGTTTGGCCGGAAGCCAAGTTGATGGCACCCGGAGTTGACGGCCCGAAGTTCGTGCCGAAGAAGCGGTCGCTGATTGCGAAGTGTTGCGCGTAATTCCAATAGGCAGTAACCGTATTGCCGTCGAAGTAGCCCATGGTAAGGCCGCTTGTTGCAAGGATGCCGACATG
>DASRSR010000049.1:0-12954 GCA_035656355.1 Edaphobacter sp.
CGCGCGCGGGCGAACTGGCTGCCGGTGCATGGCTTGCTCTCTCTATTCGAGGTTCCGAAGACGAATGGAGACAGATCGTTCGATGGGCACCCTGGTGTGCTACCGTCTCGGTGCTCGCCATTATTGGAATTGCGGTCCTTGACGGCGGCTTCGAACTGGCCGCTCCGTGGATGACGGCTGCGGGACTAGCCTTCCTCGCTCTTCTTGGAGCGTCGATGATTGTGCTCGCGATCAGCGGGGTTCGCTTCCGTCACGCGATGCAGGTGGGATGGCTACGATGGTTGGGAACCATCAGTTATGGACTATATGTCTACCATGTGCTTTTCCTCGATCTCTACCAACAAGCTGCACGTGCCATGTTGGGACCGCGCAGTCAGGCTGTTATTGCAATTGTGGTCGCCGTTATCGGCTTACCCTGCACTTTGTTGATCGCGGTGCTCTCATTCCGGTATCTGGAATCTCCTCTGCTGAAATTGAAGAAACGGTTCGGCCATGGAGAAGAGCAGAAGATCACACGCCCTGTCCAGCACATCGCAAGCTAACTGAGGGAAGATTAATTACAGCGAGATTGAACATAGCTCGATGATGTTCGATTTCCGCGTCCTGACTACGTTATCGCTAATCTTGGGAAGGTTATCGGTGACTCTATTTAGTGGTGCTTAAGTCATTTGCGCCGCTTGTCTGCAGTGCGCGATACTGGCTCTTCCGCACAAACGGAAAATTGCCTCATAGAAGGGTTTTTGCTCAGTTATGTCTAATCCCGAAGCCGCCACACAAGCAGCGGCAGATATAAAACCTGCAAATGGAAAACTAGGCGTCATGATTCCCGGTATGGGAGCTGTCGCTACCACATTGATTGCTGGAGTCGAAGCAGTCCGCCGCGGACTGGCGAAACCAATCGGCTCAACCACACAGATGGGAACGATCCGGCTGGGCAAGCGTAATGAAGGACGCAACCCGCTCATCAAGGACTTTGCTCCAATCGCACCGCTCGATGACCTTGTCTTCACAGGATGGGACATCTTTGGCGGCAACCTCTACGACGCTGCCCGTACTGCTCAAGTGCTGGATAAAGACCAGCTCGATGAGATTAAGCCTTTTCTGGAATCCATTGAACCGATGCCGGCGGCGTTCGATCAGCATTACGTCAAACGGCTTCAGGGTAAGAAGGTCAAGACCGGAAAAAATAAGTGCGATCTCGCTAACCAGATTCGCAACGATATTGCAGAGTTCAAAACCAAGACCGATCGCCAGGTGATGATCTGGACGGGCTCCACTGAGATATTTCTTGAGCCTTCCGCAGTTCATCAGAGTCTCGAGGCATTTGAGAAAGGGCTGGTCAAGGACGATCCAGGCATATCGCCCTCCATGCTTTATGCATGGGCGGCATTGAAGGAAGGCGTACCATTTGCGAATGGAGCGCCGAACCTGACTGTCGATATCCCCGCGCTACAAGAGCTTTCCAAAAAGATGAATGCTCCGATCTGCGGCAAAGACTTCAAGACTGGGCAGACCTTCCTCAAGACTGTGCTTGCGCCAGCCTTCAAGACGCGCCTGTTGGGCGTCAGTGGATGGTACTCGACCAACATTCTGGGCAATCGAGATGGAGAGGTACTGGACGATCCTGAGTCGTTCAAGACCAAGGAAGAATCGAAGCTTGGTGCGCTGGAATATATCCTTCAGCCATCGCTGCATCCCGATCTTTATAAGGAGATTTACCACAAGGTTCGCATTAACTATTACCCGCCACGTGGTGATAATAAAGAAGGTTGGGATAATATCGATATCTTCGGTTGGCTTGGATATCCAATGCAGGTCAAGGTGGATTTCCTCTGCCGCGATTCCATTCTGGCGGCACCTCTGGCGCTCGATCTTGTGCTCTTCCTGGACCTGGCGGTCCGCACACCAAGCCTTCGTAGTCTGGGGATTCAGGAGTGGCTCAGCTTCTATTTCAAGGCACCGCAACATGCCGAAGGAATCTATCCTGAGCACGATCTGTTCATCCAGCACACGAAGCTTAAGAACACACTCCGTCACATTATGGGTGAAGACTTAATTACTCATCTTGGACTGGAATATTACGGCGGCTAAGAAATCGGCACGATTCCGGAGAGGCTGCAAGGAATCGCTTGCAGCCTCTTTATTTTTCGGCTGCTTCGAGTATTCGTTGCCACAGCGCTTTGGTTCCGGCAGAGGTCTTGGCTGAGATAGCCAGAATCTCGTCGATGCCATGCTCCCGCTTCAACGCTGCCAGCGATTTCGCCAATGCATTCTTGGAAAGCCGATCAGCTTTAGTCCCTACGACGAGATAAGGCCGCTGCGTCTGCTGGAAGTATTGAATCAATTGCGTGTCGCTGGGCTGCGGAGGGATATTGGTATCAACGAGGCAGATGCAAAGGGCGAGCGCCTCTCGTTCGCCAAGATATGGCTCAATAAACCGGGGCCACTCGGCAGAGATGGACTTTGATATTTTCGCGTAGCCGTAGCCAGGGAGGTCGGCAAAGATCAGCTTCGGGGCTGGCTTCGTCTTTGTGCCACTGCTCTCATGAAGAGCAAAAAAGTTGATGGCGCGTGTGCGGCCTGGTGTAGAAGAGGTATGCGCCTGCTTTGACCCGAGCAATGCATTAATGAGCGACGACTTGCCTACATTGGATCGGCCTAGAAACGCAATCTCGGGCGCACCCTGCGTCCTGGCTGCAGCAGGAAAGTGAGCAATATCCGTTGCGGACAGCAGGAATACAGGTTTCAATTGCATGAACTCAGTTTATCGCCTGGCAAAGAAAACGCGCCGGGCATACACCTGGCGCGTTTTGAGAAAGGAGATAGAGTTATCGGACGGTGAGAGGAGACTCAAGCCGGAAGGTCACGCGCGATTCGGCTGGAATCACAACGTTTTTGTTTCCGGTGTAAGCAGCGCCAGCGGTACCTGCGCCTGCGCCTGCCAGACCGCCAATAAGGGCACCTTTTCCACCGCCTGCGAGGCCGCCAATCAGCGCGCCGAGGCCGGCGCCGCCACCAGCCAGAGTAGCTGTTCGCTTCCCTTTACCTTTTACGGCAACCTCATAGGTGCTGGCGCTGACGCGCATTCCGCCGATGGAAGTTAACTGGATGGCCAAGTCGCCTGCACCTTTAAATCGTCCCTGCCCTTTGGCAGCTACGACGGTGCCGTTAACTTCGGTTCCACGCTGAAAGACGGTACCTCCGTCTTCGGTAGTCAGAGGAGCGCTCAAAACACCGCTAAAGCTGTCGCCGACGTTATTATTCTTTGCGCTAATCGTCTCCGACATTGTGACGGGGATCGAGGTCCCTGCAGGTACTGTACGCGTGCGCGGAGCTACTGGAGCAGGTCGGGCCGGGGCTGGAGCTGAAGAGCGAGCCGGCGCGGCAGCCGCAGCCTTGGCGGCATTGCCAGGATTATTGGCAGCTTCCTGCTGGGCCTTTGCCGATCCGGGAGGATAGGTTACCGAACCGTCGGGATTTGTGACGGATCCATCGGGATTTCTTGTAGCCATTGCAGGTTTGGTGCCCGCCGGATAAGTCACGGAACCATCTGGATTTGTGATTGAGCCATCTGCATTCTTCACACCTTGTGGAGCATTTTTATGGCACCCGCTCAAGATCATGGCTGTACTAAGCGCCAGAGTGGCCCATATTTTTACTGCCTTCGTGTTCGTCATGTCTTCCTCCGTAATTGCTGGCGATGAACCGAAGTTCAATCCCTTTTGCCATTGGATGCAAACTAAGGCCTTAGATGCACCCTAGTCCGTTGGAATAAAAGTTAGTTAGGGCAAGGCTTTCATTTTGACTGCCAGAAGATTCTAAGCCATTTATTGCTCTGCCAGGCTGAATACTTTTTCCATAACAACCCATTTCTGCCCAGGGCGGGATTGCGGCAGTTCCTGCTGAAATTGCCCCATCAGCGCTTCCCATTCCTGCACCTTAGCATTGGCGGCATCCGCAGCAGCTTTTGCCGAGAGGGAAAAGCGATCGCTTACCTCCATAATCATGAACAACCTCGTTCCAGCGAGATAAATTTCCATCTCCTCAATACCGGCATCGATCAGACTCTGTTTGATCTCCGGCCATATTTTGACGTGATAGCGTTTGTACTCCGCAATCGCGGTTTCATCATTCTTCAGGTCCAGTGTCAGGCAATGACGGGGCATCTCTTCCTCCATTGGTTGGCTTTGAGCCGGGTGCGCTGATTCAGTCGAAAGAGTAACATCGGTTGGGCATCGAATAGTGCCCTCCGCCTATTTTGGTTGTCTTGACGGCTTGCTCATCCAGATTTGAGTTCGTTTAATTAACTTTTCGCCGTAATGGCAAAAAAGAGTTATTCTCATTGTGTAAGAAATGGATTTCAACCTATGACAGAATCTTTTCGCCTGGAAAAAAAGATTGCACTTGTGACCGGTGGCGCCAGCGGCATTGGTGCGGCTACGGTGCGGGAGCTGGCAGGTGCCGGCGCTCATGTTCTGATTGCCGATCTCAATCTCCCGGCCGCCGAAGTGCTGGCATCAGAGTTGCCAAATGCTAAAGCGGTAGCGATGGACGTAACCGATGCCGCCTCTATTGCAGCGGCCATGGAGCACATTCCACAGCTCGATATTCTAGTTAATAACGCCGGTATTGGCCTGGTTGGCGATATTACTCGGACCTCGCAGGAAGATTTTGAGCGGGTAATGCGTGTGAATGTGAATAGCGTCTTTCTGGTGACGCAGGCTGCATTCTCCCGGTTGCTGGCATCGCATGGTTGTATCGTCAACATCGGTTCGGTTGCCGGATCGGTAGGCGTGAAGCAACGGTTCGCATATTGCACCAGCAAGGGCGCGGTGCAGGCGATGACCCGGCAGATCGCTGTCGATTATCCCAAAGAGATTCGAATCAACTGTATCGCTCCCGGTACGGTTCAGACGCCTTTTGTCGAAGGCTATCTCGAAAAGTACCATGCCCACGAGAAAGATAAGATTCGCGCAGAACTGGTTGCTCGGCAGCCTATTGGGCGGCTTGGAACGCCTGAAGATATCGCTTCGCTTGTCCGCTATCTCTGCTCACGCGAGGCAGAGTTTATTAATGGTGCCGTAATTCCCATCGACGGAGGCTGGACGACAGCCTGAACTTTAGCCAATCTTGACGACTGCTGAAAATCAAAGAAGAGGAAAGCCGCTAAGTTGAACGATATTCTCATTACAGCCGTCCGCGTTATCGACCTCCGTTTTCCGACATCGCGGGACCACATCGGATCTGACGCCGTTAATATAGACCCTGATTATTCTGCAGCGTACTGCATCCTTGAGACCAATACTCAACTGGAGGGACACGGGCTTACCTTCACTCTCGGACGGGGAACAGACCTCGTTGTCCAGGCAGCGCAATATCTGGCGCGCTACGTGGTGAATCGCACGCTCGGGTCGATTACCGATAACTTCCGTGCCTTTGCGCGACAGCTTACAGACGATACGCAATTTCGTTGGCTCGGCCCGGAGAAGGGCGTTATCCAGCTAGCCGCCGCCGCACTCAACAATGCCGTATGGGATCTGTATGCGCGTGCAGAATCCAAGCCGCTTTGGCAATTGCTGTCTGAGATGGAGCCCTGCCAACTGGTCAGCGCAATCGACTTCCGTTACATTGACGATGCATTGACGGAGCAAGAGGCTCTCGATCTGCTTTCCTCCCGTCGCAAGGGACAGGCTGAACGGTTGGCCCTGCTGCGACAAGAGGGCTATCCCGCTTACACAACTTCAGTTGGATGGTTTGGCTACAGCGAGGAGAAGATACGCCGCCTTTCAAAAGAGGCACTCGCTGCGGGGTGGACACACTTTAAGCTGAAGGTTGGCGGCGATCCTGTAGAAGACCTTCGCCGTGGCCACATCGTCCGCGAAGAGATTGGCTGGGAACATAAGCTGATGGTCGATGCCAACCAGAAATGGGGCGTCACGGAGGCAATCGCGCGTACCCGGCAGCTAGCTGAACTTTCGCCATGGTGGATGGAGGAACCGACCAATCCAGACGACATTCTGGGACATGCTCGGATTCGACGCGAAGTTCCCCAGGTACGCATCGCAACCGGCGAGCATGTTCACAACAGGATTATGTTCAAGCAGTTCCTTCAGGCACAGGCGATTGATGTTCTGCAGCTTGATAGCTGTCGTGTTGCCGGAGTGAATGAAAATCTTGCCATTATTCTGCTTGCCGCTAAATTTAACGTTCCGGTCTGCCCACATGCGGGCGGCGTAGGCTTGTGTGAATATGTTCAGCATCTTTCAGCGTTCGATTTTCTGAGCGTCTCCACAACACTTGAAAATAGAGTTATTGAGTTTGTCGATCATCTGCACGAGCACTTTATTGATCCTGTTCGCATCCGGAACGGCCGCTATCTTTTGCCGGAGCAGCCCGGTTACAGTATTGAAATACGCAAAGAATCTCTTACCCGCTACGCCTTTCCGCAAGGCGAGGCCTGGAGTACTCGTTAATGAAGCTCGTCACCTTTTCGACAAAGGCTGAAACTGCAAATCCGCCGGTCCGGACTCCGGGAACATCGGTAGCCCCAGAACAGTTCAACGCCAATATTCTTTCTGTTGGAGCGCTGATAACCAACCAAGGTAAGGAAGATGAAGTTGTCGATCTTTCCTCTCTTGGCTATCGCTCTGTGCAGAACATTATTGAAGCAGGGAAGATTGCGCTCGACGAGATTCAGGCAAAGCTGCAGGGGGCACCCCGGCTACCGCTCTCGCACGTTACGTTACACGCTCCGCTTCCGCATCCGCCACGGATCTTCGCTATTGGACTCAACTATCAGCGACACGCCGATGAATCGAAGATGGCAGTTCAGAAGGTACCGACTGTCTTTATGAAGCTATCCAGCTCCGTGGTCGGACCCGATGCGCCGATTATTTTGCCAAAGATCAGCACACAACCAGACTACGAGGCAGAGTTCGCAGTTGTTATCGGCAAGCCGGGCTATCAGATCCCCGCTGCTAACTGGCAACAGCACGTCTTCGGTTATACGATTCTCAACGATGTAAGCGCGCGCGATATTCAGCTTGCCACCAGCCAGTGGACACTCGGCAAATCTTTCCCTTCATTTAGTCCACTGGGGCCAGCCATTGTGACCGCCGACGAGGTTGCCGATCCGCACTCATTGGATATTTCACTCACCATCGATGGTGAGACGCTGCAGAGCTCGAACACCAGCGACCTCATCTTCAAAATTCCGAAGTTGATTGAGCATCTTTCCAGTCTCACGCCACTTGAGGCCGGAGACATTATCAGCACAGGAACACCAGAGGGTGTGGGCTTGGGGCGCACGCCGCAGCGCTGGCTCAAGCCTGGGGAAGAAGTCATCATCACCATCAGCAAGCTAGGTCAGCTTCGCAATCGCACGGTTGCAGAGTAATCGCGCTGCAAAAATCTGATTCATCTGCCTTGCCTTCGTGTAAGCTCAAGACACACTCCCCATGGGCCAGCAGAGCATTGTGCCGCAGACATGCCTTGTTTCCACCACGCTGTGGTTAACGGCACTTCTTTGCATTTTATGGAGTCCAGCGGCTTATTCTCAGGTACAGGCAACGGCACAGCCACTGAATCTTCCATCGGCAATCGCTTATGACGCAGATGGAAATCTTTACATCGCCGAGACGGGCAACCATCTTGTCCGGAAAGTAGATTCTGCAGGGAATATTACGACCGTTGCCGGTAATGGAACCCAGGGGTTTTCTGGCGATGGAGGCGCTGCCACATTAGCGCAACTGGATTCTCCTCAAGGGGTGGCCGTCGATGGAAAGAAGCACCTCTATATTGCCGATACACACAATCATCGAGTTCGCAGCGTCGATTTGAATACTGGCACGATCACAACCGTTGTTGGCACGGTTGCCGGATTTTCCGGGGACAATGGCCCGGCGTCTGCCGCACGTCTTGATCTACCAATGGCGCTTGCTGT
Organism: Edaphobacter sp.; assembly: GCA_035656355.1. GTDB lineage: Bacteria > Acidobacteriota > Terriglobia > Terriglobales > Acidobacteriaceae > Edaphobacter. The sequence goes on from DASRSR010000049.1 coordinate 7,943, forward strand.
CGACGGCGCCGACAACCTCTATATTGCAGACAGTCGGAACTACCGCGTTCGTAAGCTCATTGCATCGACTGGCTTGATCGTAACTGTGGCTGGAAACGGAACCCAGGGCTTCGCGGGTGACAACGGTCCTGCTATTGCTGCTTCTATCGACTCGCCTACAGGGCTGGCAATCGATGCGGCAGGCAATCTTTATATTGCGGATACACATAATCATCGTGTCCGCAAAGTGGCTGCTGCCACCGGCATTATCACAACTATTGCTGGCAATGGTTCTTCTGGTTTTGCTGGAGATAACAGTCTTGCTACGGCTGGTTCTCTCGCGCTGCCTCATGGACTGGCTCTTGACCGTGGAGGCAATCTATACATCGCCGACGCGGGTAACAACCGCATCCGGCGCGTCGATGCTCAGACGGAAACCATTATAACGATGACCGGCAATGGCACGCAGAATTTTGCCGGAGATACCGGTCCTGCTGCTGAAGCTGCACTCGATACTCCGCGTGCCCTTGCTCTGGCGCCTTCAGGGTTGCTGGCAACCGCCGATTCACATAATCAGCGCGTTCGCCAAATGGATACTCAGTCTGCCTCGTACATCTACACCATTGCGGGGCTAGCGCCGATTACTCCCGGTACTCTTCAACTAGCTGCATCGCCGGCGATAATCTATGGCAGCGGGCAAATTACCGCCAGTCTTGCGCCAGGAACAAATGCAAGCGGTAAGGTCACGTTCACTCTCCTCACTCCTGAGACAGCGACTGTGAGCGAATCTCTTACTGCGAATGCGGCAAGCTTCGATACACAAACACTCGCGGCAGGGCAGTACACCATCATCGCAAGCTATGCTGGCGATTCAGCGCACGCTTCCGTTCAAAGCTCACCGTTGAACTTTCGCATCGACCCGCGGCCGCTCACCGCAGTACCAAACTCCGTTACGTTGCTCTATGGACAAGCCATTCCTGTGCTCACCGGCAGTATCGCAGGAATGTTGCCTCAGGACAGCGACAAGCTGAATGTCAGCTTTGCCACGCCTGCGACAAACGCTTCTTCTGCAGGCGCCTATCCAGTCTCTGCTTCGATCACAGGAGCAGCAGCCAAAAACTATGTCGTCAGTGCAACTCCCGCGTCGCTTACCATTAAGGCCGCGCCAACTGTGGTAACACTCACCACGTCGGCGGCTTCTATCGCATCAGGCACATCGCTTACTGCATCGGCGCACGTGATCAGCACAACAACTGGAGTGCCAGCGGGAGCGGTTACGCTTCTGGATGGAACAACACCAATCGCAACTCTTCCTGCCTCGGCAGGTACAGCATCGTTTACTGTCGGCCAACTTGCGGCAGGAACCCACACCCTAACCGCCTCCTATGCAGGAGACAAGAATTTTCTTGCCAGCGCTTCGACCCCCGCGTTGATTACTGTTACACCCGCACCATCCAACTCTGCGGACTTCACCATTGCTTCTACCCAAGCAATCAGTCAGACGATAGCGCCCGGAGGTACGGCCAGCTTCAGCTTTGCTGTTCAGACTCAAGGCACAGGTCTTTCCAGTCCTATCAAGCTAGCTGCCAGTGGATTGCCTCCTTTGACAACCGCTTCTTTCAACCCCGAATATCTTCCGCCCGGAACTGGCGCGGGTACATTTGTACTCACTATCAGTACACCAAAGAGCGCTCTTGTAACTCACAAGAAGGGAGGGGCGGGAATCCTGTTTGCACTTCTGCTGTTTCCTTATCCCGGGATCTTTCTCTGGCGGAAACACAGGCAAAGAACTTTTGCAGCAATTTTGCTCATCTTCGTCACGTGCCTCGTCGGTTTGTCAGGATGTGGAAGCCGGGTCTTTACCGGCAATCAGCCAGAAGGTTTGGTCAAAACCTACAACATTACCGTGACAGGAACAGCGACCAGTCCCTCAGGAGGCATTCTGCAGCACTCCACCACGGTCAAGCTGATTGTGCAATCGGCGAGTTAGTTCCTGCGGAGAGCATAGGCGACGATGGTTTGGCCGTGGAGTCCATGCGCGGCATTGAAGGCTTCGTTGCTGGCCTCTTCCTGCGCGGGGATGATGGGGTCGAGTTCACAGGCAGCGATCTCTTCGGTGGTGGCGTAGATGAAGCAAAGCTCACAGGTGGCGAGGTTGTCTTCGGCGGTGCGCATGGGCGGCCCGAAGGTGCGGCAGAGAATGGGGCGATGCTCGTAGAGATCGCAGGTGCCGTGTTCGGAATCGAGGGCAGGGCACGGTTCATCATTGGCGAACTCCTCAAAGAGAATGGCGGCGTCATCGTCCTCGTTGAGGATGCCAGTGTTTCGGTCGCCGGGGAACCAGGGATCGAGGCGGGGGAGGGAGTCTTTGACGCGGGCATGGATGCGTGATGCGCGTTCGGGATCGATTTGGGTGAGAGCTTCGAGGCCTCCAAGGAGGCGGGCTGCGTCTTGATGCGCGATAGGGAAGACACCGATACAGCATTGCGAGCAGCCGGGTTTGCAGACGAGATGTGATCCGCTGCGACGGGTGGCATCAGCGAGGGCAGCATCTACGATTTGGATGAGGGGCGCCATGGAAGTCTAAAGGCAGATTCCTACGCTGCGGAATGGAAATGCAAAAACTTTTGTTATTCCTCCGCTTCGCCGCGGAATGAAGGCAAGACTAAAAACTATGGCTTTTCATTTAAGACCCGCTCGAAGATCGCATCTACATTAGCTAATTGCCGCTTGTAATCAAATGCATGAGCTAGTTTTTCAGGATTTAGGCGGGCGGTGATTTCCGGAACCTTGGCGACTTCGTCGCGAAAGACGAGGTCGTTCTTCCAGGAGTTCATGGCATGTCCCTGCACCAGACGATAAGCGTCTTCGCGGCTCATGCCGGATTCGGCAAGGTCGAGCAGAAGCTGGCCGGAAAAGATGAGGCCGCCGGTCGATTCGAGATTCTTCAACATGCGCGCGGGGTAGACGAGCAGCTTGTCGATGAGGTTGGTCGTCTTAGCCAGCAGGTAGTCGATGAGGATGGTGGAGTCGGGCAGGATAACGCGCTCAGCAGAGGAATGCGAGATGTCGCGCTCGTGCCAGAGGGCGACGTTTTCGAACGCTGTCTGCGCGTTGGCGCGGACGACGCGGGCAAGACCGGAGATTTGTTCGCTGGTAATGGGATTGCGCTTGTGCGGCATGGCGCTTGATCCCTTCTGCTTTTCGGAGAAGAACTCTTCCGCTTCACGGACTTCGGTACGTTGCAGGTGCCGGATCTCGGTGGCAATCTTATCGAGTGTGCTGGCAAGAACAGCCAGTGTTGCAACATAGGCCGCGTGTAGGTCGCGCTGGACTACCTGAGTCGCTATCGCGACGGGTTTCAGGTCAAGCGCGGCGCAAATGGCTTCTTCGTGCTCTGGTTTGAGATGGCCGAAGGTCCCAACTGCTCCGGAAAGCTTGCCCACACGAAGGTCTTCTGCGGCGGCATCAAACCGAACGAGGTTGCGTTGCACTTCGGCATACCAGAGGAGCAGCTTGAGCCCGAAGGTGGAAGGCTCAGCGTGAATGCCATGTGTGCGGCCAATGATGGGCGTGTGCTTGAACTCAACCGCGCGCCGTTTGAGCACATCGAGCAGGCCGACAATTCCGGTATGGATGATGGCCGAGGCTTCCTTGAGCTGCAGAGCCTGTGCCGTGTCGACAACATCAGTCGAAGTGAGGCCGTAGTGCAGCCACCGAGAATACTCAGGATTATTAATATGCTCGGCGACCGTGGTGGTAAAGGCGATGACATCGTGCTTTACTTCAGCCTCGATCTCATTGATGCGATCGACCGTAAAGTTACCCTTGTCGCGAATAGCGTCGGCTGCGGCCTGAGGTACAAGGCCAAATCTGGCGAGTGTCTGTGACGCGGCAGTTTCAACGGTGAGCCAGCAGCGATACTTGTTCTCGTCAGACCAGATTTTGCCCATCGCGGGACGGGTATAGCGGGCGATCATAGGAAGTCCTTATTGAAATGTTGTGACGAACTATTTATTTATTGCTGACGCCGAAGAGCTCGGCCATTTCGGCATGAAGAAAGCCTCTGCCGGGGAGATAAGGCTGGACCCATTTTCCATCGATAACGAATTGAGGAATGGCGCGTTTCCCTACATTTGCCAACAGCTGATCGACTGCGCCCGGAGTCGTCTCAATATCGACTTCCTGGTAAGGGATGTTGTGACGGTCAAGAAATCGCTTGGCTTCGCGGCAGTCGCGACACCAGGCTGCAGAATATACGGTTAGTTGCATGTCTCTATTTTACTAGCCTTGTGGATGAATAGCGCCAAGAAGGCCAGTGATCGTATCGAGATTCGTTACGATCGTATCGCCCATATGTTCAAGGGTTGCAGTGCATTTTTGCGCCGCTTCGGGATTGCCTGCTCCACATGCATCGTGGACAAGAATGGGAATAATGCCAAGATCGGCAGCGTGACGGCATGTCGGCTCGATGCCGACTTCAAGTGCGATACCAGCCAGAATGATGCTGCGAATGCCGCAATCGCTCAGCGTGAATGCCAGTGGTGTGCCTTCAAAGGCCGACATCGCGAGTTTATCGAAGATGGCCTCGCTCGGGAGAGGTTGAAGCTGAGGAGCGATCTGAAATGCTGGAGAGTCGCGCAGGAAGGGTGAGCGTACTTCTGCCGGATTCTGCTTGCGCTGCCAGGCCATTGCCATGCGATATTGAAAAGCTCCCATTAGTTCAAGCGGCAGCGACATGTGGCGAGTGAAAATCGTACGAACGCCTGCGCGACGGGCAGCCTTGAGAAGGGTCTGGACATTGCTGAGCACCGCTTGTCCATCTGGTATTTGCGGCACAATACCGACCTGCATGTCGTAGATCAGGAGCGCTGTGCGTTGCGGATGCACCAACTCCTGAAGCGAAGAGTAAATCTCGATTCCTTTGTCCGTCTGCATACGTGTTTGATGTCTCTTGGAGAAAGCCGGATTTACTGTTCGTGGTAATTGCGCATTAGACCGCCATCGATGACATATGTGGAGCCGGTAACATA
>DASRSR010000050.1:0-10975 GCA_035656355.1 Edaphobacter sp.
GCACGCCGCCCTGAGCAATTTGCTTTGTGGTGTACGAGGTAAGTACCTGGTGTTTGCCATTGGTGACTTCAAAGTTATGAGTATCAAGGTAATGGGGGTCCTGCTGCATGTGCGGCACAAGCTCTTTCTTGGCGATGTCGACAGGGACATTCCAATAAGGGCGAAAGACCAGGTATCGCATCATGTGCGCAAACACCGGCGTCTGATGCTCGCCGATCACCTTGCCTACCACCACCTTCATCTTGAAATCGAGCTGATGGTCTGGCCTGTAGCCGCGCAGCACAAATTCAGGCAGGTTCACAATCAGCGGAGCGTTCAGGTACTGGTCCGGCAGCCACCGCCAGCGTTCCAGCGTGTCCTGCAACTGAGTCACGCGCTGCGAAAGCGGAACGTTCAGCGAAGCAATTGTCTGCGGCCCCAGCTTCCCGTTCTCTTCCAGCCCATGCCTGTGCTGGTAGTGTTTAACCGCTTTTGAAAGAGAAGCGGTGTAGATATGCGAAGACCGGATGCTCTCATCGGTGGGAGCATCGCCCTCAAGCTGCAACCGCTTCAGCAGCGCTTCCGTTGCCGGATAGCGCTCTCCAGCGGGAATGGCTTTGCTCACTGTCGGTAATGGGGCGGCGGCATCTTGCTGCTGTTGTTTCGCGAGATTGAGATAGTGCCCCAGCGCGATCTCTGTCTCGCGATACTGCTGAGAATTGGGTTCAACTCCTTCAATCAGCTTAGGAATATCTTTGGCATCGACGATGTTATCGGAGACAAACTCGGCCAGATTGTAGCGCTTCGACTGCACGTTGATGTCGAAGTTGAAGTGCGACGGATTCACACGTCCAATCCGTAGATCAGAGATATAGCGCATCACATCGACCGTCATCGCAACATCAAACTGAGCAATCGCATCCGCCGATTTTCCTGAAAGCTTCTCCACGCGGCCCGGCCAGCGCGATGCATCATAGTCTTCCGGATTCAGGCCTTTGGCCGCCGCATCGTCAAACTGGTCGATAAAGGCCAACGCTGTTGCTGTCGGTCTGCCATTTCGTATCCAGGCCAGCTCGTAGTTGCGATCGTCGTAGAAGGTCGCAACCGCCGGAGCGTAGTCAGAAAAATTGGGCCAGCGCAGAATAGGAAGCTTCTTTGCGTTTACCAGTGACTGAATATTATTGGCGTATTGAGCAGTATTTTCCGCTGAGGTCGATTTGCGATGTTTGCATCCGCCAACAAGCAACAGCGCGGCCAGAGTGCAGGCCGTGCCAATAGTGCGAAGCGAGATGAGCCTCATCGCGGTGCTCCTGGATTGATCTGGGGATTTGTCCCGGGATTTATGCGCGGATTTATACGCTGGTCCATCGTCGGCTGCGAGTGCGGCTGGGAAGGCGATAGAGGGCTTGGGTGCGCAATCTTCGGCAGCGCGCTCACGCAGACAATGATCTGGGTCAGGAACACCATTCCAGTCAAACCGAGAAAGAGCTTGCGATAGCGCGACTCAAAGACATCGGAGAAGATGCCGCCGAGAAAAGTAAACAGAAACGGCAGTGCCCATACCCACGGCGTAGTGACAACCTGTGTCGTTATCAGCGAAAACAGTAGAAGAGTTATTACCAGCGGCACTGTATTGCCGAAGTAGCGGCATCGCCGTACCCCGGCGTACAGCACAACCGCGACTGCAGTTGCAATCAGGATGGGAGCGTTTGCAATATCGAGAAGGAAGCTGCGCGTGCCTTCAAGGGAAAACCAGAAGCGCCCCGCGCCTCCTGTAAAGACATAGCTATACGGCGCCGGGCGAAACGAATAGAACGCAAACAGGATTACGAGCGCGCCAATCGCCGCGAAGACCAGAATCTGCATGACGTAGCTTCGCCGCCGTTCGGCCAGATACATCATCAGCACTACAGCAGCCACAAAGCCGAAGATTGCGGCCATCAGATGCGCTGCCGCAGTGAGTCCCAAAGCCGCGGTAAGTAGCGCAATCCGTGGCTTCCATTTCCTTTGCGGTCCCTGCATGGCATGCGCAACGCCCATGGCTGTGTATATCAGGCCATAGAGCCCCCACATGGCCAGCACATCATTATTCGGAGTCACGGAATAGCGCACGACCGCCGGACAGAAGCAATACAGACCCAACGCCAGGAAGGCGCCCTCATTGCCAAACAGCCGCCGTGTCACCCACCACAGCCCGGCACCCAGCCACATGGCAAAAAAGATGAATGGCAGATGCAGCAGGTACTTCACGCTGCCAATCTCGTGCCGCGCCTCCCAGGTTGAACCGTTCAGCGATCCGTTGGCATAAAGCCGGTTTTCCGGTTTGCGCAGTTTATCGACGCCCAGCAGCGCCAGCCGCTGCGCCGTGAGCGGAAACCCTGCAACACGATAGGCAAAGGTTCCATCGCCTCCCAGGTTGCCGCAGGTAGTGAAGTAACCGGCCAGCGGCGATGGCCGCTCCCACATCTCGCGTCCGCATCGGGCATAGCGGTAGTCCTGCTCAGAGAGTTCCTGCCGGTTCACCACCCAGAGACACTGCACCAGAAAAAGCAGCAATAGCAGCGCGGCCAGCCTCTGCGGGCGGCCAATCTTAATCCACAAAAACTTCATCTGCTACGCACCAAATCAATACCTTGCCAATGCCTCATGCTCTTCTGCCTCGGATTTCAGATCTCTATGCCTTTCTTTATCGTATCGTGAGAGTATGCAGTCGCTTTCTTTCGTTCCCGGCCACGCCTTCCTCTCCGTCGATTCGCACACCGTTCCCTGGACTGTCGTCTTTGAGGACGAGGGTATCGCCGGCTACTTCTATGCTTGTGACCGTTCTCAAACCGAGCATGAGCATAGCATCCTCGACGCCATGCTCATCTATAACGTCGAGGCGCTGGCTAAAAGCGATGCACAATTACAGCGGCCTGAGCCGCAGCGCATTGCCAGCGTCGAATGGTCGCGCGACGGCCTGCAGGCGGTCCTTTATCTCGACGGCACACCGCAGGCGCTATACGACTTTGGCGCACGACGCGGCTACTGCCGCATGAACTTCCCTAATTTCATGGAAGAGAAGGGTGATATCTGGTTCAAAGCGAGCCATGCCTGGTCAGAAGAGGTCATGCAGCGTTTTGAAGCCGCCCTCTACGTCTGAACAATCCATTCCGTACTTATGCCAGAGGAAGCTCCATAAAAACGTTTGCACGTTTATAGGGAGATGGTTCTGGCGGAAGATGACGGAAGCCGAGCGATTCATATAAATGGATCGCGTTCGCGAGTTTGTCATTCGTGACGAGGGTAAGCAATGTGGCCCCCAGTGCTTGTGCTTGGCCAATGACATAGGCAAGCAGATGGCGGCCGACTCCGCGCCCTCTATATTGCTCAGACACAGCCATTTTAGCGACTTCGTAAACATTGGGCCGCACGAAGATGAGTGCACAGCAGCCAATAGCGTGTTCTCCTGCATATGCCATGTAAATGCGGCCACCGGGTTGAAGAATCTCGCCGACGGGATCTCCAAGCACACGGTGATCAGAAGCCTCCATCTCAAAATATTTTTTAATCCATGCCTCATTCAGCGCATAAAAAGCATCTGCATCTCTTAGCTTGAACTCCTGAAATTGAAGACTTAAAACTTGTGCAGAACGGTCTTTTCCCACTGATGAATAACAGGCGGAGGCAGATTTAATATGCGATGCCATAATCTGAAACTCCTTCACACTCCGTGCAAATCAGCATGAGCTGGAGTTCAGCCCAAAAACAGCTTCTCCACCTCAAGCCAGTTCTTTACGCGTTTGAATCCCTTCACCCCGACGTTGTGGGGCGAACTGTACAGGATTCCTGTCCCCTGAAATCGCCGCAACTGCCGCGGATTATCATCGATCAGATAATCGGCACGCAAAATACCTTTGTCACCGCAGTAAACGATGTGTGATGGCGGAATGAACGGGAAGTGCTGCTCCAGCCAGCGGAACTTCTGCTGGAACGAGGTAGGAACCTCCATTGCAGCTGTTGCAATAAAGACTTCATACTTATGTTGCAGTTGCTCGATTACCCGCTGCGACTCCGGCATAACCGTCAATTGCTCAAAGAAGTCTTCAGATCGGAGATACGCTTCCAGTGCATCATGCCGGTCAATCGATACCACGTCCCACAGCCACTTTCCTTCCAGGTCGGCAATAGTCAACTGCTCGTTGTAGTCGCGGTTGTAACGCAGCAGATGCTCGGTGAGAGCATCGGCCATCACCTCGTCCATGTCTATGCAAATTCTCTTCAAGGCCGTCCTTAATCGCGCTTCAGTCCTGAAACAACCGAATCCTGAAATATAGCGAGAATTTAGTTTTGCTTAAGGGCACGGCTTTAGCCGTGTCATAAGCGTTGCGAGAAAGCAACGGGGCTTTAGCCCCTGGGTACGGGTTCTGGCGTTGAGGCATTTTCGTTACTTTCTAAAGCGATCGCACAATCGAAGCCGCAATGCTCTCAGACTGTACCGTCTTGCGCTGCGGCGCATCTCTGGCCGGATCGTAGTAGAGCAGCCGCCCGCAGCTCTCGCAGGTCATGATCTCCTCTTCATTATCACGATTGCGCAGGTCGTTCCAACGCTGCGGACGCAGCATCATCTGGCACGCCATGCACTTCTGGTTCAGTGCCTCGGCCAGTGCGGTACCTTTTCCTCTCGCAATGCGGTCATAGTTCGCCAGTGTTGCTTCACCAATCTCCGGACGCAAGGCTGTCTGCTTCGCTTCAACTTCTGTGAGTGCAGACTGGTCCCGCACATCGGCCTCATCGGCGAGTTGCCGCTCGCGCTCCAGCGCCTTCGCGGTATCTTCTACGGCTTCTTCCGCAGCCGTCTTTTGGGCTTCAAGCGATTCGCTGCGCTCCATGCTCTCCAGTTCAGCATCTTCCAGCCTTGAAACCTCGGCCTGTGCGAATGCAATCTCATGCTCAAACGCTGTTACCTGAGCCGTCGTTGTGGCCATCTCCAACTGCCGGCGCACTCGTGCGATCTTTGCCTGGTGGTCCTTGACGTCGAGCTCCTGCTGTCGCCGCAAGGTCTCTTCCTTTGCGATCCGATCCAGTACGGTGGCTTTCTGTTCCGTTGCCGCCTTTGCCTTCGCTTCTAATTCGGCGATCCGTTTTGGCCGCGCTGCAATCTCGTCCCGAAGACGTCTGGCTTCGAGGTCGAGCCGTTGCAGCTCAATCAATTTCTCAAGATCAGGATGCATTCACCGCTCCTTTGCTGAAGTCCCAAGCTTATCTCTTTAAGTATTAGACCGCGTTCGCTGTGAAAACTCGAACTTCAGCACTCGACTATCGCACCACGGCCGCGAAAAATTTGCCTGTGCCTTTCTTGGTGCGCGCATTCATTGAGACACACAACGCTGATGGAGCATAATAAGTCCTATTGAAAGCGCCTGCCGTGCCTTCGCACCGATGAGGCGCCCCTGATGTACTTACCTGCCGCAAATTTCCCCAGGATTGGAAGCTCAAATGCATCTTTGGAATGAATATGAAGGACGGACCGTTGCTGACCGGTTCCCGCTCATCAAGCTCCTCGAACCGGAAGGCCGCAGCGCCTTCTTTTCAACCCGCGACGAGGCCGGAAAGCCTGCCGTCTTGCGCCTGATCGAAGCCCACTTCGACGAATCAGAGATTCTAGCCCGCTGGACAGCGGTCACTAAAATCAGTCAGCCAAACCTCATCAAACTCGGCAAATTCGGCCAGACGACGCTGGACGAGACCGCTCTGCTCTACATCGCAATGGAGCCCTGGGACGCCACGCTCGCAGGTATTCTGACAAACCGTGTTCTTACCGCCGATGAGACCATGCAGATCGCATCCAGCCTAGTGCCCGCGCTCGAGGCGATTCATGCCAAAGGTCTGGTCCACGAGCATCTTGAACCGGCAAATGTTCTCGCCGTCGGCGAAGTGGTAAAGCTGCGCAGCGACTGCATCCGCGAGGCCTCCGAAGGCAGGGAAGGCGATGAGGCCCGCGCACGCGACGTCCGCTCTCTATGCACTGTTCTGCTGCAGGCCCTTACGCTGCAGCGTCAGCCTGCTGGAGCCAATTTGCCCACGCCCTTTCAGCAAATCGTCTCCAACGGCATTAGCGGCGTCTGGGGACTGCCTGAAATTAAAAATGCATTGTCTCCGGCTTCCGTCCCGTCAAAGCAGCCCGCGGCCGCAAAACCCGCAAAGGCTATTGTGGAAACGCAAAAAGAAACTCCGCCTCCTGTCCAACGAGTCGCCGCTCCGGTTGCAGATATAGAAGAAGAACGGCGCCCCTTTCCTAAATGGGCAGCGATTGCAGCGGCTGTGCTGGTTGTTCTCTTTGTCGGCTGGCATTTCCTCCACAAGCCTTCACGGAAGATTGCAACCCTGGCCAACATGCCCGTCCAGGCAGAGCCAGTCTCTGCCGCCAGCAGAGAACCTGCGCCTACCCCAACAGCTACCGCTCCCGCTGAAAGCGCCTCTACCGCAACGGGAGCTCGGACGCAATGGCGCGTCATTGCCTATACCTACAATCACGAAGCTCAGGCACGCGATAAAGCCGCGCAGATTATGAGCAAGAATGTTGATCTCCATCCCGAAGTCTTTGCTCCTAAAGGTCATGCGCCCTATCTGGTTACCGTAGGCGGTGCAATGGACCACGACCAGGCCATGGCCTTTCGCAAAAAAGCCCGTGCTGCGGGGCTGCCTCGTGATACCTATGCTCAGAACTTCCCGGCGGGTGCCCGCTAATTAATTAACGGCTTCCATACGAAGCAGCACGTCATCTCGACCGGAGCAACGGACAGCTTGATCGTCCGTTGCGCAGTGGAGAAACCCCTGCATTTGCCTTCGCTCGATAAAACAAGAAACTCTAAGCTGCGGCTCAGCTAAACTTAAGAGTGAAACAGGCACGAATTCTCTGAATCGTGCCTGTTTTTGTGCAATCCAATCTTTATTCATCCATGGCTACGACAACACTCGATCTACCCAGCGCGAAGCTTTCTAAATCGCGCCACGCCGAAGGACACTCCGATCACCACGAAGAGCGCCCCTGGCGGCCCAGCATTAACCCATGGATCGTCGCCATGACAGTTACATTGGCGACGTTTATGGAGGTGCTTGACTCCTCCATCGCCAACGTTGCGCTGCCGCATATCGCCGGTGGCCTCGGGTCCACCCAGGACGAAGCCACCTGGGTGCTAACCGCATATCTTGTTGCAAACGCGATTATTCTTCCTGCCGGCGCGTATATGACGACCTTTATTGGTCGCAAGAAGTTCTACATGATCTGCGTGGCCCTGTTTGGCATCAGCTCTGCTCTTTGCGGCCTGGCACCCTCGCTGCCAATCCTTGTCTTCTGCCGCATCCTGCAGGGAGCAGGTGGCGGCGGTCTGGCGCCGTCGGAACAGGCCATTCTTGCCGACACCTTTCCGCCGGAAAAGCGCGGACAGGCCTTTGCCATGTATGGCCTTGCCGTAGTCGTCGCTCCGGCTATCGGGCCAACGCTGGGCGGCTATATTACCGACCGCTTCGACTGGCGCTGGATCTTCTTCCTCAACATCCCTATCTGTCTGCTCTCGCTGTTTCTTACCTCACGCATCGTCGAAGACCCGCCTTATGTGAAAAAGCAGGTGCGAGAGACCCAGCGCGACGGCATTAAGCTCGACTTCATTGGTTTCGCTCTGCTCGGCCTCACCTTCGGCTCACTTGAGTTCCTGCTCGACAAAGGGCAGGAGGATGACTGGTTCTCCTCGCACCTCATCACCTTCTTTGCCGTCGTCTGCGTATGCGCCTTTATCTTCATGATTTTTTGGGAGTTGAAGCAGCTTCGCGCCGGACACCGCCCCATCCTCAACCTCACGCTCTTTTATAAGCGCAACTTCGCTATCAGCTTTCTTCTGATGTTTGTGCTCGGGTTCTCCCTTTACGGCACCACCGTGCTGATTCCGCAGTTTGTGCAGACGCTGCTTGGCTATACCGCAGAGCTTGCCGGTCTCGTGCTGTCGCCTGCCGGCTTCATCATGATGGCCATGATGCCCGTAGTGGGCTTTCTTTCCGGCAAGGTCGATCCGCGTAAGCTCATCGCCTTTGGCTTCTTCATGCTCACCACGGCGCTGATCGCCATGCATACCATGAACCTCGGTGTCAGTTACGGATACCTCGTCTTTCTGCGTATCTTCCAGGCCTCTGGACTTGCCTTCCTCTTCATCCCCATCAACACCATTGCCTACATTGGGGTGAAGCAGTCGGAAAATAACGACGTCTCCGGCCTTACCAACCTCGCCCGCAATATCGGCGGTTCCTGCGGGACGGCGTTTATGGCCACCATGCTGCTGCGCCGCACCGCAGCCCATGAAACCAATATGGTGCGCAACCTGACCACCGCCAACCCAGCCTTCAACGCCAAAGTCGATGCGCTCAAAGGTGCCTTCGGGCATGGATTCCAGGCCGTCCATACCGCTCAGGCATTTATCTACAATGAGCTGCATCGCCAGGCGGCCATGCTGGCCTATCTCGACATCATCCAGTACCTGACTGTCTTCTGCGCCTGCATGTTGCCGATTCTGTTCTTTATCCCCCGGCCTCCGAAGAATATGAAGGCATCCGCTGGGCACTAAAAAGGCAAGGGAAATAGAGAATTGATTACGTCATCTCGACCAGAGGCCGCACTTTGCCGCCGGAGTGGAGAGATTCCTGGATTTGCCCTTTATCTTCTCAAATACTGTCAAGAATAAATCCCCTGCATCCATAACAAAACAAAGTAGATAAATTTGCCGTTTTGTATGCCCCTATTTGCTACCCTTAAATAGGACCCTTCGCTGGTCTTTATCCTGCGGAAACTAAGTCTATTATAATCAAGACTTTGACTGTAAAGTATCTGGAATGAATACTTTGCGGTGCTATTGTTTTGCTATGTTACTGATTTCAGATACTTTATTTCATAAGTACAGGGGAGGGGTGGGTACCCTCTTCAAGGGATACTGTATGCACTGGAATAAGTATTTGCACTGAAATGGAAGTCGGTGCATCATTCTTATATGAGAGCGAATGTAAATCTCGACGCAGATGCCTACAACTTTGCCTTTGCCTACGCCAGTGCGAAGGGAATTCCACTTGGGTCTGCGATCAGCGAACTGCTGCGCCGCGCTGAGCAAACATCTGAACCTCCCCAAACTGAATCTCCTCGGCTTGCACTGAACGAGCACGGCTATCTTGAGATTGCTGGAAGTGGCGATGTCATCACCTCAGAGATGGTGAAGGAAGCTTCCGAGGATGAACTTATCTGATGAGCGCCTCTAAACCTGAATACCTGCTTGATGCAAATGTGTTTTACGCGCTGACAGCCAGAGATCATGTTTATCATCAACTCGTGAAGGCATGGTTCTATGCTTCACCTGCTCTCCGATGGGCTATCTGCTCATTTACGGAAGCTGGTTATCTTCGCAACGCAACCGCACCTCGTCCTGGGCAGGTCACGATGAGCGAAGCCTCCGAAGTCCTAAAGCGGCTTGCGCAACATCCGGGCTATTGCTACTTGCCCATTACTGTGGATTGGCATACGTTGTGCGCGCCATTCTTCAAGCGACTCTTTGGCCACAAACAGGTCACCTATGCATATCTGCTCGGGCTGGCTGTGCGTGAAGGATTGGTGTTGGTCACGCTCGACAAAGCGATGCTTCATCTTGCCGGAGAACATCAGAACCATGTACTTCTCTTGAAATAAGAAGCAATTATCCGAAGGGATGCTCTAAACTCATCTCGGGAAAATTATGAAAAAACTTCTGTCTACGGTTCTTCAGTTCGTGATGTTCCTGTTGGTCTATGCCATCTTCTCTCTGTTTCCACCGCTTCACATTCAGCGCATTCTGGTCTCTGCACCAAACTATAGCCGTACCTTTATCCTCGACGGCATTCTTGTCGCTCTGGTGCTCTATATCCTGATTGTTCTGGGCGAGGCCATCATGAAGCGGCGCTGTCAGATTACCTGGACGACGATTGCCTTCATTCTGGCCATCGTCCTTGGATATTTCATGAAGTTCGGATTCGTGACTCACACGTTCTAGCAATGACGCAGGCAGACGAGTTCTTTGCGTTTCTCGCCGAAGCTCAACATGAGCTCGATGCGGGCCAGGCGCATCTTCCTGCGCACACTGTAACTTCGCTCGATTCGCACGCTGCCGCGATCCTCAAACAGGCAGCGACTCGCCTTCACGACAACTACCCTTACGCGCATCCGCTCTATGCCGGGCAGATGCTGAAGCCACCGCATCCCATCGCGCGTGCAGCCTACGCATTGGCGATGTCGGTCAATCCCAATAATCATGCGCTCGATGGCGGACGCGCCAGCTCTGCCATGGAAGTAGAAGCCGTTGCTTCTCTGGCAAAGATGTTTGGTTGGAACGAGCATCTCGGTCACCTGACCAGTGGCGGAACTTTCGCCAATCTCGAAGCGCTATGGATCGCGGGACAGCTTGCTCCCGGAAAAATGATCGCTGCCTCCGATCAGGCGCACTATACGCATGGCCGCATCTCCGGTGTGCTTGGCCTGTCCTTTGTGGCCATTCCGTCGGATACAAGCGGCCGCATGGACCTTACAGCGCTTGAACGGATGCTGAAGACGCAGCAGATTGGAACGGTGGTCATAACGCTGGGCACAACTGCAATTGGCGCGGTCGATCCGCTGGACCGGATACTCGAATTACGCCAGCGTTATCCGTTTCGCATCCATGTGGATGCGGCTTACGGTGGCTACTTTACGCTGGCGGAAAATCTGGAACCGTCTGTACGGCTCGCCTTCGATGCGATTCCTCTTGCAGATTCCATCGTCGTCGATCCCCATAAGCATGGCCTTCAGCCGTATGGCTGCGGATGCATTCTCTTTCGCGATCCAACTGTAGGACGTTTCTATAAGCATGATTCGCCTTACACGTACTTTTCATCGAAGGAGCTTCACCTCGGCGAGATCTCATTGGAGTGTTCGCGCGCCGGAGCCTCCGCGGTTGCGTTATGGGCAACG